>JACCTL010000179.1 GCA_013812395.1 Euzebyaceae bacterium
GACAAGATCGCCCGCAAGAGCGAGAACCCGTCGATCACCCGGGATGTCTCCAGTGGGGCCGCAAGTTCTTCGAGTACGACGGCGTGGCGCTGGACTTTACCGACGATGCGCTGGTGGCCGTCGCCGACCATCCTGCGGGGCACGGGTGCGGGCGGCCTGCGGGCGATCTTGGACGAGGTGCTGCTCAACACGATGTACGAGCTGCCGTCCTTGGACGACGTGGGCGGGTGCCACATCACTGGCGAAGTCGTGCGTGACAACGTCAACCCGACCTTGGTGCCGCGCACCGAAACCGATGAACGCCGCAAGCGCTACGCGTAGAAGGTTCACAGACGCCAGGGCCGGCGGTATACATCAACACATGAACGGTGGGCGTTCACGGCCGACTGGGGATCCTTTTGCGCACCTGCATCCCCGACTTCGCCGGATCACCGGTGGTGAAGAGCAGACGTTGCTTGGCAAGTTGGATGCTGTCCTGCCCCAGCCCCCTGGCGGTCTGCTCGCAGGGCATGACAACCGCGTGTCGTTCACCGACGTCCGGCCCGGAGCCGTGGGGGTGCGCAATCTCGCGCCCGCGGTCTTCGCCGCCTACGTCCGCCTGCTGATCCCGTTGCGAGGCGATGTCCATGCTGGTGACTCCCCCGGCCGGGTGTCCTGGCGGGAGCTGGCCAGCGCCAGGGGCGTGATGATCCATGCAGAGACTCCGCTGCGTGCCTTGGTGCCGGATGAGGATAGTGGCGCCCTCATGGGTGTCGAACCGCTGATCGGCTCGATGGATCCAACGACAACCATCGAGCTAGCGGCCACCCTCGCCGCTCATACTCCCACTCCGCATGCCGTCTTCTTCCTGTACTGGGGCGGCCTCGGTGGGCTCCAACTGAATAGCGACGCCGTGTACCAGGGACCCCTCGATGCGATGCGAGATCTTTATCCCTTCGCAGACCACTGGTTCCAGCCCCCTACGCTGTGGTGGGACCAGGGAAGTTCTTGGTTCGTCACGACGCATTGCGACGCCACTTCGACCTATGTTGGAGGTTCGCAAGAACTGCGGGACGCGTTGCTGGCACATGCACATCTGGACGCCATCGAGGTCGACCTCGATACAGAGGTCGACGACTGGACCCGTGTGCCTACGCGCTGACTCCGCTGCGCTCGCGGAGTTGGGTCGCCGGTGCCGCCGTGCAGTGCTCTGTGGCGCAGTTGACCGATGCGCGGGCAGCGGCAGCGCATCGCCACTTAGACTGGCGCCGATGAACGCCGCCTCACCGCCTGCGCCCTCGCCGTCTTCGCTGTCCACGTCCTATCAGCCCAGCGAGGTCGAGCAGCCGCTGTACGACTGGTGGGATGACTCCGGCTTCTTCCATGCCGAGCCCGACGACAGCGCCGACGCCGCTCACCCGCCCTTCTGCATCATGCTGCCGCTGCCCAACGTCACGGGGTCGCTGCACATGGGCCATGCGTTGGACCACAGTGTTCAAGACGCGATCATCCGCCGGGCGCGGATGCGCGGTGACAACGCGCTGTGGCAGCCGGGCACCGACCACGCCGGCATCGCTACGCAGAACGTCGTCGAGCGCGAGCTGGCCAAGGGCGACCTGACGCGCCACGACCTCGGCCGCGAGGCCTTCGTCGAGCGCGTGTGGGCTTGGCGGGAGGAGTCCGGCGAGATCATCCTGCGCCAGATGCGTCGCCTCGGGGCCTCGTGCGACTGGCAGCGGTCGGTGTTCACCCTCGACCAGCACTACCAGGACGCGGTGCGCAAGGTCTTCGTCCGCCTGTATGAGCAGGGCCTGATCTACCGCGGCTACCGGCTCATCAACTGGTGTCCGCGCGACACCTCGGCGATCTCCGACATCGAAGTCGACCACAGCGACGAGGTCGGCGAGCTGGCCTTCGTCCGCTATCCGGCCGCGGACGGCGGTGACGGCGTTGTCGTGGCGACGACCCGCGCCGAGACGATGCTGGGCGACACCGCCGTCGCCGTGCATCCCGACGACCAGCGGTACACCGACTTGGTCGGCCAGACGCTTGTGCTGCCGCTGCTCGGCCGGCCGATCCCGGTCGTCGCCGACAGCCACGTCGACCCCGAGTTCGGCACCGGCGCGGTCAAGGTGACCCCCGCCCACGACCCGAACGACTACGAGATCGGTCAGCGCCACGACCTCGACGCCATCGACATCCTGACCAACGACGCGCACATCAACGCCAACGGCGGTCCCTACGAGGGACTGGACCGCTTCGAGGCACGACGCAAAGTGAAGGCCGACCTCGAGGCGGCAGGCCTGCTGGTGCGCGTCGAGGAGCGCACCCACCCCGTCGGTCACTGCTCACGCTGCGGCACCGTGGTCGAACCGAGGCTGAGCGAACAGTGGTTCGTGCGCGTGGCGCCGCTGGCCGAGCGTGCCGCCCAGGCCGTGCGCGACGGTCGTGTGGCCTTCCTCCCCGAGCGCAACGCCAAGGGCTTCTTGAACTGGCTGGACAACCTGCACGACTGGTGCATCTCGCGCCAGCTGTGGTGGGGCCACCGCATTCCGGCCTGGTACGACCGCGAAGACCGGATCCACGTGCTTGCCACCGACCCGTCGCCGGCACAGGTCGAAGCCGATGGCCTGCGCCAGGACCCTGACGTCCTCGACACCTGGTTCTCCGCGCAGCTGTGGCCGTTCGTGACGCTGGGCTGGCCGCGGGACACCCCCGAGCTGCGGACCTGGTACCCCACATCGGTCCTGGTCACCGGCTACGACATCAACACGTTCTGGGTCAGCCGGATGCTGATGATTGGCCTGCACATTCTCGGCGAGGTGCCCTTCCACGCGGTGCTCAACCACGGGCTCGTGCGGGATCGCCATGGTAAGAAGATGTCCAAGTCGTTCGGCAACGTCATCGACCCGCTGGGCCTGATTGACCGCTACGGCGCCGACGCGCTGCGTTTCTCGCTGCTGCGGGGGGCGACGCCGGGACAGGACGCGCCACTGGCCGAGGAGTGGGTCGAGGGCGCGCGGCGGTTCGCCAACAAGCTGTGGAACGCGGCGCGCTTCGTCCTCGGCCGGCTGCCGGACGGCAAGGGCGTGCCGGCCGCCTTCGACGAGGTGGCGTTGCAGATCGAGGACCGCTGGCTGCTGTCACGACTGGAGACCGCCCGCGCCGCCGCTGAAGAGGGGTACGCCAGCTACGACCTGGCCAGGGCGGCCCGTGCGCTGTACCACTTCGCCTGGGACGAGTACTGCGACTGGTACCTGGAGCTGGCCAAGCCCCGAGAGGGCGACCGGGCTGCCGCGATGGTCCTCACGTACGGGCTTGACAACCTGCTGCGGCTGTTGCACCCGCTGATGCCGTTCGTCACCGAGCAGATCTGGCAGGCGCTGTGGCAGCCTTCGGGCGACAGCCTGATGTGCGCCGCCTGGCCGAGCCCGCAGCCAGGCCACCACGACCCAGACGCCGAGGCGGCGTTCGACGCGGTGGCCGACGTCGTCACCGAGCTGCGCAAGTTCCGCGCCGACCACGGTCTGGCCCCCTCCGCGCGCATCGACGTCGTCGCCGCCGTCTCCGATTTGCAACGGCAGCGGACCGCCGAGGGTCTGGACGGCATCCGGCGACTGGCCGGGGTCGCGTCATGGATCTTCGCCGAGGACGCGAACCAGGCCGACGGCGGTCCCGTGGGTAAGGTGGTGGTCGCCGGTGGCGAGCTGTACGTGCCGCTTGCCGGGCTGGTCGATCTCGACGAAGAGCGCGAGCGCCTTCGCCGGGAGCTCGCGCGAGCGGTGTCGGAGTCGCAGCGCGCCCAACGCAAGTTGAGCAACAGCGGCTTCGTGGCGAAGGCGCCCGAGGCCGTGGTCGAAGCCGAGCGCAGCAAGGTCGCCGAGTGGGAGGCAGCGGTCGCCAAGATGACGGCGCAGCTCGCCGCGCTGGGCTGAGTCCCGCCGGCCTGGCCGAAGCCCTCGAAGCCCTGGCGCTGCGAGGCCTGGCTGACGCTGCCGAAGGTCTGCTTGGCGGCGCTCCCGCTGCCGTCTGCGCGACGTTTGGCCGCTGGTCACGAACCGGGGAGCGCGAGCTGCCGTGGCTGGCCGGTCTGTGCTTCGCCGCCCTGGCTCCCGTCGGCGCTGTCGCCCCTCGCCAACACGACGCCTGGGTGGCCGGACGGCTGCTGGTGGGTGCCGAACAGGATGCGGTGCGCGCCCGCTCGGCGGTGGTCGGCTGCCGCGCCTTCGGGGCCCTGTGGGCGGGCGCGACGGTGGACGATGAGCTGGCCGAACGGCTGCTGCGGGCGGTGCGGCGGTTCTTCGACCAGCTGGCCGACGGCTACGCCGCGCTGCATCCTGTGGTGTTGGCCGGCCGTCACGCACAGGCCGTCTCCGCCGCGCACGAGCTGGAGGGTCAGCTCGACCCGCTGTGTGACAAGATCCGGCAGCTGGCGCTGGCGGTCGCCGCGCTGCGGCCTGATCTCGTGCCGGCCCCCGTGCGTCTGGAGCGGGCCCACCCGCGACCGCGGCCTAGTGAGGAACCGGCTGCCTGGCGGGTGCCGTTCGCTCCGCGGCTGCCGCGCGAACCGGTGTGGCGGACCTTGCTCGCGGTCGCCTTCGCCGCGGTGGCCCTGGCCACCGCCTGCGCGGTGCTGTGGCTGGTGCTACACGGCTGGCCGGGGCGGACGCCGTCGTTCTTCGGTTGAGGGCACATTAGACTCGCGCCCGTGCTCGACGAGTCCTCCTACCAGGCGATGGTCCGCACCCTGTTCGCGCGACAGCCCGCGCGCATGCTGCCCGGCCTGGAGCGCATCAGCGCGCTGGTGGAGCTGCTTGGCCGGCCCGACCAGTCCTACCCGTGCGTGCAGGTCACCGGCACCAACGGCAAGACCACCACCACGCTCATGATCTCCTGCCTGCTGGGTGCGCTGGGCCTCAAGGCTGGCGCCTACACCTCACCGCACCTGCAGGACGTGCGCGAGCGGATCCGCGTGGCCAACGAGCCGATCAGCCGCCAGGCGATGGTCGACGGGATGGACTACCTCGCACCGTTTGTCGCCGAGGTCGAGGCCAGCCACCCCGAGGGCGTCAGCTTCTTTGAAGTGCTGACCGCACTGGCCCTGAACCACTTCGCCGACGCGCCGGTCGACGTCGGCGTGCTGGAGGTCGGACTCGGCGGCCGTTGGGACGCCACCAACGTCGTCGAGGGGCAGGTCGCCGTGCTGACCGACATCAGCCTGGACCACGCCGAGCTGGGGTCGACCCTGGCCGCGGTGGCGGGGGAGAAGAGCGGCATCATCGACGATGGCGCCGTGGTGGTCTCGGCGCCGCACCCCCCCGAGGCGATGGCCGTGGTCGAGACCGCCGTGCGCGAGCGCGGGGCGCAGCTGACCTTGGCCGGGCGCGAGTTCGGCCTGACCGACCGCCGCGCGGCGGTCGGCGGCCAGCAACTGTCGCTGCGCGGCGTGACCGGCGACTTCAACGAAGTATTCCTGCCACTGCACGGCGCGCACCAGGCCGCAAACGCCGCCTACGCGCTGGCTGCGGTCGAAGGCTTCCTCGGGTTCGCCGGCGGCCTGGACCCCGACGTCATCCGTGCCGGCTTCGCCGCCGTGCGGTCCCCAGGCCGTCTGGAGGTCGTCCGCCGGGAGGGCCTGGCTCCGGTCGTCCTCGACGGCGCCCACAACCCGGCCGGCGCCCACAGCCTGGCGGTGGCGCTGGACGGTGAGTTCGCCTTTCGCCACCGGGTCTTCGTGCTGGGCGTGCTCGGCGACAAGGACGTCGAGGCGATGGTCGGCGAGCTGCTCGGCGTGGCCGACCATATCGTCGTCACCGAGCCGCCCTCGGGCCGTGCCGCTCCGGCCGACCGGCTCGACAAGGCCGTCCGCGGCAGCGGCCGCTCGGTGGAGGTGGCCAGCGACGTTAGCGAGGCGCTGGAGCTGGCCACCGGGCTGGCGGCGGCCACCGATGTCGTGGTGGTCACCGGCTCCCTGTACACCGTGGGCGCCGCCCGCGACGCCCTGGGCCTGGAACCCGCATGAGTGGCTCGTAGTTGGAGCAGCCGTCCGGCCAGCACCGGGCTCGGCCCCGTCGACGACCGGCGCGGCGGATAGCCTTTGCCGCCACAGCAGCCGCCACAGCAGCCGCCAGACCGGTGGCCGGCCCAACCTCACCGCACAAGGACGTGGAGTACATGAGCGAGCGCACCCTGATCCTGGTCAAGCCCGACGGCGTCCGCCGCGGCCTCGTCGGCGAGGTGATCGCGCGCATCGAGCGCAAGGGGTTGACGCTGGAGGCCCTGGAGCTGCGCACCATCTCCGCCGAGACCGCCCAGCAGCACTACGCCGAGCACGCCGAGAGGTCGTTTTTCAGCGACCTGATCGCCTTCATTACGGGCGGGCCACTGGTGGCGATGGTCGTGGCCGGCGACGACGCGATCAAGGCGATGCGCGCGCTGATGGGTTGCACCAACCCGATCGATGCCCTGCCCGGCAGCGTCCGCGGGGACTTCGCCACCGTCATCGGCGAGAACATCGTCCACGGCTCGGACTCGCCCGACAGCGCCAAGCGCGAGATCGGGATCTTCTTCCCGTAATCCGGCGGGTGCGGCCCAATGCCGCAGGCGTTCGACGCCGCGGGCGTCCACAGCCGCGGGAGGGCTGGCTCACCGGGGCTGTCTCCGTTGCGCCACAGTGGCGCCATGAGCCCGTCCTCAAGCAGCGAAGCGGTAGGACACAAGGTCGTCGCCTGCCCCACCTGCACGCCGTCACCGGCGTTCCGCCCTGGCTCACCGGCCGAGCGCTCGCAGGTCAGTTGCCCCGAGGACGCGCTGGCGATCGTTGCGCCGCTGTTGACAGGCCGTGACCGCGAGCATTGCCTGGCGGTGAACCTGGACGTCAAGCACCGGCTGTTGGGCGTCGTCACGGTGTCCATCGGCAGCGTGGACCACACGTTCATGGCTCCCCGCGAGGTGTTCCGCCAGGCGCTGCTGGCCGGCGCTTCTGCCATCTTCCTGGCCCACAACCATCCCTCGGGCGATCCCACGCCAAGCGCCGACGACCGCCAGGTGACCCGTAGGCTGGCCCAGGCAGGCGCGACGCTGGGCGTCGATCTGCTCGACCACCTGGTCGTCGGTGACCCCGAGTGGATCAGCTTGGCCCGACTCGGCATCCTATAGAGCCTGGCCGCAAAGGGCTGGAGTTCGCGAGATGGCGTCGCTACTGGTACGACAGGGGCGCGACGTTCTGCAACGTTGCCTGTTCGCGTAGTAATGTCCGGTATGGCCGCGTTAGACTGCCATCTCGACCCCGCCGACCTTCTCCCCTCCGACTGCTCCACCCGTAGCGATAGGGAAATCCGTGTCGTCCAACGGCCAGACACTCACCGGAGTCCTGCAAGTCTTCGGCCGCGACATCGCGGTCGATCTGGGAACGGCGAACACGCTGGTGTACGTGCGCGGCCGGGGAATCGTGCTCAACGAGCCGTCGGTCGTGGCCATCAACACCAACAACGGTGCCGTCCTGGCGGTGGGCAGCGAGGCCAAGCGGATGATCGGGCGCACCCCGGGGCACATCGTGGCGATCCGACCGCTCAAAGACGGCGTGATCGCCGATTTCGACGTCACCGAGAAGATGCTGCGCTACTTCATCCAGAAGGTGCACCGGCGCCGGTACTTCACGATGTTCAACAAGCCGCGCCTGGTCGTCTGCGTGCCCTCGGGCATCACGGGCGTCGAACAGCGCGCGGTGCAGGAAGCCTCGGTGCAAGCCGGCGCGCGACCACCCGCGTACATCATCGAAGAGCCGATGGCGGCGGCGATCGGCGCCGGACTCCCAGTCCACGAGCCGGCCGGCAACATGGTCGTCGACATCGGTGGCGGCACGACCGAGGTCGCGGTCATCTCCTTGGGCGGGATCGTCACCAGCGTGTCGATCCGCATCGGTGGTGACGAGCTCGACGAGTCGATCATCAACTACGTCAAGAAGGAGTACTCGCTGCTGCTGGGCGAGCGCACCGCCGAGGAGATCAAGATTGCCATCGGCAGCGCGTTTCCCCTTCCCGACGAGAGTCACGCAGAGATCCGCGGCCGCGACCTCGTCAGCGGCCTACCCAAGACGATCATCGTCAGCGGCGAGGAGGTGCGCCGGGCCATCGAGGAGCCGGTCAACTCGATCATCGACGCCGTGAAGAACACCCTCGACCGCACCCCGCCGGAGTTGGCCGCCGACATCATGGACAAGGGCATCGTGCTCACCGGCGGTGGGGCCATGCTGCAGGGGCTCGACGAGCGCCTCAAGCACGAGACGGGCATGCCCATCCACCAGGCCGACAACCCGCTGCATTCCGTGGCCATCGGTTCGGGCAAGTGCCTGGAGGAGTTCGAGGCCCTCAAGCGCGTCTTGATCTCGAGTTCACGCCACTGACACAGCGATGGGGGGCGGTCCGTCTCAGGTGGGGCGGCGGTCCATTTCGGGCTCCGCATGAAGCCTTTTACGCTGCACCCGAAACGGACCGCCTAGTTGCGGGACCGACCGCCCCCGAGCGCCGGTGATGCATGCCTGAACGTCGTACGAGCCGCGGTTTGCTGGCCGTGTTGGTGCTGGTGTCGCTGCTGCTGCTCAGCGTGGACTACCGCCAGGGCGACGTCGGCGTGATCGCGGCCGTCCAGCGCGGCGCGTTGACGGTCTTCGGTCCCGTGGCCGAGGGCTTCGCCACGGTGGTGCGCCCCATCGGCGACGTGTTCTCCTCGATCGGCGCGCTGGGCTCGCTGCGCGACCGCAACGCGGCGCTGGAGTCAGAGCTGCGGCGGTTGCGCCAGGAGCGGGTGTCCGGCGTCGAGCTGCAGCGGGAGAACGACGAGCTGCGCGCGCAGCTGCGGATGCGCCAACGACTCGGCGTCACCACCACCGGGGCGCAGGTCATCGCGCAGCCACCCAACTCCGTGGAACGCTCCGTGCTCATCGACGCCGGCGCCGACAGGGGGCTGGCGCCAGGCATGGCGGTCCTCAACGAGCTGGGCCTGGTGGGCAAGCTGACCGAGGTCACCGCCAGCAACAGCCGGGTGGAGCTGCTCACCAGCCCCAGCGCCGGCTACGGGGTGCGCATCGCCGCCACCGGTGAAGAGGGTCTGCTGACCGGCAGCGGCGCCAGTCCGTTCCAGCTGGAGATGTTCGACCCCGAAGTTGAGGCTGCCAATGGTGATGAGGTTGTCACCAAGCTGTTCGCCGGCACCTCCATCCCCGGCGGTGTCCCAGTGGGCATTGTCACCCGGCGCGGTAACGACACGTCACGCTTCCTGCGCGTGCAGCCCTACGTCGACTTCACCCGCCTGTCGGTGGTGCAGGTCGTCCGCGACTTCCCGAGGCAACCGTCCGAGCTGCCCGCCGAGCAGCGGGTACCCGAGCCGAGGCGGCGCCGACCGCCACCGCCTCGAGCCGGGGGCAACGGGTGAATGCACCTCGGCTGCTGGTCATGGCGGCGGTGTTGCTGACCGCCCTGCTGTTGCAGACCGTCCTGCTGCCCACGGTCGCCGGCTGGCGGCCCGACGTGGTGACGCTGACCGTCATCGCCTTCGCCCTCGCGGACGGCTCGGACACCGGGGCACGCTATGGCTTCGTCGCCGGGCTCAGCGTCGACCTGCTGTCCGGGGGGGCACAGCTGGTCGGGTTAGGGGCCCTGGTGGCGCTGCTGGTCGGCTGGGGCGTCGGACGGCTGCGCCCGTATGTCGGCGCACGCGGCGCTGGTGATGTGGCCGTGGCCGTGGCCGCCGGCGCCATGGGCTTCGCTGTCCACGGGTTGACTGCGCTGCTGCTGGACCTGCGCCAGTTCACCGGTGCCAACGTGGTGCAGGGCGCAACGGCCACGGCCCTGTGGAACCTGCTGCTGGCGCCGGCGATCATCCCCGCGGTACGGCTGCTGTCACGACGCTTTGGCACCGTCGATGGACCGTCGGGGGCTGCCGGTTCCAGCGGTCGCGCATGGTAAAGTCGCGGTTCGTGCGAGCCTCGCGAACCCCCTCCGCCGAGGCGCAGCTGGAGAGCACGCGCCTACGCCTGACCTTCCTGAGCCTGTTGGTGGTCAGCTTGTTCCTGCTGCTGTTCGCACGGCTGTGGTTCCTGCAGGTCATGGCCGGCGACCGGTACGCGAGCCTGGCCCAGGGCAACGCGGTGCGGACCGTGTCGGTCACCGCTCCTCGCGGCAAGCTGCTGGACCGCAACGGCAAGGACATCGTCGTCAACCGCTACGCCAGGGTGGTGTCGGTGCAGCCCGCCGAGATGGGCGAACGGGCCGACGAGGTCCTGGCTGACCTGGCCGATCTGCTCGGCATGTCGCTGCGACAGGTCCGTCGCGAGATCGCCTCGTCCCAGGTCAGCCCGTTGCGACCCAAGCCGATCGCGGTCGACGTGCCGTCCGACATCGTCTTCTACCTGCACGAGAACGCCTCGAGTCGATTCCCCGGGGTGTACGCCGAGACCATTCCCGTGCGCGCGTACCCGCACGGCACCACCGCTGCGCACGCCGTCGGCTACGTGGGTCAGATCAGCGAGAGCGAGCTGGAACAACCGGAATACGAGGGTTACCGCGCCGGTGACGTCATCGGCTGGGCTGGGCTGGAGCGGACCTACGAGGCGCAACTGCAAGGCCACGAGGGGCTGCGGCGGCTGGAGGTCAACGCCAAGGGTGACGTCCTGCGGGAACTCGACGACGTGCTGCCGACACCCGGCTCGGACATCCGCACGACGCTGGACCTGCGGATGCAAAAGCTCACCGAGAAGTCGCTGGCCGAGGGGATCGTCAACGCGCGCTCGGTGGACGACACCGGCAGCGGGCCTGGACGCGGTGGCACCTACAAGGCCCCCGCCGGTGCGGTGGTCGTGCTCGACCCCGACAACGGTGAGGTCATCGCGCTGGCCTCCTATCCCGACTTCCAACCAGAGCGGTTCGTTGGCGGGGTGGACACCCGCTACTGGCGGTGGTTGCAGCACCCCCGCAACGACTTCCCGCTCATCAACCGCGTCGCCCAGTCCAGCTACCCGCCGGGCTCGGTGTTCAAGGTCGTGTCGGCGGCCGCGGCGCTGTCGAACGGCTACGTGACGCCGAGCACCACGGTCCCGTGCCCCGGCTACTGGGACTGGAACGGGCAGATCTTCCGCAACTGGAACCCCGCGGACTCCGGCTCGATGACGATCGACCAGGCCCTGCAGTACTCCTGCGACACGGTGTTCTACGAGTTGGCCCGGCGCATGTGGACCGACGAGCAGCAAGAAGGCGAGCAGCCGCGGGAGCGGTTGTCCTCGCAGGCCAAGGCCTGGGGGTTCGGTGCGCTGACGGGCTTGGACCTGCCCAGCGAACGCGCGGGCGTCGTCCCGGGCCGCAAGTGGAAGCAACAGTTCTGGGAGGACAACCGCCGCAGCTACTGCACCCAGGCCAAGCGGGCACCCGATGACAGCGACGCACAGGCGCTGTTCGTCGACCTGTGCCAGTACGGCAACACCTGGCGCGGGGGCGACTCGGTGAACATGTCGATCGGTCAAGGTGACCTGCAGACCACGCCCCTGCAGATCGCCAACGGCTTCGCCGCGATCGCCAACGGCGGCACGCTGTACCGGCCGCATGTGGCCAAGGCAATCGTGCAGCCGGACGGTTCCGTGCGCCGCATCAAGCCCAAGGTGATGGGCAAGCTGCCCGTCAGCGCCAAGCACCGCAACCTCATCGCCGAGGGGCTGGAGAAGGTGACCGCCGAGGGCACGGCGGCCGGCACCTTTGCCGACTTCCCCCTGAAGGTGGCGGGCAAGACCGGTACCGCCGAGTTCAAGCCGAAGCAGCCGTTCGCATGGTTCGCCGCCTACGCACCCGCAGACGACCCGGAGTACGTGGTCGTCACCATGGTCGAGGAGGGCGGCGGCGGCAGCGTCAACGCCGCGCCTATCGCGCGCCGGATCCTGGAGGGCCTGCTCGGCCTGGACACCACCGAGATCGAAGCCGGATTGGCGACCGACTGATGAGCCGGCGGCTGCGACCATGAACCAGATCGCCTGGGGTGACGACCGTTCGGGGCGCCTCGCCCGCGAGGCGGTGGGCCGCCAGTGGTCGACGGCGTACGCGCCGACCCGGCACATCGACGTTGTCCTGATCCTGACGGTGCTGGCGATGTCAGGCTTCGGGCTGCTGATGATCTACTCGGCGACCTTCCACCGCCTGGAACGCCAGGGCATCGACGCGATGTTCTACGTCAACCGCCAGGTCGTGTCGCTGGGCGTAGGCCTGATCGGCATGGCCGTCGTTACGCTGTTGGACTACCGCTCGTATCGTGCCTGGTCGCCGCTGTTGTACGTCGGCTCGCTGGTGCTGCTGACCTACGTGCTGTTCAACGGCACGGTCATCAACGGCTCGCAGGCCTGGCTGGTCATCGGCGCGTTCCAGTTCCAGCCGTCGGAGTTCGCCAAGGTGTCGCTCATCGTCATGCTGGCGGCGCTGTTCCACGAGCGCCGTGAGTCGGCGCTGGGGTTGCGGGCGTTGGTCGAGGCCCTGGCCATCGCGGCGGCCCCGATGCTGCTGATCCTGGCCCAACCCGACTTCGGCACGTTCCTGGTGTTCGTGGCAATCGTGTTCGGCGTGCTGCTGCTGGCGCGGGTGCGGGTGCGGTTCATGCTCGCCCTGACCACCATCGGCCTGCTGTCGTTCGTGGCCGTGCTGCAGTCGGGGGCCCTCGCCGACTACCAGGTCGACCGCCTGACGTCGTTCATCAACCCCGAAGATGCCGACCCGCTCGGCGCCGCGTACAACGTCAACCAGGCCCAGATCGCGGTCGGCTCGGGCAGGTTCGCTGGCCAGGGCCTGTTCTCGGGCACGCAGACCAAGCTGTCCTATGTCCCGGAGAACCAGACGGACTTCATCTTCACGGTGGTGGGCGAGGAACTCGGCTTCCTCGGCTCGGTGCTGATGCTCGTGGGCTTCGTGGTGGTGTTGTGGCGGGCGATTCGGATCGCCGCGATGTCCCGCGACACCTTCGGGACGCTGCTGGCTGGCGGCGTCATCGCCGTGTTCGGGTTCCAGGTCTTCATCAACGTTGGCATGGCCATCGGGATCATGCCCGTCACTGGCCTGCCGTTGCCGTTCGTATCCTATGGCGGCACCAGCCTGATCGGGTCGTTCTTGATGGTGGGGCTGCTGCTCAACGTCCACATGCGGCGCTTCAGCTGACGTCGCGGCGGTCTCGATGGCACGAGGCAGGTCGCGACCCTCGAGGAAGAGTTGAGGGACGCGCTTCGGTACACTCGGGTGCACCAGGGGTGACCGTCGCCCCCGGGTCAACGCAGATGCGGCCACGAGGCCTGGGCATCGGCCAACAACCTTTAGCCATGAACACTTCACCCGCATACGAGTCGGTCTGGCCCCGTTTGGAGCCGATCCTGACCAGCGTGCGCAAACCGGCCCGTTATGTCGGAGGCGAGGGCAACATCGTGGTCAAGGACCACGCCGCCGCCGACAGCCGCTGGCTGCTCGTCTATCCCGACGCCTACGAGGTTGGTCAACCCAACCAGGGTGTGCAGATCCTGTACGAGGTGCTCAACGAGCGGCCAACGACCGTCGCCGAGCGGGGTTACGCCCCGTGGACGGACATGGAAGCCGTGATGCGGGCCGAGGCGATTCCATTCTTCAGCCTCGAAACCCACCGCCCGATGCGCGCCTTCGACGTCGTCGCGTTCAGCCTCGCCGCCGAGGTCGGCTACAGCAACCTGCTGGCGTGCCTGGATCTGGGCGGTGTGGCGCTGCGTGCCGCGGATCGCGCCGACGACGACCCGGTGGTGATCGTGGGTGGCCACGCGGCGTTCAACCCCGAGCCGCTCGCCCCCTTCGTGGACCTGGTCTGCGCGGGAGACGGTGAGGAGTTCGTGCTCGAGGTGGACCAGGTCGTCAAGGCCTGGCGGCGTGACGGGGGCTGGAACCGGGAGCGGCTGTACGCCGAGCTGGTAAAGATCCCCGGCGCCTACGTGCCAGCGTTCTACGAGGCCGAGTACAGCGCAGCCGGGGGGTTGCGAGGCACCTTCCCGCGGCGCTCCGGCGTGCCCTACCGCATCCCTAAGCGCACGGTGTCCGACCTCGACGCCTGGCCGTATCCCAAGCGCAGCATCGTCCCGTTGACCGAGACGGTGCACGAGCGCTACTCCGTGGAGATCTTCCGCGGTTGCACCCGTGGCTGCCGCTTCTGCCAGGCCGGGATGATCACCCGTCCCGTGCGGGAGCGCTCGCGCGAGACGGTCAAGCAGATGGTCGCCAACGGGGTGGCCAACACCGGTTTCGAGGAAGTTGGCCTGCTCAGCCTGTCCTCGGCCGACCACTCCGACATCCTGGGCCTGTGCGGTGACCTGGCCGACGCGTACGAGGGCACGTCGACCAGCCTGTCACTGCCTTCCACACGGGTGGATGCGTTCAACGTCACGCTCGCCGACGAGCTGACCCGCAACGGCCGCCGCACGGGGTTGACCTTCGCCCCCGAGGCCGGCACCGAGCGGATGCGGCGCGTGATCAACAAGATGGTCAGTGAGGCGGACATGCTGCGTACCGCCGAGACTGCCTTTGCCAACGGATGGCGGCACCTCAAGCTCTACTTCATGATCGGCCTGCCCACCGAGACCGACGAGGACGTCCTCGGCATCGCCGAGCTCGGCCTCAAAGTCCTCGCTGTGGGTCGCCAGCACGGCCGCCGCAACAAGGTGACCGTGTCGGTGGGCGGCTTCGTCCCGAAGCCGCACACGCCCTTCCAGTGGGCCGCGCAGGACACCCCCGAGGAGTTGCAGCGCAAGCTGGGACTGCTCAAGCGCCGCGTGGCCAGTGACCGCAACCTCAACCTGCGCTACCACGACCCGCGCCCCAGTGTCATGGAGGGCCTGCTGGCCCGCGGTGACCGCCGGGTGGCGGACGTGGTGCAGCGCGCCTTCGAGCTGGGGGCGCGCTTCGACGGCTGGGATGAATGCTTCGACCTGGGAATCTGGCGGCGCGCCGCCGACGAGGTCGGCGTCGACATCGCCTGGTACACCCGCCGGCAGCGCGACCCCGACGAGGCGTTCCCATGGGACCATCTCGACTCCGGGTTGGAGCGCGAGTGGTTGTGGTCGGACTGGCAGGCCGCGGTCGAGGCCGGCTCAG
>JACCTL010000086.1 GCA_013812395.1 Euzebyaceae bacterium
GGCCGAGCGCCGAGATCTATGCCTTCTTCAACAACGACCCGCGGGCCTGCGCCGTACGGGACGCCCGCTGGTTCGCCGCCGCCTGCCGGCGCGCCGGGCTGGTGACAACCAGGGTGCCGGCCGCCGGTGACGTCCGGGTGGTCGAGGCGAGGCAGCGCGGTTAGTTACCCTGCGGTCCCCGCCGAGGCCGGGCCACGTCCCGCGGTCGCCGCCGAGGCCCGGGTGGTCAGTGTTCCCGCGATCGTCGCCGAGCAGGAGGAGGCCGTGCCCGTGCGGGTTCGCGGCGCCCGCCGCCGAGCAGGAGGAGGCTATGCACGACGTGCCCGTGCGGGTTCGCGGCGCCGCCGCCGAGCAGGAGGACGTTATGCACGACGTGCCCGTGCGGGTCCGCGGCGAGGTCGCCGACGCCCTGGCACAGCATGAGCCCGTCGTCGCGCTGGAGAGCACGCTGGTCGCGCACGGGCTGCCGCGGCCGGACAACCTGGCTGTGGCCGTGGAGGTCGAACAGCTGGTACGCGATGCCGGCGCCGTCCCGGCCACCATCGCTGTCCTCGGCGGCGAGGTCGTGATCGGGCTGGACGCGGCCGAACTGGCGCGGATCGCGAGCAGCCCCGACGTCGCCAAGGTCAGTACCCGCGACCTCGCGCCGGCGATCGCCGCTGGCTGTGACGGCGCGACCACGGTGGCCAGCACCGCCACTCTGGCAGCGCGGGCCGGGATCGCGGTGTTCGCCACCGGCGGCATCGGCGGTGTGCACCGGGAGGCGGCAACGACCTGGGACGAGTCGGCCGACCTCGGCGCCCTCGCCCGCACGCCGATCGTCGTAGTCTGCGCCGGCGTCAAGTCCATCCTCGACGTTGGCGCCACGCTCGAGCGCCTGGAGACCCTCGGCGTCACCGTCGTCGGCTACCGCACGCGTGCGTTCCCCGGCTTCTACCGCAGCGACTCCGGTCACACGGTGGACTGGACCGTGGACGATCCCGCCGGCGTCGCCGCCATCGTGGCCGCACAGCGGGGGTTGTCGGTCGGCGCCGGCGCCGTGGTCGTCGCCAACCCGCTACCACCCGACGAGCAGGTCGACCCCGAAGTGCACGACCGCGTGCTTGCCGAAGGCATGGCGGCTTCTCGGGAGCAGCGGATCTCCGGCAAGGCGGTGACGCCGTTCCTGCTCGAGCATTTCCACCGAGCGACGGGCGGCGCGAGCCTGACCGCCAACGTCGCCATCATCCGGCGCAACGCCCTGCTGGCGGCCGAGATCGCCGTGGCGATCGCACGGTGAGCCGGTCCGGGGTGATCGTGGTCGGTGACGTGGTCGTCGACGTCCTGGCTCGCGCCCTGGAGCCGCCCGCGGTCGGCAGCGACGCCACCGCGCGGGTCCGTGTCACCGGCGGTGGCTCCGGGGGCAACGTCGCGGCGTGGCTGGCCCGCGCCGGTATACCCGCGACGCTCGTGGCCCGAGTCGGTGACGACTCCTTCGGTCGCGACCAGCGCGCCCAGCTGCAGGCGGCGGACGTGGACTGCCGCCTGGCCACCGACGCCGCCCTGCCGACCGGGGCGATCGTGGTGATCGTCACTCCCGATGGCGAGCGCACGATGTACCCGGACCGTGGCGCCAACCTCGCCTTGGCCCCCGCCGATGTCGAGGCGGCGCCGTTCGATACCGCCGCCCATCTGCACGTCGCCGGCTACACCCTGCTGGCGAACGGCTCGCGTCCTGCGGCGCTGCACGCCATCCGCCGCGCCCGCGAGCAAGGGCTGTCCGTCTCGGTCGACCCGTCCTCGGCGCAGCCACTGCGCGTCGCCGGCGCCGACGCGTTCCTGCACTGGACCCGTGGCATCGCCAGCTGCCTGCCCAATCTCGAGGAGGCCCGGGTCCTCACCGGCTGTCACGACAGCAAGGACGTGGCTCGCTGCCTGGCGGGCGCCTATCCCGAGGTCGTCGTCACCCTCGGCGCGGACGGGGCGCTGTGGTCCGACGGCACCAACATGATCCATCGTGACGCCGCCGTGAGCGAGGATGCCCCCAACGTCGACTGGACGGGCGCCGACGGGAGTAGGGGCGCGCACGGCATCGACTCGACAGGAGCGGGTGACGCCTTCACCGCCGGCTGGCTCGCCGCGCGTCTGACGGGTGCCGAGGTGCACGCCGCGTTGGCGGCAGCTGCGGCGCTGGCGGCGGTCGCGGTCGCCACCTCCGGAGCCCGCCCGCCACCGAGGGCGCACACCCGCCCGCCTTCGGGATGAAACAGACCGTGATCATGTCCAAGTGCAGCCGCGAACGTGTCATCGGGTGCGGATTCCGTCGCCGGCGCGGCTCGTCGCGCACGGGCGACAACCGTGTGCGGATTCTGTCGCCAGCGCGGCTGATCGCACACGGTGGCCGTGGAGCTGTCGGCGGAAAGGTCAGGCGTGGCGGATCTCGAGCAGCTCCCCAAGCTCATCCAGCAGGCGAAATCACGCGCCAGTACCCCGCTCCGCGGGTACCATCCGGACAATAGCCGCGGCCACGGCGACGACGGCCACCACGACGATAAAGGGGACTGCCATGGAGCAGCGGCGCCGCCGAATCGATCGTGTGACAGCCACCGACTTCCTCGACGGTCTCAACGACCGCCCGGCTGACGAACTACGCGCCATGCGCGACGACTGCCGCGACGAGGAGGCCACGCTGTCGTTCACCCGGCGGGTGGTGCAGGGCCAGATTGACATCACGCGCGCCGAGCAACACCGCCGCAGCGCCGGTAGTGACGCCCACCTCGTCGACGAGCTCAGCGACATCCTGGCCGAGAAGACCGAAGGCGAGCGCGACCCACTCAAGGCCCGGATTTCACCGATGTTCGACCCGGACGACCAGCCCTACGGCCACCGCGCCCAGGACAGCCCCGTCGACGATGCCAGTCTGAGCCGTATCCCCGACCTGGACGACGCCGAGTTGCGTGCGCTGCTTGAGCGTCTGCAGGCCAAGGAGGCGTCGGTGTCCGAGCTGCGGCGCAGCGTGCTGCACGCCCTTGACGCCCTGCAGGCCGAGCTCGTCCATCGCTACCGCGACGGCGCCCTGGACGTCGACGCCGTCGTGGCGTCGACGGTGCGCGAGCGCGGCGGGTCCGCCGCAGCCGGAGGTGCCGCCGAGGCAGGAAGGGCCGCCGGAGCCGGACCGTCCGCCGAGGACCGCTAGGCAAGCTCGGGCGGCCACCCCGGTAGGCTGCGCCTCCATGGTCGCTTCCCGCGCCGTCCCCCTGCTCGATGTGGTACGCGACGGCGTGCTGGAGTCCCAGCACGGCGGCCACGTCGTGGTCTGCGACACCGACGGCACCGTCGTGGCGCAGCTCGGGGACGCCGAGCTGCCGACCTACGTCCGCTCGGCGGCCAAGCCCTTCCAGGCGCTGGCGACCCTCGACCTGCTCGCCGAGGCCGGCGTGGCCCTGGACACCAACGGGCTGGCGATCGCCTGCGCCTCCCACGACGGCACTGCCACGCACCAGATCGAGGCCGCACGCCTGCTGGCCGAGGCCGGCCTGGACGAGACGGCACTGCAGTGCCCGCCGGCGCTACCCACCGACGTACCGACAATGCTGGCCCAGCGCGAGCCCCAACCATTGGCGCACAACTGCTCGGGCAAGCACGCCAGCTTCCTGTTGGCACACAGCGCCACCGGGGGTGACCCCGCCGACTACCTGCGGCAGCACACACCGCTGCAGCGGCGGGTCTACGAGCGCCTGGCCGAGGCCAGCTCGGCGACGCCGACCGGGCCGGGGATCGACGGGTGTGGCGCGCCGGCGTGGGTCCTGTCGCTACGCGGCTTGGCGACGGGGTTCGCCCGGCTGGCCGCCGGCCAGACGCCGGAGCTGCGCCGCATCCGCAGCACCATGACCGCACGGCCCGCCTTGATCGGTGGCGACGACGCCTTCGACACGCAAATGATGCGAGCCAGCAACCGGGTGGTGGCCAAGCGGGGCGCTGAGGCGGTGTTGGCGGCAGGCCTTGAGGGCGAGACGGCGTTGGGCATCGCGGTCAAGATCGCCGACGGTGGCAAGCGCGCCGACGGGCCGGTGCTCGCCGCGGTCCTGGAAGGTCTCGGTGCGTTGGTCCCCGCGCCGGTGCGCCACCCGGTGGTCCTGGGGGGTGGCCGTCCTCATGGTGCGCTCGAGGTGCGCCCAGAGGTGCTCACCCTGCTGCGGTAGCGGAAGGCAGCGAGGTGGAGAGTCCAAGGACGCGACGACGGCGACGGCTGGTGTTGGACGCGGCCTCGGCGAGTTCATCCGCGAGCAGCGGCTGGGGGCGGGGGTGCCGTTGCGCCAGCTCGCCAGCCAGGCAGGCGTATCCAACCCCTATCTGTCCCAGATCGAACGCGGGCTGCGCCGGCCGTCGCCGGACATCCTGCAGCGGGTCGCTTCTGCGCTGCGCATCAGCGCCGGGACGCTCTACGTCAAGGCCGGGATGCTCGAGGAACGCCGGGACGATCTCGCCAGCCGGATCCTGACCGACGCCTACTTGACCGAGAAGCAGAAGTGCGCACTGCTCGAGGTCTATCCCTCCTTCCGCCGTGAGGCAGGGCCCACCCGCGGCTGTCGTGGCTAGCATGGCCGGTCGGGTCGACGACAGGGAAGCCGATGCAGCAGGACTGGGGCGACAGCCGTCCATCCGACCGCGCGGGACCGCGGCGCGTCGGATTGCTGTCGGTGCACACGTCGCCGCTGGAACAGCCGGGCACCGGCGACAGCGGCGGCATGAACGTCTACCTGTTGTCGCTGGCCCAGCGCCTCGCCGCCGCCGGCGTCGGCGTCGACATCTTCACCCGAGCCGCTGGTCGCGACCTTCCCGCCACCGTTGCGACGGCAGGTGGCGTCGCGGTCCACCACCTGGAGGCCGGTCCGGCGGGGCTGGCCAAGGACGACTTGGCGTCCCACCTGTGCGCGTTCTACCTGGCTCTCGCCGCGCATCCAGCGACCGCTGCGCTTGATCTGCTACACGGCCATTACTGGATGAGCGGCTGGGTGGGGCGACGGGCCGCCCGGCGGCTGGGACTGCCGCTGGTGCAAAGCTTCCACACTCTTGGCCGGGCCAAGAACGACACGCTCGCGCCGGGTGACCTGCCCGAACCGCCACTGCGCCTTGCCGCCGAAGAACGGATCGTGGCCGACGCCGACGCCATCGTCGCGCCCGCAGCCAGCGAGGTCACCATCCTGCGGCAGCGCTACGGCGCCGCCCCTGGCAAGATCCACCTGGTTGAACCTGGGGTTGACCTCGAGGTGTTCTCCGCAGCCATCGACCGCCGTGCCGCCCGCCAGTCGCTGGGCGGCGGGCGCATTGTGTTGTTCGTCGGCCGCTTACAGCCGCTGAAGGCACCGGACATCGCGGTGCGCGCGCTGGCTGCGCTGGACGCGCTACTGCCAGCTGACGGTGTGCCCACGCGGCTCGTGGTCGTCGGCGGCGCCAGCGGTAACGGCGCCGGCGTTTCCGATCCCAACACCCTGCGCCGGCTGGCCGTCGACCTCGGCGTGGATGACCGGGTGGCCATCTTGGCTCCACGTCCCCATGCCGAGCTGGCGCCGCTGTACCGAGCTGCCGACGTGGTGGTGGTTCCCAGCCACTCGGAGAGCTTCGGCCTGGTCGCGCTGGAGGCCCAGGCGTGCGGCACGCCGGTGGTGGCCTCCGATATCGGTGGCCTTCCCGCCGCCGTCGACGGCGGCGGGACCCTGGTGTCGTCGCGCGATCCCCGCGACTTCGCCGCAGCCCTGCTGCCCTACCTGGTCGACGCGCGTATCCGGGCCGAGGCCGCCGAGGCCGCCCAACGCCATGCCGCCCGCTTCAGCTGGACGGTCACCGCACAACGCACCTTGGCGGTGTACCGCGAGGTGCTTCGCCAGCACCGGGCCGCACAGGACCCAGCTGGTCTGGGCGTGGCGGTGCCGGAGGCCGAGGCCAAGGGCGCCTAGTGGAGGCGCACGCCGCGGTTGACGCCTGGTTCGCCACTCAGCCTGAACTCGACGTCGAGCGTCTCGGCGCACCGGCCAGCGCTGAACCAGCCGGAGGTGGTAGAGGCGGCAGCGCTCCCTCATGGTTCACGCTGCTGCGCGGCGAGCGCAAGCGCACGATTCCCGTCTATCTGGAACTGGGCGCGCACAACCTGGTGGTCGAGTCGTTCTTCATGGCGGCCCCCGACGAGCGCTCCGACGAGGTCTATGCCTACCTGTTGCAGCGCAACCTGCGCAGCTACCTGCTGCGCTTCGCTCTGCACGACGCCGGCGACGTGCTGCTCGTTGGCGTCCTGCCGCGCCACGCCGTCACCGTCGACGAGCTCGACCGGATGCTCGGCCAGCTGCTCATCGTGGCCGACGAGTCGTACTGGCAGGCGATCCGGCTCGGCTTCGGCGGCTACATCGAACGCGAACAGGCCTGGCGCGCCCGCGTCGGAATGGGCCCAAACCCCATCTCCTGATCCGACTATTCCGCACGTCCCATTCCTGATTGACTCGTGATGGCCGCTGGATGACTAGTTCGGCTGGGCTAAGAAAACCGTCCAGGAGGACCATGGTGGACGGGCGACGTATCGCCGATCCTGATAACAACGTCCGACTGTCGGCGCCGGGTCATCGGCGTCGTGCTCACGGGCCTGCGCGCGGCCGCGTAGGCTCAACGGCAACGGGTCGGCGCGCCACCGCCTCGAAGTTGCGCGCCTGGGCCCGACGGGCGGGTAGGCCCGCGACGCCGCGTCGCGGGCCTCCTGCGTGTCGGCCCCTGGCTCGTAAGCCTGGAATGCATTGGCGACGGAGGGAACAGCTGTGCAGGCCTTGATCGTGGTCGACATGCAAAACGGCTTCCTGCGAGAGGGCAACCTCGCCAGCACCGACTGCCTGGCGGTGCTGCCCGCGGTGGTTCGCGAGGTGGACGCCGCGCTGGCCGCCGGCCAGCGGGTGATCTTCACGGCCGACACCCACGAGACCGACGATCGCGAGTTCGACGTGTTCCCGACCCACTGCGTGCGCGGCACGCAGGAGGCGCAGCTCGTCGACGAGCTGCTCGGCTACCTCGACCGTGCCGAGGTGCACCTGCTGCCCAAGCGTCGCTACTCGGCGATGTTCGAGACCGAGCTGGAAGGGCTGCTGCACCGCTTCGACATCGACGAGGTGCGCATCTGCGGGGTGTGCACCGACATCTGCGTCCTGCACACCACCGCCGACCTGCGCAACCGTGACATCGCCGTCACTGTCGCAGCCGAGGCGACCGCCACCTTCGACGCGCCCGAGCACGACGCGGCCGCGATCCGGGAGCAGTCGCTGGACCACATGGCGCAGATCCTGGGCGCGCGGGTCGAGCGGACTCAGGACGCCGCTCATGCCTGACCTCCTGCGCAACCTGCTGATCAGGGCCGGTGAGAACAAGCCGCTGGCCAAACAGGTCACCTCGCGCCGCCTGACCCGGTCGCTGGCGCTGCGCTTCGTCGCCGGCGAGACCTTGGACGACGGCCTCGCGGTCACCCGCCGGCAGGCCGCTAAGGGCAAGACGGTCACGCTGGACTTCCTCGGCGAGAGCGTGACCTCGCAGGACGACGCCAGGGCCGCCGCCAAGGTCATCGTCGAGGCGGTGGGGCGCATCGGTGAAGAGGGGCTGCCAGCCGGCGTGTCGGTCAAGCCCACGCAGCTGGGCCTGAAGCTGTCCGAGGAGCTGTGCACCGAGTTGTGCTGCGACGTGGCAGAGGCCACCGCGCGTATCGGCGAGCACCTCACCCTTGACATGGAGGGCCGCGACGTCACCGAAGCCACCGTCGCCCTGGTGGAGCGCCTGCAGCAGGCGGGCCACGCCCACGTCGGCTGTGCCGTGCAGTCCTACCTGCGCCGGACCCGGGCGGACGTGGAACGACTGTCGCGCGCCGGTGCCAGCCTGCGCCTGTGCAAGGGCGCCTACGCCGAGCCGGAGCGGGTGGCCTACCAGTCGCGGACGCAGGTGAACGCCAGCTACGCCGAGTGTGCCGACTACCTGCTGGCGCACGGCAACTACCCGCGCATCGCCACCCACGACGACCGGCTCATCGACCACGTCAAGGTTGTGGCCAACCGGTTCGGGCTGTCGCGCGACGACTTCGAGTTCCAGATGCTGCACGGCGTGCGGGCCAGCCTGCAGGACGCCCTCGTCGCCGACGGGTACCGCCTGCGGGTGTACGTGCCGTTCGGCCACCAGTGGTACCCGTACTTCATGCGCCGCCTCGCCGAGCGCCCGGCGAACGTGCTGTTCTTCCTACGCTCGCTGCGTGACACCTAGCCACATGCGCGCTGCCGGTTACTCGTCGCTGTGGCGGCGGTGATGGACGCCACCCTCGCCATCCTGGGTGCGGGACGGATGGGCGAGGCCCTGCTCGGCGGTTTACTGCGCTCGGGCTGGGCCACCGCCGACCAGGTCTTGTGCGCGGTGCGCACCGCCGAGCGAGCCGCTGTGCTGACCAGCACCTACGGCGTGCGCGCCGGCACCGACGCCGCTGTCGCCGCGGCTGCCGCCGACGTGCTGGTGGTGGCGGTCAAGCCGCAGAACATGGACGCGCTACTGGTACAGATCGCCGGCGACGTGACCCCCTCGCACACCGTCATCTCAGTTGCGGCCGGCGTCCCCACGGCCAGGATCGAACAGGCCCTGCGCGACGGTGTGCCCGTGGTGCGGGTCATGTCCAACGTTGCGGTGCAGGTCGACGAAGCGATGAGCGCGATCTCGCCAGGGCGCCATGCGGGCCCCGAGCACCTCGCCACCGCCGAGTCGGTGCTCGGCCACGTCGGCAAGGTGGTGCACCTGGCCGAGGAGCACCTCGACGCCGTCACGGCCCTGTCGGGCTCAGGTCCCGCGTACTTCTTCCTGCTCGCCGAGGCCATGATCGACGCCGGCATCCTGCTGGGACTGCCGCGCGACGTCGCCACGGAGCTGATCATCCAGACGATGGTCGGCAGCGCCAAGATGCTGCGCGACACCGGACGGCATCCCGTCGAGCTGCGTGAGGCGGTCACCAGCCCGGGTGGGACCACGATCGCGGCCATCCGCGTGCTGGAGGAGCAACGGGTCCGCGCCGCCTTCCTTAACGCCATCGAGGCCGCACAGCGCCGCTCGACGGAGCTGGCCGGCGGCTGAAGGGCAGGGACGTCCCCAGCTGGCGAAGCGGTAGGACAAGGCCAGTTCCGTTGCGGCCAGAGGGGGTGGGGGTAGTTTGGAGTGGGCTATCGCCGCGAAGACCGGAGCTGGATAATGACAGGGACCCCGTCCGTCGTCGCCAGTACGTTGACCCACCAGTTCGAGGGGGCCTGGCGCGACGACACGCCCATCTTCGGCTGCTGCCGGCGGTCAGTCGGTGTCGCCATCGAAGGCACCGACGTGCTCGCTGTCGCCACGCTCGACCCGGCGGCCCGAGTGCGTGCCCTCCGCCAGGCCGTGGACGCGCAGCTGCCGGGCCACCTGGACACCCACCGCTGCTGCGCAGGTCACCTCGCCGACCTCGCCTTCGATCTGCCCGACCTGCTCGCGCCTGCCACGGGACCCTAAGCCGCCCCTGCATGGGTCGGCGCACGGGCCGCACAGAGCCCGTGGCTGCAGCGTCGCTCCAGCGGCGGTGACGGGGACGTACCCGGACGTTGCGCTGACGTTCTCGGTTCGCGGCGCCTGACCCACCGGCGAAAGGACCCATCGGCCGTGCGTAGCTTTCTCGCCATCCGGCGCGGCACGCTGGCCGCTGGGGTGCTGAGCCTGTTGCTCACTGGTTGCTTCGGCGACGACCTACCGGTGGTCGAGGTGCAGCGCGTCGGTGACGGCAAGGTGACCCAGACGGTGTCGGCTCCGGCCACGATCGAGGCCGCCGCCAGCCAGCAGGTGGCCGCTGGTGTCTCCGGCGTCGTCGTGGACCTCGCCGTGCGCGATGGCGAGAAGGTGCGCAAGGGCCAGACGGTCCTGCGGCTGTCCTCTGAGCAGGTCCAACTCGCCCGCGAGCAGGCGCGAGCCGCCGAGTCGGCCGCTGCGGGCGCTGGCGGTGTGGCGGTCTCAGGCGCCGGTGACCAGACCCTGGCCAACGTGCAGGAGGCGGTTGCGGCGCTGGACCGGCGGACCGAGCCGCGGGTCGCCGAGGCCCGCCGCAACGCGAAGCGCATCAAAGACGCCGACCAGCGCGCGGCGGCACTGTCGGCGGTCGACGCCGTCGAGGCCTCCTATGAGGCCACCCGGGCGGCGCTGCTGACCTCGGGACAGGCCCTGGCGGCGCAACAGGACGCGACCGCCGAGGCGCTGTCAAGCGCCCTGAACCAGGCGGCGTCCTCGGCGACCGCGGCGCAGCGGCTGCAAGCCGAGGCGGCCGCTGCCGCCGCCAAAGAGCAGGCTTCGCAGTTGGTCGTCAAGGCCCCATTCGCCGGACGCGTGCAGCTCGGCGACGCGGCGGTGTCGCAGGCGTCGCCCCTGCCTGGGCAGCTACCCGATGACCTGTCGGGCGCGGCCGGTGCCCTCAGCGGACTAACGGGAGGCGGTGAGCCCGGCGGGACGCTGCGGGTCGGGGCGCCGGTCAACCTCGGTCAGGTCCTGTTCAGCGTGTACGACCTTTCCGAGCGCTACGCCGCAGCCGACGTCGACGAGGTCGACGCCCCGCAGGTACGCAGCGGACAGCGGGCGACGGTGCTGGTCGACGCCTTTCCCGAGGCGACGTTCGAGGGCATCGTCGAGCAGGTGCAGGTTGCGGCCGATCGCACCGAGACGGGCGGCGTCGGCTACCCCATCCGCATCCGGATCATCCCCGAGAACGAACGCCGCGGTGGCACGTCGCGGCGGCTGCGAGTGGGCATGACGGCCAGCGCCGAGATCGTGACCAAGAACCAGCAGGCCGACCTGGTGGTGGCGTCTCGGGCGCTGCTGCGTCGTGAGGGTGGCGACATCGTCTACGTCGTGCGCGACAGCGTGGTGGAGGTCGTCGACGTGCGCGTGCTGGCCCTTGGCGAGGAGCGCGCCGCCGTGCGTGGCGACCTCGAGGTCGACGACCAGGTGGTGGTCACCGGCTACGAGGACCTGTCGGCGGGTGACGAAGTGACCTTGCAGTGACGGTCTGTCGTGGACCGGGCCAGCTGCGGTGACGCCCCCGCCCGTCGTCGAGGCCACCGACGTCACCCGGTCCTACACCCTCGGCAAAGGCGCCGACGCTGCCGTCGTCCACGCGTTGCGGGGTGTGTCGTTCGCCGTTCGGCCGGCCGAGCTGGTGGCGATCATCGGGCCGAGCGGTTCGGGCAAGTCGACGCTGCTGCACCTGCTCGGAGCGCTGGACCGCCCCACCACCGGACGGCTGCGCTTCTTCGGCCGTCCTGTCGACGAGATGAACGACGCCGAGCTGGCGCGCCTGCGCAACACCGAGATCGGCTTCGTGTTCCAGCAGTTCCAGCTGCTGACGAGGACCTCGGCTCTGGCCAACGTCGCGCTGCCGCTGGTCTACCGCGGCACGCCTAGGGCGGAGCGCCGTGAGCGGGCTGTCGCTGCGCTGCGGTCGGTGGGCCTTGGTCACCGCCTCGACCACCGGCCGTCGCAGCTGTCGGGCGGCGAGCAACAGCGCGTGGCCGTGGCCCGTGCCCTGGTCAGCCAGCCCCGCCTGCTGCTGGCCGACGAGCCCACCGGCAACCTCGACACGGTCACCGGGCAGGAGATCATGGACCTGCTGCGCGAGCTCAACCGCGAGCGGGGCGTGGCCGTGGTGGTCATCACCCACGACCCGGAGATCGCGGCGCTGACACCTCGCCAGATCCGCATCCGTGACGGCGTACTGGAAGGCGCGGCCGTTACGCCAGCGGGTCCCGTGGCGCGCGAGCAGCCCGTCTCGCCCGTGGCGGCCCGCCGGGAGCGCGGCGCGTGAACCTGCCCGAGGCGTCCCGGGTGGCGATCACCGCCATCGGCTCCAACCGGTTGCGCTCGGCACTGACGGTGCTCGGAGTGGTCATCGGGGTGATGAGCGTGGTCCTGCTGGTGGCCGTCGGCACCGGCGCACGCAACGAGGTGACCGCCGGGGTGGAAGACCTCGGCTCCAACTTGCTGCTGGTCGTGCCCGGCTCGTTCGACTTCGGCCAGGCCCCGACGCTGAGCAAGTTCACCATCGACGACGTCGAGGACATCCAGCGTGACCTCGGCGATCAGGTGTCGGTCAGCGGCAACCTCGCCAGCGGCGAGACGGTGCGGGCCGGCAGCGTGTCGGCGTTTTCCAGCGTCCTCGGGGCCACCGCCGAGTTCGATCAGGTGCTCAACCGCGAGGTGGTGCGAGGCGAGTTCCTCACCGAGTCCGACGTCGCGACCGGCCGCCGGGTGGCGGTGCTGGGGTCCAGTGCCGGGGCAGCGCTGTTCCCCGACAGCGACCCCATCGGCAAGTACGTGACCGTCGCGGGGCTGCGCTTCCGGGTGATCGGGGTGTTCGACGAGCTCGGCGCCGCCCTCGGCGTCGACCGCGACAGCCAGGTGGTGATGCCGATCACCGCGGCACAGCGACTGTTCGGCACCCGGCGGGTCGACACCATCTTCGTCAAGGCACCCGACGCCTCGCAGCTGGATCCGATTACCGAACGGCTGCGCGCCGTGCTGTCCGAACGGCTCGACGAATCCGAGTTCAGCGTGCTGACTCAGCAGGAGATCCTCGGCGTCGCCGGCGAGATCCTCGACACACTGACCCTGGTGCTGGCCGCCATCGCCGGCATCAGCCTGCTCGTCGGCGGGATCGGTGTGAGCAACATCATGCTGGTGTCGGTGCAGGAGCGGACCCGCGAGATCGGCCTGCGCAAGGCGCTGGGAGCACGCACGCGGGACATCACCACGCAGTTCCTGGTCGAGGCGATCGTGCTGTGCGGCGTCGGCGGGGTGCTGGGCATCGCACTGGGCATCGGCCTCGCCGAGATCGCGTCGTCGTTCACGCCGCTGCCCGCCGCGGTGACCGGCTGGAGTGTGGCGCTGGCCTTCGGGGTGAGCGTCGGCGTCGGCATCGCCTTCGGGACGTTCCCCGCCCGACGCGCGGGGCGCCTCGACCCGGTCGTTGCCCTGCGCTACGAGTGACCGCGCACGCCTCCTGGCCATGCGCGGTTGGCGCCGCCTAGGCATGCCTAGGCCCGCCATCGCCCGGTCCTAGGCAAGACGGCCCACGAAAGATGCGCACTGCTGCCGATGCGGCTGGCTACCTCAGAGGCACATGGTGGTCGTCATCGGGTTGCAACGACCCCGAGAAGGCTGGAAGGAGGCCGACATGCTGCACGACCCGCATTTCGCGGCGGTCATGGAGACCGCACGCGTCGAGCGACTTCGCGCCGGGTTCACGCGACGTCGCCGTCAGAACAAGACGGCGACGTCCGCGTCCCGTCCGGCCGCCATCGCGCCTCGCCCCGCCGCCACCGCGCCGCGGCCGGCCGCCAC
>JACCTL010000093.1 GCA_013812395.1 Euzebyaceae bacterium
GCAAGCAACGCGCTGCTCTTGCCTCGTTCCCGGTTCACCTTCAGCACGCTGCCGCCATGGGCGGCGAGCTCGATGTCGACCTGCTGCTTGGTCGGTGCCCCCTCCACGTAGTCCGGGAACATCAGCCCGGGGTCGGTGTACTCGTGGTTGACCCATAGCAGCCCTACCTCGGTGCGCGGCCCGTTGCGACGCGGGGGGTACAACGCCGTCCAGTCGCAGTTGTAGCCGAACTGCAGCGCCTGCTTGCGCGCAGTCTGGTTGTGGAAGTCGAAGGCAGGAGCGCCCGCGACGACCGGGTCTCCCCAGCTGGCGATCACGTCCCAGTCGTAACCCTCGGGCACCTCGACATCGTCGGCCGTCGACGGCGCGATGGGGGTGAAGCCGAGGGTCTCGCCCCCGTGCCGCCCGTCTGCACCGTTGGTGCCCGGCGCCGCCAGTGCCCGCTCGGTGGACGACAGCACACCGGAGACGACCATCGCCGCGCCCAACCCGCCCTTGAGCAACGAGCGCCGCGACACAGTCCGTCCGACCACGTCGGCGAACGTCTCGTTGGCGCTGTGGTTGGGGACCTCCTTGGCACAATCGTCGCCGCAGGCCCACTGACATTTACTGTGGCTACCGGTGCCGGTCGGACCGACCACCGGCAGGTTGGCGTAACGCACTTGGCTCATCGAGACATCCTTCGCGAAGGGAAACGGACGCCGGGAACCTAAGAGTTGTCTAAGAACAGCTAGTGAACGCAGGGCTGATCTCAAGAGAAGGCCTGACGCCAATTCCGTGGCGTCCCGCCGGCTGCCTAGACTCCCGCCGTGTCAGCCACGCAGCTGCGGCCCGGCGCCGAGGCCTACGCGACAGCCGCCGCCCTCCTGCGCGACGGCGGGCTGGTGGCCTTTCCCACCGAGACGGTGTATGGACTGGGAGCCCACGCTCGCTGTGCCGCGTCGGTGTCACGGATCTTCGCCTGCAAGGGCCGTCCCGCCGACAATCCGCTCATCGTGCATGTGGCCGACGCCGAGGCCGCCGCCGCCGTCACCCGGCGCTGGACACCATTGGCCCGCGTCCTGGCGGCGCAGTGGTGGCCCGGCCCGCTGACCCTGGTGCTCGACGCCGACCCCCGGCTGCCAGCGGTCACCACCGGCGCACGGCCGACCGTCGGCGTGCGGGTGCCCAGCCACCCCGTCGGGCTGGCCCTCCTGCGGCACGCGGGCATCCCGATCGCCGCGCCGAGCGCCAACCGGTCAGGACGACCGAGCCCCACCACCGCCGACCATGTCCTGGCCGACCTCGGCGCGCTGATCGACATCGTGCTGGACGGCGGTGCCTGCACGATCGGCGTCGAGTCCACCGTGGTCGACGCGCGCGGCGAGGCCCCGGTGATCCTGCGAGAGGGAGCCATCAGCCGTGAGCAGCTGGCGATCGGCGATCACGACCCGCGGGGCGAGGTATCCGCCGCGCCGGGCACGCGCTACCGCCATTACGCGCCGAGCTGCCGGGTGGAGGTGGTCGCAGCCGGAGACGGTCCTCGCTGTGCCGTGGCCGCCGCGGCCGAGGGGGCGACGGTCGCCCTGGTGGCACACATCGCCGCTGAAGCCCCGGTGATCACCGTTGCCGTCGTCACCGGTGCGGCGGACCTGGCCCGTCGCCTGTACGGCGCCATGCGGGAGGCCGAATCGGCCGGCGCCGACATCCTGATCGTCGAGGCCGTCGAAGAAGTGGGCATCGGGCGAGCGGTGATGGACCGCCTGCGCCGCGCAGCGGCTGCCTCGCGATCCCAGCCGAGCTAGCACCTGCGCTACCGCCCGTCGCCTGCCTCAGCGCAAGCCGCGCTCGCCCTGCGGCCCGCTGGCCTGCGCCGTCAGCAGGTCGCGGATCTCGCGGAGCAGCACGACCTCATCGGAGTCCGGGACTGCAGCCTGGTCGGCGGGCGGTTTGTTGAAGCGCGCGGCGGCCTTGATGAGGACGAACAGCACCGAGGCGATGATCGCGAACGACAGCAGCGCCGCGAGGAAGCGCCCGTACAGCAGCGGCCCGACCGCGAGCTGGCTGACCATGTCCAGACCGACCAGTCCCGCCACCCCGGCCATGATCACGTCGTTGGCCAGCGACTGCACCACCGCATTGAAGGCGGCACCAAGCACGAAGGCGACCGCCAGGTCCAGCAGGTTGCCGCGGAACAGAAACGCCTTGTACTCCGACAACCAACCCATCCGTCCACCTCGTGTCGCCCGCTAGCGCAACCTAGCGCCCCAAGTAGCCGCAGGCAGCGCACCTCTATCAGCGTTCGAGCTGCGATCAGTGGCGGGCGGACCACACCGGCTGGCCGCAGTAGCGCAGCGGCGCCGGGAACAACCCGACGACGCGCTGGTCGACGCTAGCCGCCTCGGCGGCGGCGGCTACATCCTCGGCCTCCACGTCGCCGGCCACGTAGGCGCGCAGCACCGTGACGAAGCCGTGGACGAACAGCGGGAAGGCCACATCGACGACGCGGCCGTCCACGTCGAGCCACAGGTGCTCGATCTCGCTGCCGCGCAGATCGAGTCCGCCCCGGTAGACCGTCGGGCACAGCCCCAAGTCGGCGGCGATCTGGGCGACACGACGGACCGTCTCGCGCGGCTCCAACGGGCTGAACGGCTGCCGTTCGTGCGCCCGCACCAGGCCGGCACGCAAGGCGCTGGCGGTGGTAAGCGGCAGACGGCGCGACTCGAACGCCACGGTGCCCATCCGCTTCCCCCTCCCTCGAACGTCTCTACGGTATCTCGCCGGCAACCGATTCAGGCTTGACCGCCGCCGCCAGCCGCCGTGCCAGCCGCGTGCGACGCAGCCGCGCGCCCGAGCCAACTCTCCCGGCGGCGACGGCGACCAGCCTGGCGTCACCGACCAGGAGCAGACCGAGGCGAGCGCGGGTCACCGCGGTATAGACCAGATCGCGGGTCAGCATCGTGCGATGCGCCGCGTCGCAGACCAGCGCGACGACCGGCCACTCCCCGCCCTGCGCCTTGTGCACCGTCAGGCACCAGGCAGGGGCGAGGTCGTCGGCACGGTCGGCGGGATAGGTGACGGTGCCGTGTGGAAAGGCGACCTCCAGCGTCCGGGCAAAAGTGTCAGTTGCGACGACCTCGCCGACGTCCCCGTTAGCCACGTCCAGATCGGCGTCGTTGCGGGTCTGGACCACACGGTCGCCCTCGTGGAAACCACCGACCCCGCGACGGCCGCCGGCCGGGTTCAGCCGCTGCTTGAGCTCGGCGTTCACGGCGTCCACGCCGGCCGGGCCGCGGTACATCGGGGCCAGCACCTGCACATCGGTGGGCGCGCAACCATAGAACTCGGGCGCACGCACTGCCACGATCTCGGCCAGCCGCTGGGGAATGCGCTGCGGCTGCTCGGGCACCACGAAGACGTCGTTGTCGCGTCCGGCCAGCGGCGGGACGGCGCCCGCGTTGATCTGGTGGGCCAGGGTGACGATGCGGCTGGCGGCTGCCTGGCGGTGCACGTGGGTAAGGCGGGTAGCCGCCAACGTGTCGACGGCCAGCAGGTCGCGCAGCACCGCACCGGGGCCGACCGAGGGCAGCTGGTCGGCGTCGCCGACGAGCAAGAGGTGGGACCCGTCGCTAATGGCCTGCAGCAGGGCCCACGCCAGGCGAGTGTCGGCCATGGACCACTCGTCGGCCACCACCACGTCGTGGGGCAGCCGGCGCAGCGCGCCGTAGCCGAAGCTGAAGCCGACGCCAGGACGCCCCCGCGCTTCCAGCAGGCGGTGCACCGTGGTGGCGCCGCGGCCGGTCATCTCCTCCATGCGCTTGGCCGCTCGCCCGGTTGGCGCGCACAGCGCCACGCGCAGGTCGTGCGCCTCGCAGGCCGCGACGACCTCGGTGACCGTCCGCGTCTTGCCCGTGCCCGGGCCGCCGGTCAGCACCGAGACAGGACGGCGCAGGGCTGCGGCCACGGCGACTCGCTGCTCGTCGCTCAGCTCATCGCCGGGTTCGTGGTCTCTGGCCACGGCGGGAAGGCGCGATCGGGCGGTCAGCAGCCGGGCGATCTCGTCGGCCACTCCCCGCTCGGCCAGCAGGTCGGCGCGCAGCCACCACAGCTCGTCGTCGAAGGCCAGCTCGCCGGCCTCCTGGGCGAGGTCTAGCGCGCGCCGCGCATCGGGGGCGTCGACCGACAGCAGGCCACGGGCTTCGGTCACCAACTCCGCGGTTGGGGTGGCCATGTGGCCACCGCGCTGCCTGGCCTGCTGCTGGGCGGTCACCGCACCGGCCAGCAACCGCCGGGCGTCGAGGCGGTCGATCCCGGCGGTACGCGCCAGGGTCTCAGCACCCGCCCAGCGGACCCCTCTGACCGCCAGCACGGCGTAGGGGTTCGCGTCGATCACCGCCTTGGCCTCGTCACCGAAGTGGCGGTGCACCGCCTGCGCCGTCGCCGCCGAAAGCCCAGCGGCCGTCAGCGCCGCCAGCAGTGCCGCCAGCGCGCCCGCCTCCCGCCAGGCGTCGCCGATGGCTTCGGCCAGTGCAGGCGACACGCCTTTGACCTTGGCAAGGCGGCCGGGGTCGGCCTCAGCGACCGCCCCGACGTCCAACCCGAACCTAGCCACGATCCGGGCGGCGAGCGTCTCGCCGACGCCGGGAAAGCGCTCCGAGGACAGAAAGGCAACGAGACCCTCGGCGCTGCGCGGCCGGGCATGCTCGTAGGCCACCGCTTCGAAGGTCGGCCCGTAGCGGGTGTGCTCGGTCCAGCGACCGAGCAACCGCACAGCCTGACCTGGCACCAGCCCCGCCAGTGGGCCGCTCGCGCGGGGACCGTCGTCGCCCCTGGCGGCCAGCTCCACGACCCCGAAGCCGGTCGCCGCGTTGACGAACACCACGCTGGCGACCTCGCCGGTCAACTCCTCGGTCGGCATCAGCCAGCACCGGGCGGCCGGAGCCGGTGAAGACACCCGTCCTCACGTAGCGAAGCGGTAGGACACACAAGGCGGGCAGTTTGCCAGCCCCGGACAACAGCAGGGCCGGCGTCGCGGCCGGCCCTGTGCAGTGTTGGCGAGGTCTGCCCGCCTGCGTAGCGGTTACGCGTCGGCGCTGACTTGCAGGTCGACGTCGGTGACACCCTCGACGCCCTCGACGACAGCACGCACTGCCGCCTCGTCGAAGCCGGCCGGCGCGCTACCGCGCACGAAGACCGTGCCTTCCACGACGTTGACGTTCAGCCTGGGCAGGTCCGCCGTGCGGGGATCCTGTCCTAGCGCCGTGCGGACGCGGTCCTCCAGCGGCTTCTGCGCCAGCGACTGGGGTGGCGCGGTCGGCTCGATGCCGCCGGTCCCGTCCTCCAGCCCGCCCTCGGGCGCAGTCGTCGACGGTGACGCAGAGGCCGGCGCGGGGGGCGGCGGGGGCGTCCAGGCGTCGGCGGAGCCAAACTCGGTGGCCATGTCCTGGCGCTTGGGCGAGGTCAACATGCCGATCACGTAACCGGCGGCCAGGCCGAGGATCATGGCCAGCCAACCGGGAAAGCGGCGCTTGGCCGGCTGCAGATGCAGGCGCTCGGCGGGCTTGCCCTGCGACAGCCAACCACCCACCTTCAGCAGGGTGCGGTCGCTGACGTCACGTGCATTGGCGGCGGCCGTCTGCACCGCCGCACTGTCGCGAACCTTCTCGGCGAGTTCGGCCGCGCGTTCGTCGAGGTGGGCCTCGCGGACCTTGTCTCTGGTCACGGCAGCAAGCTCCGAGCCCTTGACCTGGGCGGTCTGGAACGCCTCAAGGTCCCGGACCCGCTCAGCCAGTTCCGAGCTCTTGCCCTGCGCGGTCCGGAACGCCTCCGAATCGCGGACCCGCTCAGCCAGCTCCGAGCCCTTGCCCTGCGCGGTCCGGAACGCCTCCGAATCGCGGACGCGTTCGGCCAGCTCGGTGGCGCGCTGGTCCAGCTTGGCCTGCTTGACTTGCGCCGCCAGCTCGGCGGCCTTGCCCTGCGTCTTGCTCGAGGACTTCCGTCCCATGATGGTGAGCCTTCCTCGTGTGCGGCGCTTGGGGGAACGCTTGTTGTGGACCTACCCTGCCGCTCCGCGCGGAAACGACGGTCATGGCGCTCGGTTACACAGGCTGGTCACAAGAGGTCGGTGACAAGCATAGGCGGGGATGACGTCAGGCTGCGGGTGCGCGCCGCCTATGCGGGGTTCGCTGTCTTCGGTGCGTTCTGGGGTGCCTGGGGGGCGTCCGTTCCGGCGGTGCGCGACCAAGCCGGTCTCAGCGACGGCGAGCTGGGGACGGCGTTGCTCTTCGTCGGTGCCGGAGCGCTGCCAGCGATGCTGCTCACTGGCAGGGCCGTGGACCGGTGGGGGCAGCGGGTCACCGCGGTCCTGCTCTTGCTGCTCGGCGGGGCAGGAGTGGCCGTCGCCGTGACCGCACGGGACTTTGTGAGCCTGTCGGTCGGGCTGGCGGTGCTCGGCGCTTCATCGGGCGCTGCGGATGTGGCGATCAACGCGGCGGCGGGGTCGGCACAGCGGGCGTCCGCCCGGCCGGTCATCACCCGCGCGCATGGTGTCTTCTCCGCCCTAGTCGTCGCCGCCAGCCTCTCGACCGGCCTACTTCGCGGCGCCGGGTTCGCGGTGACGGCGCCGTTCCTGCTGGTGGCCGTCGCGGCTGGCGTGGCCAGCATCGCCGTCCTCGCCGCCGATCGAACCAGCCGACCTCAGCCGGCTGACCGCGGGCGGTCCCCGAAGCAGGGACCGGCGGTGGTGCTGCGCCTGCCGCCGCTGCTCGTCGTTGGCGGGCTGGCAGCGCTGGCCTTCGCCGTGGAGAATGCTCACCAGAGCTGGAGCGCGGTCTACCTGGGCGACGTCCTGTCCGCCCAGCCGGCGATCGCTGCCGCCGGTCCCGCCGTCTTCGCCGCAGTCGTCGCCCTGACCCGATTCGCCGTCAGCGCGCTCAGGTCCGCCCACGCCACCGTCGTCTTGATCGCCGGCGCCGCTGCAGCCGCCGCCGGGACCACCGTGGTAGCAATCGCCACGGCGGTGCCTACGGCCCTGATCGGCCTCGGCCTCGCCGCGCGGGCACCGCGGTGCTATTCCCGACGCTGCTCACCCGTGTCGCCGCCCATGTCGAGGATGCCGCCCGCGGTGCCGCGACGTCGGTGGTGACCACGGTGGCCTACACGGGTTTCCTCGCCGGCCCGGTGTACGTCGGGCGGTGGGCCGCCGCTGTCAACCTCCCCGGGGCCATGCTGGCCGTGGCCGCCCTCGCCGGGTGTTCTCGCCCTGCTCGCGTGGCCCACGCTGCGCGCGATCACCACCCGGCCGGAAGGCTGGACGACCCAGCGGGCCGAGCGCGCTCAGCCGTAGGCCATTGAGGGGTTTGCTGCCGCTGGCCGACCGGGTGCGCGGCTAGTGGGACCTGCGGTGCAAAAAGTCGTGGACCACCACGGATCCAAGGTCATCCAGGTCAGGGTAGAAGATGCGCCCCCCGACGGATGAGACCATATGCTCGATGAAGGCGGCTGCCCCTGGCTCATGATCGAGCAGGAACACGTTCAACGTCGTCCCGCTACCGGTCAGTCGCCTCGCCTCCATCATCGTCAGTTGCAACGTACGCGGGTGCGGCGGCCACTCGAACGACGGCGTGTCGCCCTCCAGGTGGGCGGTCGGCTCGCCGTCGGTGACCATGATCACCTGCTGTTCGGCGTCGGGATGGGCGCCGAGCAGTCGCCGCGCCAACATGAAGGCGTGCTGCATGTTGGTGCCCTGCACCCGCTCCCAGCCGGTGGCGAACAGGTCACGAGGCTGCACCCGGCGCGCATAGTCGCTGAATCCGACCACATCGAAGCGGTCCTCGGGGAAGCTGCCGTCGATCAGCGAGTGCAACGCCAGCGCCAGGCGCTTGGCCGGCACCCAGTTGCCCCGCAGCGGCATCGAAAAGCTCATGTCCAGCAGTAGCACCGTCGCCGCCCGCACCCGCCGCTCGGCCTCCGCCAGCTCGAAGTCGTCCGGACGCAGCCGCACCCGTGAGGGGGCGGGCGGGGCTGCGCTGGAGGTGGCGGGCGTGCTCGACGTGCCACGACGGAGGGCGTTGCCGATGGTGCGGCCGACGTCGAGGCGGAACGGGTCGCCGAAGCGGTAGGGGCGGGTGGCGCCGGTCAGCTCTCCGTCACCGCCGGACCCGGACGCGCGGTGGGAGCCGGGGGCTCCCGTGACGGCACGGTCGTAGATGCGAGCAAGGGAGCGCTCGCCGAGCTTGCGGATACCACGTGGCGTCAGCTCCAGGCGCCCTTGCTGGCGGCTGGCCGCACCAGCCTCCTCCAGCACGCGCTCCACCTCGCGCAATGCGCGCAGATCATGGACAGCGTCGTCGCCGAGGGCGCGACGTAGGGCGTCTTCGTCGACGTCTTCCAAGCGCGCGCCGGGGTAGTCCTGGTGCAGCGCCGCCCCCAGATCCTCGTAGGAACGCAGGTGCTCAACCCAGTCCACCGTGGCCGGCAGGCTGCCCGACTCCTGCCCGCCCGGCATCGCCCCGGACACGCTCTCGTCCCACCCCAACTCCGGGTACAGCCGCTGCAGGCTGCGAGTCAGCTGCTCGGTCTGAAACGACAGATCCAGGTCAGCGAGCAGCTCAGAGGACAGCTGCGCCAACTGCGCACGCTGGTCGGCGTCGAGCCCTGCCATCATCTGTGACATCGCCGCCATCCGGCGCGCGAGCTCTTCGAGCAGGTCGTCGAGGGTTTCCGGGTTGGCCAACCCGGCCATCAGATCGGCGTAGCGCTGCTTGAAAGCGGCGAAGTCTGCGGTGACGTCCTCCCCGCGTTCGCGTTTGGCGACCATGGCATTGACGTCGGCGAGCAGATCCTGAGTGCGCTGGAGGTCCTCGGCGCTCAGCGACCCCAGCGCCGACGCCAAGCGGCCGAACGTCGCCTCGGCGACATCCCGGCGCAGCTGCTCCAGCAGCTCGCGGAAGGCCGCGGCGGCCCCTTCGTCGTACCACTGGTAGTCGTTGAGGGCCGACAGTCGAGCCGCGGGGTCCGTCGGGAGCGCGTCCAGCTGCTCGCCGTGGCGGTCAGCCTGGGCAGGATCGTCGGCGAGCTGCAGCGCCGTGCGCTCCAGCGACTCGATCTCGGCGAGTCGCTGCGCCACCTGCTGCAGCGGGCCTTCCAAGCCCATACGCCCCAGCTCACGCTGGCGGGCCTGCTCGATCCGCTGGCGCAGGTCGTCCAGGCCCATCACCCGTCCCTGCCGCTGGCCCAGCCCGCGCCGCAGCAGCCGTTGCAATGCGGCGTCGGCGTCATAGCCGCTGAGCAAGTCCTCGCTGATCTCTTCCAATACGGCGTCGGGGGACACGTCGGCAGGAAACGGGTCCTGGGACCCCGACCAGCGGTTGTACCGCACCCTCACGATGCACCGTCCCAGTCCTCATGTAGCGAAGCGGTAGGACACAAAGCCGTCCTCATGTAGCGAAGCCGTAGGACACAAGAGCACCGCTGGGTGGCAGCCATCAGCGCTGCCGGTAGCGGAAGGCGGCGGGGCCGACGTCGTCGCGGTCGAGTTTGCGCGACAGGTGCAGTCCCTCCAGGGCGAACTCCAGGGCGGCCGCGGCCAGGTCCGGTGATTCCTCTTCGACGTCCAGCGCCGACAGCAGGCGCGCCAGGCCTGGCATCTCGTCGATCTGCCCCAGCAGCTCGTCGCCGCTGACCAGGTCGCCGGTCTCCACGGTCAGGCCGCCGTCGAAGCGGGCGACCAGCCCCGACAGGTCGACCCGGCCGGTGTGGCGGCGGAAGACCGCCAGCAACGACCGGCGCAGGAGCCGCTCGAGGATCTCGGCCTCCCGCCCTTCTTCGAAGGTCTCGAACTCGACCTTGCCCATGCCGGCCGACAGGACCTGTGCCAGATCACAGGGACGGGCCACCGCGCGGCGATCGCCGTTGCGCAGCGCGCGCCGGACGGCGCTGGCGGCCAGTGTCTCCAGGTTGCCGGTGGAGAAGCGCACGGACACACCCGACCGCTGGTTGACCTCCGCTGCCGTGCGCAGCGACCGCGTGAAGGTCGCCAGCACCTCGACCATGAACTCCGGAACGGTAATGGGCAAGACCGCTGCCGCAGAGCCGGCGGAAGCCGGCTGCCCATTTCGGGGGGATTCTTGGGGCGTCACCTGCGGGAGGCGGGCCTCCTGCCACATGACGGCGACCTCCTCGGCCAGCCGCAAGGGGTAGTGGGTGCGCACCTCGGCGCCGAAGCGGTCCTTGAGCGGGGTGATGATCCGGCCTCGGTTGGTGTAGTCCTCGGGGTTGGCGGTGGCCACCACCAGCAGGTCCAGCGGCAGGCGCAGCGAGTACCCGCGGACCTGGACGTCGCGCTCCTCCATCACGTTGAGCAGCGCGACCTGGATGCGCTCGGCGAGATCGGGCAGCTCGTTGATCGCCACGATTCCGCGGTTGTGGCGCGGCACCAGGCCGAAATGAATCGTCTCCTCGTCGCCGAGGTGGCGGCCCTCGGCGACCTTGATGGGGTCGACGTCACCGATGAGGTCGGCGACGGCGATGTCAGGGGTCGCCAGCTTCTCGGCGAAGCGCTGCTCGGGGGCCAGCCAGGCGATGGGCGTGTCGTCGCCGTACTCGGCAACCGCCGCCCGTCCCTGCGGACTGAACGGATGGTAGGGGTGGTCGTTGACCTCACTACCGGCGACCACCGGGACGAGGTCGTCGAGCAGGCTGGTCAGGGCTCGCAGGATGCGGCTCTTGGCCTGGCCCCGCTCCCCGAGCAGGATGAAATCATGACCCGCCAGCAGGGCGGTCTCCAGCGCCGGCAGCACCGTCTCGTCGAAACCGACCAGGCCCTCGATCACCGGGAGACCCTGGGCCAAGCGAGCGGCCGCGTTGGCCGCGACCTCCTGCTTCACACTGCGCTCGGCATAGCCCGATGCTCGCAACGCCCCGAGGGTGGTCGGGCGACTCGTCATCGAGGCCTTTCGGATGGACGCGGCTACACGCGGTCGCCCCGGTGTACCGCAGCAGCCGCCGCGCCGCCACGGGGTCGCCTCCCGCGATCCAGCGCCTGACCGCGACACAATGGCCAACCTTGCGGCCGAAGGGCCGCGGGGGCCAACCTTGCGGCCGAAGGGCCGCGGGGGCAGCTGCGGGCGATGGGAGCCGGGCCTTGACGACGACATTCCGACGCTGTGGCGACTGAGCAACGAGTGTGCGACGGAGCACTGCTGCGCCTGGAGATCGGCGAGGCGCACTGGGCCGAGCAGCTCCCGCCGGTCCCCCTTGGCTGCCGCGTCTCGGTGTCGTTCGCCGACGCCGGCGACGCGGCCGAGCACGGCGACGCGTTGGGACTGCTTGGCTACCGCGTGGTCGCCGCCCAGCCCGACAAGGCCATGGCCGGTACCGCCGACATCCTCGTGAATCAACAGGTCATCGACCGCCACCCCGCCTACTGGCGGTCGTTGGTGGTCTTGGCCACCCGCGCCTACAGCTTGGCGCTGGGGCCGGCGGTCAGCATGCTCGGCGACGTGCTGAGCGCACACACCGGCGCGATGGTGGTCAGGAGTCGATCGGCTCGGGCTCCGAGAGCTTGATGCCAGGCCATCGCTTCACCAGGCGGACCCGAGTCGCGTCGTCCTCGCGGATGAACTGCAGGTCGTCGACCAGCGCCTGGATCAGGTACAGGCCGCGGCCCGTCTCAAAGTCGGTGTGGGTGGGGTCGGTCAGCGGGGGCGGGTCAAATGCCGGTCCCATGTCGATGACGTCGACCTCGCACCCCTCCAGGCCCACCCCGAGGCGCACCGAGTACTCGGCGCCACCGGTGGCGTGGCGCACCGCGTTGCCGCACGCCTCGGTCACCGCCAGTTGGATGTCGTCGATCGCCTCGGTGGGCACCCCAAAGTCCGACATCACGCAACTGGCGACCTGCCGCATCAGGGCGACGAAACGGGCGTCTCGGGGCAGGGACAGCTGCATCCGAACAAGCACGCCGTTCTCCGGATCCACGGGGTCTGCAGCGTTCGAGAGCGCGAAGGTCACGGTCTCGTTACGGTTCCCGACAGCTTGAGACCCTAACCAAAGGCAGACCCCTGGGGCCGACGGTTCGCATCGCTTCGTACAACCTCTTGCACGGCATTGACGTCGCCTCGGGCGTCACCGACCTTGCGCCGGCGTTGGCGGCGATCGCCGAGCTGGAAGCCGATGTCGTCGCCGTCCAAGAGGTCGACCGGTCGCTGGCGCGCAGCGACGAAATCGATCAGGTGCAAGCCATCGCGAAGCATCTGGGCTGGCAGGGGGTGTTCGGCCCGGCGCTGCTGGGCAGCCCCGACGCGAGCTGGCGGGCGGCAGACCGCGACGAGACGGGCGGTCCCGCCTACGGTGTCGGGATCATCAGCCGCTATCCCATCCGGGGTTGGTCGCAACGTCGGCTGCCGGGCGGGGGCGACGGTCAGCGCACCAAGCAGGCCTCGCCGCAGCGACCCGGGTGGGACTACGAGCCCCGTACGGCGCTGGCCGCCGACCTCGATGTCGAGGGGTCGAGGCTGCGAGTGACGACGACGCACCTGTCGTACCTGCCCTGGCGCGCCATCGCCCAGCTGCAGGTGGCCGCCGGACTGGCCCGGGCCGAAGGCGGGCCGGCGGTGCTCCTCGGGGACTTGAACCTGCCGCGCTGGCCGGTCCGTGCCAGCCTGCCGACCTGGCAGCATGCGGCGCACGGGGCCACCTATCCGTCGTGGGGCCCCCGCGCGACGCTGGACCAGCTGCTGGTCCATGGCGGCGTACGGGTCCTCGAGGCGGCCGCCGGACCCCGAGGGCCTAGTGACCACCTGCCGCTGGTGGCCACGATCGCACTCTGAGACCATGTGGCGCCGCGACGTTGTCGTCCCCAGCGTTGACAAACTCGCGGGACCCAGGGTTCCGCCACGGTATGCAACGTAGCCACGGTCCCGCCGGCGAGCAGCCTTGGAGGGCGAGGGTAGGCTCGGCGCCCCATTCATGTGTCCTACCGCTTCGCTACTTGAGGACAGGACCCTGCAGGAGACAGCCCATGCCCACCAACGCCGAAGCGCTCGTCAGCACCGATTGGGTCGCCGACCATCTCGGCGAACCGGGCATCATCATCGCCGAGGTCGACGAGGATGCTGCCGCGTACCACAACAACCACATCGAAGGGGCCATCGGCTTCGACTGGCAGGCCGACTTCCAGGACGGGGTGCGCCGCACGTTCCTGGACCGTGAGCGCTTCAGCGAGTTGATGAACCTAAGGGGCATCGCCAACGACGACCACGTCGTGCTCTACGGGGGCAACAACAACTGGTTCGCCGCCTACGCCTACTGGTACTTCAAGGTGTACGGGCATGCCAAGGTCAGCCTCATGGACGGCGGCCGCAAGCTGTGGGAGCTGCAAGACCGACCGCTGACCAGCGAAGGGACCAAGGTGGTGCCGGGCTCGGGCTACCAGGCCAAGCAGGCCGACCCCGACATCCGCGCCAAGCGCGACCAGGTACTCAACGACTACGTCGGCGCCCCGCAGGGCACCGCGATGGTCGACGTGCGCTCTCCCGCCGAGTTCGCCGGCGAGCTCGTGGCGCCGCCGCACCTGCCACAGGAAGCGGCGCAGGTCGCCGGCCACATTCCCGGTGCGGCCAACGTGCCATGGAGCACGGCCGTCAACCCGGACACCGGCACCTTCCTGCCAGCCGGCGAACTCGCGACCATCTACGGGGCCAAGAGCGTCAGCGGCGACAAGGATGTCGTGGCCTACTGCCGGATCGGCGAGCGCAGCGCCCACACCTGGTTCGTGCTGCACGAGATCCTCGGCTACGAGAAGGTGCGCAACTACGACGGGTCGTGGACCGAGTACGGCTCCTTGGTCGACGTCCCCGTCGAGCGCTGACCGAGCTGGCGCCCCCGTAGCGCGCTAAGAAATGAAGCTGGCCGGCGCCGCTCCCCCGAGCGACGCCGGCCAGCGGGATGGGGCCTTCGGCTAGCCGCGAGCCCGTCGCTGCGTGAAGTTCGGATTGTTGTCGAATAGCTGGACGTCCTCCAGCTCCAGGGGCATGCGCCAAGCCTGGCTCTCGACATTGATCCCGGCGCGGGCGCTGCCGGTGATGCTGCTGTGGACGATCGAGCCCCTCGAGTAGTCCTCGAACTCGACACCGATGCCCGGGTTGGGCTCACCGGCGCCTGCGGTGTTCTTGCGGAAGCCCGAGGCGTTGACCTGGCTATTGCTGATCGACACCTTCGCACGGTTCTTGACGCGGATGCCGTAGTTGAGGTTGTTCTCGGAGATGACCTGGTCCAGGTGCAGGTGGGAAAAGCCCCGGACCTGCACCCCGTCGGTCCAGTTGCGGGTGATGACGTTGCGCACCGTGACACGGCAACGGCGGCAGCCGTCGACGATGATACCCGGGCGCTGCTGGCGGTCGGTGCTGCCAGGGTCACCTTGGACCACAGCGTCGATGTTGGCGCTGACGCCGGGAGCGGCCTCCAGCGTGACGTTGCCGCGTTCCACCGGGTTGAGCGTGACGACCTCACCGTAGGTGCCGTTGGCGACGATGGTGACGCGGCCGTTTTGGGCCACGGCCGTCAGTGCGGCGTTGATCGTGCCGAAGTTGTTGTCACCGTCGTTGTCCTCGGCCATGCCGATGCTGCCGTCGCCGTCGTAGTCGCCGCAGGTGCCCGGCGTGACCGGCGACTGACGCAGACCGGTGGCGGTGTCGCCCATTCCCGGTCCGAAGCAGTTTCCTTCGACGAAGACGGGGTGGTTAGCCCACGCCGGTGGGGCGATGGCCAGCACAGAGGCGGCCATGGCGATTGCCATGACTGCTCGCACGCGGACGTTAGTCCGCAGTGCCGTGGTAATCATGTCCGTCCTTTCTGCTCGATTCGGTCGGGCCGTGTGCCCGGCCGGGAGTGGATGCGCCTGCCGCCGGCCCGTGGGCGAGGGGTCGCATCCCGTTCCCCCTCGTCATCTGGATGCTGCTGGGCCGGCCACACCAAAGTCGTCAGCCGCCAGATCGCGACACCGCTGAGCGCCGCTCCAACCGCCTGCCCTCGCCATCGACCGCCACGACCGCGGCGACCTTTGCACTGCCGGGCAGCGGGGCGGCGAAGAAGGCCGTGCGGAAGCCGTCCGGCGGCGCTACGGGGTCCACGCGCATTCGCTCGCCGCCAGCCAGTTGGACGTCGATCCCGGCCACGTCGCGCGCCGCGACCCCTGCCACCACCCAGGTGGAGCCGTCCTTGCGGTCGTGGGTGACGAAGCCGACATCGTGGTTGCGCGGTACCTCGAAACCGCAGCTCACGGTCTCGGTCGCGTCGTCGCGCAGCTCCAGACAGGTGCCCAGTTCGCTCTTCTGGGCAACGACCGTCCAGGCGTTGTCCCCCCGTCCTCCCTCGGCGACCCCCACCGGCTCGCCGACACGCCGAGGGAACTCGGTCCGCCGCGCGTTGGGCGAGGACTCGGGCGGGCTTGCCGTGCATGCGGTGAGCAGAGCCGCCGTTACCAGGGCGATCATCCAGGGCTTGTGGCTGCAACCCCCACCGCTGGGCCTCGTGCGCATCGCTGTCTCCCTGCCGCCGCCTGCGTTCTGCGCCTTCCTACGGCCCTGGGTGCTGCGGCGTTCATCGATCTCCAGAGAACAGCCGCTGAACGCCAGGCGTACGAGCCACGTATCTTCTGGCGGGGGGCCGATACCTCCCGCTGGGCTGGGCGACGAAGAGCTGAGAGGCGGCGGATGACGGCAGGCCGCGGGCCATGCGCAGCGTGGGCGGCTGGGCAGGTCAGCTGCGGCCCGGCGGGGCCCGCGGCGACGGTGCGGCGCTGATGCTCGGGTTCATGGCGATCATGGGACAGCGGGTCGCCCGCGCGCCGACACTCGACGACGAGGCGGGGCTGCACGCCGCCTACGCCGCCCACGGACCCGAGCTGTACCGCTTCGCCCTGCGGGCCCTCGGCGACGCCGGCGCTGCCGAGGAGGTCGTCCAGGACACATTCGTTCGGGCCTGGCGTGCCGCCGACCGCTACGACCCGTCGCTGTCGAGCCTGCGGGTGGGTGTGGCTGTTCGCCATCATCCGCAACGCCGTGATCGACCACGCCAGGGTTATGCGCACCCGTCCCTGGCACCGTCAGGTGATCGACCTAGGCGACGAGCCGGACGCGGGCACAGCGATCGGCGACCGGACCGACGAGGTCTTGCACGCCTGGCTGGTCACCGAGGCGCTGCGACGGCTCACCGAGGACCACCGCCAGGTGATCGTTGAGACCTACCTGCGCGACCGTTCGCATGAGGAGGTGGCCGCCGAGCTGGGCGTGCCGCCGGGCACGCTGCGCAGCCGCCTGTTCTACGGTCTCAAGGCGTTGCGCGTTGCCCTCGACGAGATGGGAGTGACCCCGTGACCCCCGAGCATCGTCGCCTTCGCGAGCAGCTCGGGGCCCTCGCCCTCGGCCAGCTGAAAGCATCGGAGGCGCGACCGCTCGAAACCCACCTCGAGGGGTGCGAGACCTGCCGGGCCGACTACGCCGAGATCGCTCCGCTGGCCGGGATGCTGGCAGGCGTCGACCTGGATCGCATGGACGACGAGCCGGTGCCGCCGAGTGACCTGGGCGATCGGATGATTGCGCGGGTGGCAACGGAGCGACGCGGCCGCCGGCGAGCCCGCCTCGTGCGCGGCGGCGCGTTGGCCGCAGCCGCGGCGGCCGCCCTGGTGGTCCTGGTCGTGGTCCTGACCCCGCCGCCGGGTCCGCTCCAGGAACCCGTCGCCTTCCAGACACAGGACCGCGCGGTCAGCGCGGATGCCAACCTCATCGCCCACACCTGGGGCACGGAGTTCAAGCTCGTCGGCTCCGGGTTCGACGAGGGCCGCACCTATGTGGTGACGTTCCGGCGCGCCGACGGGAGCGCCGTCGCCGCCGGGACCTTCATCGGGGTGGGTGACAAGGCGGTGACCTGCGACCTCAACGCCGCGCTGTTGCGCGAGAACGCCGTTGGCGTGACGGTTTCGACTCGTGGCGGGGACACGGTGTTGCAGGCCGAGCTGTAACCGTCGTCCGCGCTCACTGCCGGCGGCGTTGCCGCCGCGGCGGTACTCCAGGCGCTCGGCCACCCGTTCGGCCACCGCGGCGCCGGCGTGACGCTGCACCAGCCACAACGCCAAGTCGATTCCGGCCGTGACCCCGCCGGCGGTGACGATGTCGCCGTCGTCCACGACTCGGGCGTCGATCACTTCGGCACTCGCCGCGGCCAGATCTTGCAGGGCGCTGAGGTGGGTCACCGCAGGCCGCCCACGCAGCAGGCCAGCGGTCGCCAGCAGCATCGCGCCAGTGCACACCGACGCCAGTGGCACGCCGGCGGCGGCCCGATCCGCCAGCGCGGCGGGCAGCGCGCCGCGCTGCGCCTCAATCCGTGCGCCACCGCCTCCGGCTACTTGAGCGCGGGTTCGTGCACCACCGCCTCCGTCTGGCGCGTTCCAGCCGCCGCCGGGCACGATCACCAGATCCCAGCCGCCGTCGCCGAGCAGGCCACCCGGGCGCACGGTCAATCCATGGGCGGCGACGACCTGGGCGGCCGGTTCCAACGTCACCAGCGACACCGCCAAGTCGGCACCAGAGGCCGCCGCGGCGCTCAGCACCTCGTACGGCCCGATCGCGTCGAGCTCGTCGAAGCCCGGGTACAGGATGATTGCGACGCGCATGGCTGCGAGGCTAGCGACGTGGACGCCCGGGTCGCCTTGCAGTTCCGAGCCCGGCACCTCGCTATCCCGAGTCCCGCGTCAACGAACTCGGCGCCGCGAAGCCGGCTGGCGCCCCGGCATCAATCCAGCCGGCAGCGGGCAGGTATCGGGCATGGATAACGAGTTCAGGTTCGCCGACCATAACGTCATCGGCACCTTCCCCGACCTGCCCGCCGCGCGGGAGGGCATCGGGGCGCTGGAGGATCGGGGTGTGGACGGCTCGCGCATCTCGTTGCTGGGTCGCCAGGGCGAAGAGGCGGTCGACGACCCCGACACCGCGGGACGTGACGAGCGGATGATGGACACCCATGCCAAGACCGCGGCGGGGGGCATCGCGGGAGGAGCGGGCGTCGGTGGCGCGGTCGGCTTCTTGGCGGGCATCGCCGCCTTCGGCATCCCGGGGGTCGGTCCCGCCGTGGCCGGGGGAATCTGGGCGCTGACCCTCGGCGGGGCGGCGGCGGGCAGCGGCGTGGGCCTGGCTGCCACCTCCTACGCCAAGATCAAGGAGTCCGAGGCCTGGGACCTGACCTACGACACGGTCAGTGAAGGTCAGGTCGTCGTCGGGGTGCACACGGGCGACGAGTCCGAGCTCGACCTGGCCGTCGACGTCCTGCGCAAGCATGGCAGCGGCGAGGTGACGCACTCCGACGCCGAGGGCAACCGCCTGCCCACCCCCTGAGCCTGCATCGCCTCATCGCCCCGCCAACGCGGCCGCGCAGGGAAAGGACGGCATGGCGCAGGTCACACCTGGCGCACAGGCCTGGTCAGCGGATGGCGCGTCCGAGCCACCGGGTGACGTCGGGATCCTGGTCGTGCACGGCTTCACCGGTAATCCCGTGAGCCTGCGGCCGCTGGCCGAAGGTCTGGCCGAACGAGGTTTCGCCGTGGCGTTACCTCGCCTGCCGGGCCACGGCACCCGCTGGCAGGACCTGCAGCGCACCACCTGGCACGACTGGGTGCGAGAGGCTGCCGCCGCTTTTCAGCACCTGCGCTCGACGACCCGCGCCCAAGTCCTGGTCGGGCTGTCGATGGGCGGAGCCATCGCGTTGCACCTCGCGCAGACACGCGCCGCCGAGGTTGCCGGCCTGGTGTTGATCAACCCCTGGCTGTACTCCAGCGACCGCCGGCTCAAGGCGCTGCCGTTGCTCAAGTTGGCCGTGCCCGCCATTCCGGGCGTCGGCAACGACATCTGCAAGCCCGGTGGCGACGAGAAGCCCTACCCCAAGGTGCCACTGAAGGCCTTGGCCTCGGTTTTGGCCCTGCAGCGGCAGGTGCGCGAGCGCCTACCCCAGGTGCTCGCGCCCACGCTGATCCTCACCTCCCGCCATGATCACGTCGTGGAGCCAGCCAACAGCGCCCTGGTACTCGACTCGATCGGCTCCCCTGACTCCGAGCAGCGCTGGTTGGAGCACAGCTACCACGTTGCCACCCTCGATCACGATGCTCCGCAGATTCTCCAGGCCACCGCTGACTTCGCGCAGCGCGTTGCCCAGCTTGGAGTACCGAAGTACGACGCCGGCTGTTGAGAACCCAGGAAGGCCCAACCGTGACCATCAACTACTTCCGCAGCGTTGGCACCGCCACCCAGCGCCCCACCCGCCTGCGTCGGTCCTGTCTGGCCGTGCCTGGGTCGGACCCAAGATGATGGCCAAAGCCGCCGTCGGCGAGGCCGACCAGATCTTTCTCGACCTGGAGGACGCCGTCGCACCCAACGAGAAGCGCAGCGCCCGCGCCAAGGTCACCGAGGCACTGACCAGCAACGACTACGGCGGCAAGGTCGTGGTGGTGCGAGTCAACGACGCGACCACGCGCTACTGCTACGACGACGTCATCGAACTGGTCCGCGGCGCCCACGACGCCATCGACTGCCTGATGATTCCCAAGGTGCAGGACGCCGGCCAGCTGTGGTTCGTCGAGTACCTGCTCAACCAGCTCGAGGCCGATCTGAGTACCTCCAAGCGCATCGGGCTGGAGGTGCAGATCGAGACGGGCACCGGTTCGGTGAACATGAGCGAGATTGCCCAAGTCACCGACCGCACCGAGACGCTGATCTTCGGCCCCGGCGACTACGCGGCCAACATGGGCGTGCCGCAGCTGGACCTCGGCATGATCGAGCCGCACTTCCCGGTCACCAGTGGCACTACATCTTGGCCCAGATCGTCAACACCGCCAGAGCGATCGGCGCCGACGCCATCGACGGGCCGTACGGCGACTACGGCGACCTCGACGGCTACCGGGAGTCAGCGACCCGCGCCAAGCTGCTGGGCGTCGACGGCAAGTGGTGCATTCATCCATCGCAGGTCGCCGTCGCCAACGAGGTCTTCACGCCCAGCCGCGAGCAGTTCGACTTCGCCGAACGGATGCTTGCGGCCTACGCCGAGGCGGTTGCGGCCGGCAAGGGCGCGGCGTCGTTGGACGGCAAGATGATCGACGAGGCCTCCCGCAAGATGGCCGAGAAGCTCGTCGCCCGTGGCAAGGCGGCTGGCCTTGGGTGACGCCCGCGACGTCGACCTGGTCTGGGGCAGCTGAATGGCGGTCAGCGCGGAACTGTACCAGGTCAGCGGTCGCTCACCTGAGCAGCTGTGGCAGGTCGTCGGGGACCCGTGGCGACTTGCCGAGTGGACCGACGCCGAGCGGGTGGACAGCGTCGAGCCTCAACCCGTGACGGTCGGCACCCGCATCACCACCGCGCAGGACGGCGACGAACGGGTCTGGCGGGTGATCACCGTCGAGCCGCGCTTGTTGGAGATGACTGCGGAGACCAACCGAGGCTTGCTCGGCGTTGGCATTCGGGTGGTGCGCGATCCCCTCGGCAGCCGCCTGATCATGGCCGCGCAGCTGGCGGCGACAGGGCTGCGGGCTCAGATGGTGGACGGCCCGGCGCTGCGGCGCAGTCTGGACCGCTGGTGCTCGGCGGCCGTACGGGTCGCCCGCGCCTCCAGCGGGTAACGCAGCGTCAAGTCCTCATGTAGCGAAGCGGTAGGACACCATCATGGACACCGACGCCAGCGACGCGCAGTATGCCCGCGATTCCTCCAGCCTCACGGCGATCCTCGCCGAGTTCGAGGCGCAGGGCTATGGCGGCCAGTTTGCGGCCCGAGAGGGCGCGCGGCTGCTGTGCTTCGCCTGTTCCACGGAGCATGACGCCGCGACCACGGCGATGACGGCCCTGCGGCGTACCGAGGGCGCATCCGACCCGGACGACATGCTGGCGATCGTTGCCGTGACCTGCCCGTCTTGTCACACCAAGGGCACCGCGGTCCTCAACTACGGTCCCGAGGCGCCGATGGCGGATGCCGAGGTCTTGCGGGCGCTGGAAGACCACCGCGAGGGCACGGGGATCCAGCCTTGACCCCGCACCGATAGCGGTCAGGGCCTGCGCAACCGCTGCGTCGCCGCAGTCGCCGCGCGTTGGCGGATGACGACCGTGTCGTGCAGGAAGCGCGTGTTGGGCACCTCTACCTCCGTGCCGTCCTGCGCCAGGCGAACGCTGGCGTGCCCGAGCGCGACGACCGTGCCGCCGCGTCCGTCCACTTCGACGACGTCGCCGACCGCGATGATGGCGGCGACGTGGCGGCCTGCCACGATCGCGCCGATCAGATCACGGGTCCCCAGGCCCAAGGCCAGCGCCAGCGCCACCATCAGCCCGCCGAAGATGATGAGGACGAGGCGCTGCACGAATCCCGTCTCGATCCCCAGCTGGTCGGCGGCGAGCAGGACTGCGAGTCCGATCACGAGCCAGTAGGTCAGCGGCGCGACGATGTCGGCGAAGCCGCCGCCGCCAACGCGCGACAGACCGCTGTGCACCAGGCCGCGCAGCGCCGGCGCGATGGCGACACCGAGGACGACGAGCAGCACCGCGGTAACCACGTTGGGCAGGGCGAACAGCAGCCGCACAGCGGCGGTGTCGCCGGTCAGCCGTCCGATCAGCGTCAGGACGAACACCAGCAACAGCACCCCGACGGTGGCGCGCGACAGCTGCCTTGCGCGTCCCTCGTCGCCCAGCACGCGCACCGCGACGTATCGGACAAGCACGCCGACGACAGCGGTCACCAACAACGCCGCGACGACGTAGGCGACCAGGACGAACACGGGCTGGGCGGTGTCTGCGAGCACCTGGCCTCACTCATCCCTTCTGTGCTGGGGCACAAGGTAGTCGACGGCGGCGCGGGCGACGCGGCCGGCGGCGTCGGCCAGCGCGGCAGCCAGCGCGCCAGCGGTGCGTTCCACCTGGATGCGTCCCGCCGCCCGTTGCGACACCGCAGCGGGCG
>JACCTL010000124.1 GCA_013812395.1 Euzebyaceae bacterium
CGTCGACCACAAGGGTTGGCGCCTCAGCGGCGCTCGGAGGCGCCGGCGGAGAGGGGACGGAGGCGGAACCCCGCCCGTCTGCGGTGCTGGTGAGCACCACCACGGTCAGTCCGCAGCAGACGAGGACCGCGGTCAGGACCACCCCGGCGAGCCCGCGCCTGGCAGGCGGCAAGTTCATGTCACGACCTGTCCGCTCACGACCCCTCCGCTTGCTCGGACGGCGCCACCATCTCGATGCCCTCAACGACGGCGCGCAGCAGAGCCCGCGCCGCATCGCTGGCTCCCGCGACGCTGACAGCGGAGGTCACACCGCCGGAGCGCCAACGACGCCGGCTGCGACGCGTGCCTGGCTCTCCCGCCACCTGGGGAAGGCGTCCCGTTCGTGCGGCCGCCACCACGACGGAAGCCTCACAGGGACACCACCCCGGCGGGACGGGGAAACCTCGCACCTCCAGGAAGAAGCTCGCACCCGCCGCTCGGCGCACGAAGCAGCCCTGCGGCCCGACACCGGGGCACTGTGCGGTGCGCGGCGGGTAGGGCAGCCGCCGCGGGCAGGGCACGGCGTGGCCGAGCGCGTCGGCCGCCGCCTGGCAGCGCAGCCGAAACAGCTCGGTGGGCACGACGTAGACGCCACCTGCGATCTGCGTGCCCGCAGGCGCCGGCGCCAACGAGTAGCCCGCCGTAATTGCTGCGGAGCCGTCGGCAAAGCAGGCAGCCGGTCGCCGGCCGTCCGGCGGTGGTTGCGGGTGTGTCGGAGGGTAGAACCGCCGGTCGATGTGCGCGGCGATGGGAGCGGATCCGGGGCAGAACCACCAGCCACTGTTGGCATACTGCAACGGCTCCCGGCCGGCGAGTCCGACGGTTCTCGACACTTCCTCGGACACCTCCTCCCGATCACCGTCTTCAATGGCGAGCTCCCGCCCGCGATCCGCGGTTCCCGGTCCGCCCTGCAGCAACGCCACAATCAGCAGCCCGATCAACGCAACCGATGCGGCGCCGAGCAGCCGCCTTGACACGCGGCGTCGGCTCCCGGTCTCCCAGTCCGCGCCCGCCATCAGCCCGCTGCCACCGCCCGCACACCGTTCACCACGGCGCGCAGCACAGCCCGCGCGAACGGGTCCTCCCCGTCGACACTGACGGCGAATACCACCCCGTCGCGAATCCAGCGATGCATGGTATGTCCCTGGTGGGGATAGCCGCCGCCGCCTCTGCCGGACACCCACGGCGGGCCGTCAGGACATGCCACCACGTCGTTGCCGAGACGTTGCGCTCGGCCAGCGTAGACAGCAACCGGCGGGCAGCCAGACAAGATGCGCGCCCTGCCACGACGCGCCGTCGTCACAGCGATGTACGGCTCGCAGTCGACGCATGCGCCGGGCGGCCGTGCTGGGGTCGAAACCACGATGAAGCCCACAGTGGAAGGGCGCCGGTACACGCAACTGGCCACCCCAGTGCCCGCGCACTGCGCCTCGGTGACTGGGAATGGCAGGACGCCGGGACAACCGACGGGATGCCCCAACTGCCGGGCCGCCTGCCAGCAGCGAGCGCGGAACCGATCGGTGCGCACTAGGTAGACCCCGCCCACCTGGGTGGTACCTGCGGGCAGCGGGGCCTCGGCATAGCCGGCCGCGATTGCAACCCGGAGGTCGCGATAGCAGGTGGTCGGCGCCCGTCCTCGCGGAGCAGCGGGATGACCCGGCGGATAGGCGTGGCCGTCCTCGTGAGCGGCGACGGGGAAGTCGGGCGAGCAGAACCATCTCCCGCTGTTGACGGCCCGCAGGGGCGCCCGCGCGACGATCTCGACGCCGCGCGACCCGTCCCCGCTGTCTTCCCGGCCGTCACCGGCCTCGTCTGCGAGGTCCGCATCGACCCGCAACCCAGAGCCGTCGCGCACCACCCACCCTGCAGCCGCAACCGTCAGCAAGACCATCACCACGCCGAGTAAGGGCCACCGCGGCCGGCGCTGGCGGCCCGCATCCCACCCGCCAGGCGTATCAGCCGGCTGCATCGACGTAGCTCAGATTGCGCGTCAGGTGTCGCAGCACCTCCGGGCGGGTGGCGCCGAACCCCTCGATGCTGACGGCGTAGTCAATCCCGCCCCGCCGCCACCGCGTCAGCGTGTGACCTTCGTGGGGCAGCCCACCCGCGTTGGGTAACCAAGGCGGCCCCTCGGGGCACTGTTCGAACCGCGTCGCGGGTTCCTCCGACCGTGCCGCCGACCCCGGCGTGCCGTCGCACGACACCAGCGACGCGGCCGCCCGGTCGCCGGCAGGAGCGGCGGCGATGACGACGTGCGCGTCGCAGCCATCACACCAGTCCGGCGGCACGGGGAAACCACGAGCCTCGATCACGAAGCCGCCGGCGAACAGGCAATTGTCGGCCAGGCAGCGGGCACTGCTGCCGGGTGTAGGCAGCCGCGACGGGCACGGCAGCGGGTAGCCGAGCGTCGTGGCGGCCTGCTGGCAGACGGCTGGCAGGCCGCTCGGCGTCGGCTCCAGGTAGATGCCGGAGACCAGGTCGACGCCGGCAGGCGAAGGCGCCAACTGGAATCCCGCCTCCAGTGCGGTGCCCATGCCGGCGTAGCAGGCGCTCGGGCGCTCCTGCACAGCGGGGCCTCCTGGGCGCTCCGGCGGGTATGCCAAACCGTCGCTGAAGGCACGCACCGGGAAGTCGGCGCTACAGAACCAGCGCTCCCCCGCTTCGTATGGCGCCTGCACCACCAGATCCAGCTCGCGCTGCCTGACCTCGGCCGTCTCGCCGCCGGTGTCGACCGACAGGCCACCGCGGTCGCGCAGCAAGATCGCGGCCAGGATCAGCCCGGCGATCAGCACCCCGACACCGATTGCGCGCCAGGGCGGGCCTTGGCGGTCCCCGACCTCCCAGTGCGAGCTCACGCCCCCATCCTGCGTCACCGAGGGCCGCCGCGCGCACCGCGCCGGGCGACACCACTGCAACCGAAGGTCCCGCGACTTTGTGGCCGCTGCTGCTTGGACAAAGTCACGGGACCGAGGTTGGCGTGCCGGCAACTCGGTCTGGACTCGCGGGGATAGCGGCGAGTACCGTGCCTGCAAGCCGTTCGCACTCACCGGAGCCACTCCTATGACTCGCAGCGCCCTCGTCCGCCGGCCAGCCACGCGGTTGCTGGTCGTCCTCGCCTTCGCCCCTGTCCTCGGTGCTGGTACCCGGCCTGGGACAGTCAGCGCCCGCCGAGGCTAGGACGGGGCCGTGTGGTGGCCGGCTCGTCGGCCACTACCCGGTGAAGGCCAGGGTCGACGGGAAGCGCACCAAGATTGCCGAGCTCGCGGTGTACTGGAACGCGGCGGCGGGCCGCAACTGCGCCCGCATGAACCATGCCGGTCCGACGTGGGGCAAGCGCCTGCGCACCCGTGTATTCCTGGCGCCGTGCCTGGAGCGCAAGCCGAATCGGACGTGCACCTACTACGGGTCCAAGGCCAAGCGCGACATCGGTCAGTTCAAGGAGTACGCGGGCCCGGTTTCAGTCAAGGCACGCAACCGCTGCATCCACGCCGCCGGCACCATCACCTTCCGCGGCAAGCGGCACAGCGTGGTCGCCCATCCCAAGGGCAGACCGCTGTACGCCTACCACTGCGGCTAGCCGCCGCAGAATCCCACACGGTCTAGCGGTCCCACCGCGAAGCGATCCGACCGCGTACCGGTTCCACCGGTATAGCGGCCTCGCCGGAGTAGCCGTGCTGGACGTCCCCGAGTTCGCCGACCCGTAGGCGCTCGGCCCTGCTAGGCGCCTCGGCCGGTGCGCTCCTGCAGCTCCTCGATGCGCCGGGAGGCGTCCGCCTTGCTCAGGTTGGCGTCGAACGGCTCGCCGGCCTCCTCGGACAGGGTCTGCAGGTAGGAGGCCTGCGCTCCGGTCATTGGCTCGTCGCCCGTCACCCAGCTGTCGGGGTCCTTGGCGGCGTTCGACGGGGGGTCGGCCTGCTGCTTGATGTTGTCTTCATCGCTCATGCGCCAACGCGTACCCGAACACGCGTTCGTAAAACGCGAGGCCCTACGCTTGGCACCATGGGCTCGGAACTGAACGCCTTCGTCGAGGAGTGCCAGGCGCTGGACGAGACCTTGGCCGGCGTGGCGGCCCAGGCATGGACGCGCCACGCGTTGGGCTCCTGGGACGTCGCCGGACTGGTCGCCCATCTGGTGCGGGCCGCGACGCGGGTGGCGACCTATCTTGACACCGAGGTCCACGGCGACCCCGTCGTCGACCGCGTCTCCTACTGGCGGTACGACCACGCCGCCGAAGCACCCGAGATCGCCCGGCGTGCGGCACTCCAGGCGGCTGAGGTCGATGCGGAGACCCTGCCGGCGTTGTTCACCGAGGGGTGGCGGTCGTCGGCGGAGCGCGCGGCCGAGGTCGGCGACAGCCACGTGCTGCAAACCATCATGGGACCGATGCGCCTCGACGAGTACCTGGCGACGCGGGTGTTGGAGCTCGTCGTCCACCACACCGATCTGCGTGCGGCGCTCGACCTGCCGGCGGTGTCCACCATCGCGGCTGCCCGCATCACCATGGACGTCTTGGAGGCGCTGCTGGGCGGGCCGCGGCCACGCAACCTCGGGCGGGCACGCTTCATCCAGGTAGCGACGGGACGATCCCCCAGTGACGACCCCCGCTTCCCGGTTCTGCGCTGAGGCCAAGATCCATGCCGCGCAGCACATCACCGATGTCTGCCACCAGCTGCGCTACGTCCGAGCCGGCGGGGTCAGGGTCCAGCCAGCCGCCTGGCCACCCTGGCCTGGACCTCATCGGTGATCGAGCGCGCCGAGCCCACGATGACCGCGCGGTCGTAGCGGTAGCCGTTGGCGGTGATCCACTCGCGGGCGCGACGCCCGCCCGACGGCTTGCGCCCGTCGATCAATAGCAGCGGCGCGCCGTTGCGCGCGGCCACGGGTCCTGCCGCCATGGCCTCCGACCAACTGCGGGCGCTGGCCACGTACAGCCTGCGCGCCGACAGTCCGGCCCGCACCGCCCTGCGGGTGGCGACCACTGAAGTGACGTACGGCCCTTCGCGGCCCAGCCGCCCTGGCTCTACACCGGCGGCGCTGGCTGCGGCCCGCGCGGTCGCGTCGGTGATCGACGGGCCGACGGCGACCACCGCATCGGGGCGCAGGTCGCCAAGCACCGAATCCACCGACGGCGGGACCGAGCGGGGGTAGACGAACAGGATCGGCGCCGCCCGGTGCGCGGCAAGCGCCGACACCGCCTGCATGTCGACCCAGTTCGAGCCGAGGTACACGCGCCGCACGCTGTAGCCGGGATAGGACTCCATCTCACGCGCGATCCCGGCTGACAGCGCGGCGTAACTGCCGGCGGTGATACGGGCGATGTTGCGAACGCCCGCCGACCGCAGCCCGTCCCTGACAGTCTTGCCAAGGTTGGTCGGGGTGCCGATGAGGTAGGCGTTGACGGCCCCGATCCGGCTGATCTCGTCGCGGGCAGCGGCGTCAAGGCCACTGCGGGGCACGGGCAGCACGATGCCGTCGCTGACGGCCGCCAGCGGTCCGGCCAGCAGCGCCGGACGAGGGCCGCGGGTGGGAACCACCACCACCGTTCGCGCGGGTGCGGCACGGCGGCGCGACAGGGCCACCGCGGTGCCGGTCGCGCCCTCGGACACGCGGGGGACGGGTTTGGGCTTGGGATAAGCCCGGCCCGGGAAGTCGTCCCGCGACGTGGCGGCGTGCAACGACCAGTACGGGTTGATCCGCTGCGGGTCGTAGCGAGGCCTGTCGATGCGCGGGTCATTCAGCGCGGGATCATGGATCTCGAAGTGCAGGTGCGGCGCGGTGCTCTCGGCGTTGCCGGAGTCACCGACGTAGCCGATGAGCTGCCCGCGCGCCACGGGAACGCCTTGGCGGATACCCGGAGCGTACGCCAGGCCGATGCCGCCACGGCCGTCATCGGTGCCCGGCCGGTCGTTGTTGAGGTGCAGGTAGCTGTAGCGCAGCCCGTCGTTGCCGCAGACCGACAGCATCCAGCCATAGGAGGGCTGGGTGGTCGGCGCGTAGCAGACGTAACCACCGCGGGCGGCGTGGATCCCCTGCAGCTTGCCGGCCATGATGTCGGTGGCCTGGTGCACGCGGCTTCCGCCGCCGCGGTCGGCGTGGTAGGTGTCGGTCCAGCTGGTGGGGCCCGCCACGGGGAAGGTGATCTTGACGGTCCGCTCGTAGCCGTAGCGGCTGGCGGCCGCCGCCTCCGTCACCGCCGCGGCGGCCGGCGGCATGCCGGCGGGTAGCGCGGCGAGCAGGACCGCGAGGACGAACGCGAACAGCGCCGGCGCGGAACGGAAAGCAGGCACCCTTGTTGTCTCGGGCGGGACAGTGGATCCCTTGAGTGGCCGTGGCCGCCCCTGCGGCGCGCGTGGCAAGCCCAATACCCCGGTTACTCCACTGACGCCGCACCCGCGCGCAGCGCCTCGTTGAGGCTGCCCGACCGGTAGCCACGCGGGTCGACCTCCACCCGCTGCCAGCCGAGGGCGCGCAGCGCGACATCCAGCTCGCCGGCCATGCCCAGCACTACCGGGATCTGGTCGACCGACACCTCGACTCGGGCCAGGTCGCCGTGGTCGCGCACCCGCAGGTCCACCTGCGGTCCGAGGCGCTGGCGCAGCCAGGCCTCCGCCCGCTCGATGCGACCGAGCCGCCGCGGCGTGACTTGCAAGCCGTAGACGACGCGGCTGGCCAGGCAGGCCGCGGCCGGCTTGTCCCAGGTGGGCAGTCCCCGGCTGCGTGCCAGGGCCCGCACGTCCGCCTTGCTCAGGCCCGCGTCCGCCAGGGGTGTGACCACCCCCCGCTCGGCGGCGGCCCGCTGGCCGGGGCGGTGGTCGCCGAGGTCGTCGGTGATGGTGCCGACCGCCACTGTCGCGGCGCCCAGCTGCTCGGTGATCGGCTGCAACGCGTCGAACAGCGCCGACTTGCAGTGCCAGCAGCGGTCGGCGTCGTTGCGGCGATAGGCGGCACGCTCGGCCTCGTCGGTGTGAACCTCGACGTGGTGGGCTCCCAACCCGGCGGCAAGCGTCCTCGCCTGCGCCAGCTCCGTGGCCGGCAGCGACGGGCTCACCGCCGTCGCCGCGGTCACCCGGTCGCCCAGCACGTCGGCCGCGGCGGCCAGCAGGTAGCTGGAGTCAACGCCGCCCGAGAAGGCAACCACCAGATCGGGGTAACCGGCCAGCGCCTCGTACAGCAGCTGCCGCCGAGCCTCCATCTCACTCATCGGCGCAGTCTGCCACCTCGCTTGCCGGCGCCTTCCACGCTGCCCAGCATCTCCACCAGCCGGTTGTGGGCGTCGACCTCGGCCTGCAGCGGGACCAGAGCACGCTCGCGGGCGACCTCGGCCACGGCACCGCGCAGGTCGTGCAGCACCCGCCAGCGATGCCGGCGGGCGCCGACGCCGACCAGCCGGCGGCGCAGCGCGGCGAAGATCAGCAAGCCGATGCCGCCGCCAACGGCCAGCAGCGTCGGCCACGGCAGCCGCCCCACGACCGGGGTCGGCGGCTCGGGCAGCTGCAACCAACCGATCAGGCCGAGCAGCACCAACCAGACCACACCGACCACGGTGGCCAGCTCGATCGCCGTGCCGAGCACCCGCAGCAGCGACCACCACAACCGCTTGCGCACGCCATGCACGTCCACGCGGTCGAGCTCGCCCGCGATCACCCCCGGCAGGTCGGACGCCATTGACTGCGCCGCCGTGCGCAACCGGACCGGCCACGGGTACGGCAGATCGCCGGCGGCAACGTCGGCCAGCTCCAAGACCGCGTGGCGCACGCCGACGGGCGACAGCTCCCGGCTGGTCGGGGCAGGGCGGCGCAGACGGCGCAGCGGCGTGCGCAGTGCACGCAGGCGGCCGAGGACCTTGCCGGTGAGCAGGGGCCGCGACGCGTCGTCGGCGTCCTCGGTGTAGGTGCGCGCCCCTGCGTCGGCCAGCGACTCGACGCCGGCGGCGGCGGCCAGCGCGGCCACCAGCCGGTCGGCCTGCAGGGTGGCGCTTTGCGTGTCGCCGACCTGACTCCGCAGCTTGCCCGCCAGGGTCTGCAGGTCGGCGCTGATCCGCTCGGTCATCGCGCGCCGCTGGCGGACGTAGTCGGCCAACGTCGCGCGCAGGCGATCGAGGCCAACTCCGGTGCGCGCCGAGGTCACCAGGAGCTTGGCCTTGCCCAGGCCTTCGGCCGCCAGCAGCCGGCGCAGGTCGTCGGTCACGATCCCGGCCGCCTCGCTGCCGAGTTCGTCGACCCGGTTGAGCACCACCAGCAGGACCTCGGCGTGCGCCGCCAGCCGCCGCAGGTAGTCGGCGTGCAGCGCTCGCTGGGCGTACTTGAGAGGGTCGACGACCCACACCAGGACGTCCACGCGGTCGACGAAGCGTTCCACCAGCAGGCGGTGCTCGGCCGACACCGAGTCGTGGTCGGGTAGGTCGAGCAGCACCAGTCCCTCGGGACCCAGCCGGCCCGGCGCGACCTGATGGCGACGGCGCACCTGCAGCCAGTCCAGCACCATGGCGGCACCCTGGGGGTCACCCACCGCCCAGGCGGTGACCTCGTCGGTGACCGGCCTGACGACGCCCGTGCGGGTCAACTCGGCACCGGCCAGCGCGTTGAACAACGACGACTTGCCGCTGCCCGTGCCACCGGCCAACGCCACGACCACCGACTGCGGCCCGTTGGCCAACCGCCCCTCTGCCTTGTCCAGCACGTCGCGGCCGGCACCGACGGTACCGGCATCCAGCCGGCCCTCGGCCAGGGTGAGGGTCTCGGCCAAGTCGGCCAGCCGCTGCTGCAGATCAGCCACCCCGCACCGCCACCAGTGCCTCGCCGGCGTCGGCGAGCTCGTCGAGGTGCCCCGGGTCGGGCGCCACCTCGGCGACCACCGCAATGAAGCGCCGCCGCTCGTCGGCCAGCAGGTCGTTGAAACGTTGCAGCAGATCGGTACGGGCGTCGCTCACTAGCTTGCGAAGGTTCGCCTCGCCGAGCAGCTTGACCAGCAAGCCCTGGTTGGCCGCTCCCGCAGCCGCGGCGATACCGGCCTCGGCGCCCGTGATGCCCGCATGCGCCATCGCCAGCAGGATCGCCGAAGTGGCGGCCAGGCTGACGACGCCCGACACCACCCGCGCCTGCGACCGCCGCTCTGCGCCCACCGATGCGACCAGGGTGGCGACGTGCTGCTGCCAGTCGCGGACGGCACCCGTGATGCGCTCGTCGAAGCCGGACGAGCGGTGCCCAAGTCCCGGCTCGCGGGCGGTCAGCGACCGACCCGCCGGGGTCGCCGACCAGGCGTCCACCACGGTGGTGGCGGCCAGATCGGACAGCTGGCTGGCGGTGGCCGTGACCGTGCCGGCGACCTCGACCCGCACCTGCTGTTCCAGCCGGCGCTCGTCGCCGATCCCCGCGTTGGCCAGCAGACCGCGGATCCAGGCACGCGCTTGGCCAGTGGCGGCTTCGGTGAGCTTGAGGACCCGGCTGCCGCCGACGAAGCGGTCCCAGCGGTCGACCACCTCGCCGCGCAATGGCATCCCGTCGGCTAGCGAGGCGGCAAAGTCCTCCTCGGCGCGGTTGTAGGCGTGATCGACGTCGGCCATCAGCCGACGGGCCTGGTGCAGCTCGTCACCGACCGCGTCGATGAGCTGACCGATGTCGTCGGGCACGGCGTCCAGACCCCCTTGGAGCGTCTGGTTGCGGTGGGCGCGGCGGGCTTCGGGATCGGCGAGGCGGCGAAGCCAACTGCGCAGCTCGTCGCCAACCCCGACGGGGAGGCGGCCGGCGCGGATCGCAGTCACATGGATGGTGAACAACCGGGCGTCGGGCAGGCCCTCGTCGGCCAGCTTGCCGATGAAATCAGCACGAACTTCCGGTAAGTCGATGCGGTGGACCAGGGTGAGCACGACCGCCAGGGACGTGCGCCGCGTGCGGGCCCGGCGCAGGTAGCGCATCGAGTCCTCGTCGGCGTACTTGCCGCCGGTCGTGAACCACAGCCACAGGTCCGCGGCGTCGAGCAGCTGGTCGGCCAGTTCGCGATTGGCGCTGGCCACTGAGTCGACGTCGGGCGCGTCGACCAGGGCCAGTCCCGGCGGCAGGGTGCCACTGCGCAGCAGCCGCAGCACCGCCGCCCCGGTCGGTCCGACGTCACGCACGTCGCTGTCGGTCTCGACGCGGGACAGCTCCGCCATCACCCGGTCGGAGGTGAACCAGTCGGCGTCGGTCGGATGGCACACCAGGGTGGGCGCGTAGGTCGTGGGGCGCACGGGGCCGGTGGCCACCACGTCGCGACCCACCATCGTGTTGAGAAAGGTCGACTTGCCGGCTCCGGTCACGCCGCCCAGCACCACCAGCAAGGGCGCGTCGATGTCTCGGATGCGGGCAATGTGGCCGGCCAGGTCGCCGGCGACCCGGTCCCGTAGCTGCCGGCGATCCGCCTGCTCGACAGTGGCCAGGTCGAACGGGATCGCGGCGACGCGGCGCTGGAGCGCGACCAGCGCCGCAACCAGCGCGGCGGCCGGCTCAGCGGCCGCATCGGGGGCAGTCATAGCCCCCTTGTTACCCGAGGCGGGCCCTCCAAGCCCGCAGGCACGACAAGGCGGCGGCCTCAGCGCTGTGTGAGCGGTCTCTCACAAGGCTCTCAGACTCCCTTCAGGCGCTCAGGTCAGGTTCGGCGCAACAACCCTGCCACAGGAGTGCCGTGCGCCGTTGCGATCTACCACCCGGCCTGGACGTGCATCGTTGCGACAGCGCACCTTCCCGGGACTTGCGGCGATGACGCCTGCCCGACTTCCGCCGCCGTCGGCACCCCAGATCCCGGACCCGTGGCGGGCGCGGTCCATCTGCTTCTCGGTGCCCCTCGAGGCCGGCCATCGGGTCCTGGTGGTGGGCCCGTGGCCATCGGTGTCGCGGTCGGCTCGCCTGGCGGGCGCTGAGGTCCTGTCAGCCGACATCCGGGCCGCCGAGCCGGTGGATCGCGACGGCGAGGCCACCGCGGTCATCACCGGTGGCCGGCTTCCGGTGCCGGACGGTGCCATGGACCATGTCCTGCTGCCGCAACTGACGCCGCCATTGCTGCCGCTGGCGGCTGCGGAGCTGGCTCGGGTGTTACGCCCCGGAGGCTGGCTGTTCCTCGGCGCCCCGGCGGTTTGGCGATCCGGGTCCCGACGCGGCGCCTTGTCGGTCCGTCGCGGTCGCGCCCTGCTGGAGCGCTGCGGCTTTGTCGATGTCCGCGAGTACGGGATCGCCCCCAGCCTCGCGGTGCCGCGCCACCTGGTTCCCCTGGCCTCGCCGGTTGCGCTGCGCTGGTACGCCCGCTCCGGGTTCGCGCCGACATCGCGGTACGCCGCAGCCGTGCGTTGGAGCCTGGTGCGGCTGGGACAGCGCGACCTGCTGCTGCTGTTGTTCCCCGCGCTGGGTTGGACCGCCCGCCGCCCACCCGGCGGCGCCGATCCTGCATGATCGACATGGTGCTGAGCCAGCTGCGGACACGGCCAGAGGTGGCCTTGCGCGTGGCCGACCTCTGCCGTGGCCGGGCCTTCCATGCGCTGCAGATCGGCAGCCGCTGGGAGGGTAGAGCGGTGTGGTCGCTGTTCTGTGAGGGTGCGGACGAACCGGTGCTGATCGTCAAGGTGGACCACAAGAAGCGCTCCAAACAGTGGCTGCGCAACGAGCACGAGGCCCTGCTCGCCCTCGCCAGCCGGACTGTGCGTTGAATGGTGCCCGAACCCGTGGCGCTGTTCGCCGAGGGCCGGCGGCTGGACCTGGCGCAGCCCGCCGTGCCCGGGACGCCGCTGAGCGTGCTGGCCCGCCAGCGAGCACGCCCGTCACCGCGGGCCTGCGCGGCCGAGCACCGCCTGGTCTCCGACTGGCTAACGCGCCTGCACGGCGACATCGCCGCGGCTCCTCGCCACACCCTCGATGGGGCACAGGTGGTCGAGCGGGCGGAGGAGGCGCTGGCCATGGTCGCCGTGGAGGCTGGCAACCAAGCCGGCAGCGCGTCGCTTCCGGCCCCTTCGTCGACCTTCCTTCCCCGCCTGCGGACCGCGGCGGCCGCTTGGCTGGAGCTGACGCTGCCGGTGCTGACCGGGCACGGTGACCTCGGCCAGTAACTGCCTGCTCGGCGACGGCCGGATCCGGGTCATCGACTGGGAAGGCGGTGTCGGTACCCGCACGCCCACCGCCGACCTGGTGATCTTTCTGACCCACTACGTGCCGGCACAGCCGACCACCGCAACCGGCTGCCCGACCACGAGGATGCCTTCCGCGCTGCGTTGCTCGACGAAGGCTGGCTGGCCAGCCTGACGGGGGCCACCTTCCGCGCGCAGCTAAGGCGTCTGGGCGTTCCACCCGAAGCCGAGGAGTACCTGTTCGTGGCAGCGCTCGCCGAACTGGCGTGCGGGCAGGCGCGCACCGCTCATGGGCTGGCGCAGCGGTACTGGGCACGGCTGTTGGCGATCTACGCGGCCGGCCACGAACGATCGTGGCTTGGTGAGGTCAGCCGCCGGCCACCGCCGGGATGATCGAGACGGTGGCGCCGTCGGGCACGGCGGTGTTCAGCCCACCGGCGAAGCGGATGTCCTCGTCGTCGACGAACACGTTGACGAAGCGCCGGACCCCGCCGCTGTCGTCGAGGATCCGCTCTGCGACACCGGGGTGTGCGGCCTCCAGCGACGTGACGACCTCGCCCACCGTGCTGCCGTCGACGGCGACCGTCGCCGCGCCGCCGGTGACGCCGCGCAGCGGGGTGGGGATGCGGACGGTGGCGGTCATACCGACTCCTGGAGGGACAGTGCGGTCCGGAAATCGTCGAGGTTCGGGCTGATCTCGAAGGTCGGCCCGACGGTCGGCGCGATGGCGTCAGTGGTCTTGAGCCCGTTGCCGGAGATCACGGCCACGGTGCGATCGCCGCGTGCGATGCGCCCTTGCGCGACGAGCTTGCGCAGGACGGCGATGGTCACCCCGGCGGCGGTCTCACCGAAGACGCCCTCGGTGCTGGCCAGCAACTTGATGCCGTCGATGATCTCGGCATCCGACACGTCCTCCATCGCCCCGCCGCTTGCAGCAACCGCCTCCAGGGCGTAGTAGCCGTCCGCGGGATCGCCGATGGCCAGTGACTTGGCGATGGTGTCGGGGCGCACCGGGCGGATCGTGTCGCCGCCGTCCTTGTAGGCCGCGGTGATCGGCGAGCAGCCGCTGGCCTGTGCCCCCGAGACGCGGCATGGTCGGTCCTCGACGAGCTCCAGGTCGACCAGCTCGCGGAAGGCCTTGGCAATCTTGACCAGCATCGCGCCGGAGGCCATGGGGGCGACGACGTGATCGGGCAGCCGCCAGCCGAGCTGCTCGGCGATCTCGAAGCCGATGGTCTTGGAGCCCTCGGCGTAGAACGGCCGGACGTTGACGTTAACGAAGGCCCAGCCGTAGGCGTCAGCGAGCTCGCCGCAGAGCCGGTTGACGTCGTCGTAGTTGCCTTTGACCGCGACCAGGGTCGGCCCGTACACGGCGGTGGCCAGGATCTTGGCCTGCTCCAAGTCGGATGGCACCAGCACGACGGCTCGCATGCCGCTGGCGGCCGCGTGGGCGGCCACGGACTGCGCCAGGTTGCCCGTCGAGGCGCAGGCGGCCGTGTCGAAGCCGAGGCTGCGGGCGGCGGTCAACGCGACGGACACCACCCGGTCCTTGAACGCGCCGGTGGGGTTGAGCGTGTCGTTCTTGAGCCACAGGTCATCAAGACCGATGGCCTGGCCGAGGCGCGGTGCGGGCACCAGCGGCGTGAAGCCGGCGCCGAGGTCGACCCTGCTGGCGCCCCGTGCGTCCTGCTGGTTGTTTGGCCCGTCGAGGACCGGCAGCAAATCGGCGTAGCGCCACAGCGTCGGCGGGCCGGCGGCGATGCGCTCCCGAGTGACCACGCCGCGCATCGCGTCGTAGTCGTAGACGACTTCCAGGGGGCCGAAGCAGAACCCGCAGGCATGGGTGGCGGCCACATCGACGCGACGGCCGCACTCTCGACATTGCAGGGCTTGGACGTAGGTCATCGCGTGCCTCCTCCATCTTCCCCCGACGGTGCGGGGCCGGATGTCGCACCTGCTTGACTCAAGATCAAGTGGTTGCGGAGGCGTCGGCGGGCCGGGTCCCTCGACCTCTCGTGATGGCGTACTGATGCAGTTGTGCGATCAACGTGACAGGGCTGCCCGTGGGACGCAAATCGGTTCGCGGTGGCCCTGTCGCTGCTACCGCGTGCCGATCTGGCTGAGGACCGCGACCAGCGCGGCGGTGAGGAGCAGCGCCCCCAGGGCTCGCAGCGCCGCCCGAGCCAGGCTGCGCCGGAAGGAACGGTCATCCGGGTCGCGGTGGCGAGCCATCCCGTCGAGTGTAGAAACCCGGGAGGCGACGGCCGAGCTTTCGCCGTCGATTAGGGGTACCGCCCGGGGTCCGGTCCGACTATGGTGATGCGCAACGCAGCGTGCGCTCGCGGCCTCAGCGGCCCAAGGCGGGAAGGCGCCGCGATGAGGGGCCGGCGGTACACAGCCGGCCCCTCATCCTTCATCCAACCTGCAGACGTGCTCCCTGCCCGCTCTCTCTTGCCGCGGTGACGGGCTAACCTGCGGCCGACGGCCCGTGCCGCCGCAGCAGTTGAGACAGGCGTTCCGCCGCCGCCGGGGTAGCTCAGCAGGCAGAGCAGCGCTCTTGTAAAGCGAAGGTCAGGGGTTCGACTCCCCTCCCCGGCTCTCCCACGGCTCCGCGACCACGGGTTCGTGCTGCATGAGGAGCGCCGCGACGGCGCCTCAGGCCGCTACGAGCAAAGCCACTACGTCCTCGACCCCTCGGCTTGCATCGAGCGGTTCACGACCTCCCCGCCACCGTGTCCCAAACCCGGACACGGCCACACCGGACACCGCGAACCAGGACGTAAAGAACAAGAAGCTGCTGCTAGGGATTCTGGAGCGGCGGGTCTGTGGAGTCGTTGGCCTGTGGGTTTGTGTCGGCGGCATGTCCTCGACGGGTCGGTTCAGTTGCAGGGGGCGGCGAGCGTGGCGGGGGGCAGGGCGTCGGTGCGTCGCCGGCCCAGCAGCCCGGCACGGAGCTTGCGGACGATCCGCCCGGGCGTGTCGATGTCTCTTCATCGTGGTGTCCTCCCACCCAGCATGCTGGGCCGTGGACTCCCACTACAAGCGGACCACTATCCGGGATCCCCTCGAGCGCGTCGCGCTCGCGACGCCACCCGACTCAACTGGGGCGGCGACCGCGACGCCCCCGCCCCTGTATAGGGGTTATCTGGCGAAGACGGCGGGCGAGGGTATGCCCGCGTCGTGGTCGCGTACCGGAACGGGAACGAGTCCGGATCCAGCGCCCTCGAACTCGCCGACATCATCCCCAATGTGAGCCTGGGTGACAGGCCGGGCGCGTCGAGACGCCGAGCGGCCTGCTGCAGGACGCCTTTCAGCTGCTATGCCCTGCTGGTCGCGTCGACGGCGCTCGCTCACCGTTTACCGGCCAACGTTGCGTCTCCCGCTTCGGCTGGGTGTCGGGACTCCCGGGTGGCCGGAATCGGAGCGGTAATCAAGCCGTAGTGCTCAGGGCGACGGTGAGCGACGAAGTTGAAGATGTTTTCCGTGTAGCTCCTGCAGTGGTCGAGGTCGCACACGGCCGTGACGACTTCGTCGTCCTCTGTGATCGCCTGCGCGACGATCTCTCCAGACGGAGCAATGATGCAGCTGCCGCCAATCTGGTGCACGCCTTCTCCATGCCGGCCTTCGCGACACCGACCACCCAGGTGCCGTTTTGGTAGGCCCCGGCCTGCATGCTCAGGTGGTTGTGGAAGTTCGCCAGCGCGTCGGTGTGGGGCATGGCGGGGTTGTGTACGGGAGTGTTGTAGCCGAGCAGAACCAGTTCGACCCCTTGCAGACCCATGACTCGGAACGTCTCCGGCCAGCGTCGGTCGTTGCAGATACACATGCCGACGCGGCCGCCCAACGTGTCCCAAGTGGGGAACCCTAGGTCGCCCACATCGAAGTAGCGCTTCTCGAGATTCTGGAACGGATGGTCGGGGTAATACTCGCGGTATCCCGGCAAGTGGATCTTCCGGTACTTGCCAACGATCTGGCCGCTTTGGCCGATCAAGAGGCTAGTGTTGAAACGGCGGACGCGGGAGCCCTCGACTACCTTCTCGCCATAACCGAGGCAGAAGGCGAGCCCACGACCATCGGAGCGAACGCCATCCAATTCGAGGGCGCCTCGCAGCTGCAGCCCAGCTTCGAAGCGGTGCGCAGCCTCTTGCCAAGCGTCCCTGCCGACCACAACATCATCCTCTACACCGTCAA
>JACCTL010000145.1 GCA_013812395.1 Euzebyaceae bacterium
CGGTCACCGTTTGGGTGGAACGACGCGGACGACACGATCAGCTTACGGAGCAGTCCCGGGTGCTTGATCGCCAGGTACAGCGCCACCCCGCCACCCACGCTGAAGCCGAACACGTCGACCTGCGGGGCACCCAGGTGCTGGAGCAACCCCACGACGTCAGACGCCAGGTAGGCGCTGGTCAGAGGGCGGTCGATGTCGCCCGTCCGTCCGTGTCCCTGGAGGTCCACGGCGATGACCTGCCGCGTCTGCGCCAGGGCAGGCAGGACGTTCCCGAACTGCAGGTCGATGTTGAACAGCCCGCCGTGCAGCAGGAGCAGCGGCGTCCCACCCGAGCCGTGGATCTCGTAATACACCTGTAGGCCGTTCACCAGTGCGTATCCCGTCTCGGGCGTCGGGCTGGTGAACGGCGCTTGGCTCGACTGCTCGGTCACTTCCGTCTCCTCGCTGCGGCCGCGCTCTCTGCTGTCATCCCCTCCCCCCGTGCCTCACGCGGCGCATTCTGCAGTCTGGACGATGAAGGCGCAGTCGGCCTGTTTCAGACGTTGAAGCGGAACGAAAACGCCGTCTTTCGGCTGCTTCTGGATTCCGCCGGTTGCCGTTGAAAAGTGGCTCTGACCTGCACAAACGTATCGTCGCGGTTGTTGAGCGTCGTTGGGCGGAGTCGGTCTCGGCGTGACTTCTTGCGGACTATTTGCGGACCGCTCGCTAGCCATCGGCCCGCCCGGAGACCGTCTCCTCGATCGACGCGGGGTCGCGCCGGACGTTCACCAAGGCGAGTACGTCGATCCGGTCGTCGCCAACGAGGTAGACCGCCATGAACGGGAACCTCTTGAGCAGAACTCGACGGTAGGACCCAAACAGGATGGCCCCGGACTCGGGTAACAGTTCGATGCGCTCGATCTGTTCGTCCAGCCTGGCTTCGAAGCGACCCGGCAGCGCCGGGTCAAACGTCTCGTAGTAGTCGAGAACGGCCGCAAGATCGTCTTCAACCCCAGGGTGGAAGACGAGTGCCCGGCGCGTCACGCCCGACGCGCAGCAACCCGCGCTTTGAGCTCGTCCCAGGTCAGCCCGATCGACGGGTCGGCCTGAAGCTCGGCGGCACGGGACCGGATCAGCGACTTCTGCTCCTCGGTCACCTCGATCTGGGACTGATCGACGGTGTTCTCGATGTACTCGACCAACTCCAATCGCTCATCGAGGCTCATGGCCTCGATGGCTGACTGAAGTGCGGGGTTGACCATGGGCTCAGGATACGCCGTCTCGGTTGACTGCGGTCGACCCATCGGCGGGGCCGCCCTTGAGCATCCCAACGAACTTCGGCGGCCAGGATCCCTTCGGCTTATCTGCTGTAAGCGAGCGGACTCTCGCGAGTAGCTCAGCAACCTGGTCGTCAGGCATGGCCCCAACCAGGCGAAGGAGTTCATCGCGGTTGGTCGTCACGTTCTCGATCGTAGCCTCCATAGGCCACGGAAGAGCCGGTTCGTACGCAGGCCGGCGTGCTTCAGCCGGGGTGTCCCGGGGGCTACCTGCACCGTTGGCCGTATGGACTACATGACCTTCGAATACTCATACGTCCTGGCGGAGGTCCGCGGCTGCATCGCGGCCCTCGCTGACGATTCACCCTTCTGCTCGACGCGATCCACGGCGACACCGTGCCTGCGCTGGAGCCGATCGACGGGGATCCCGCCGAGGTATGGGTGCGGCTTCTGGTCGCCATGGATCGGCTCACCGACGCCGAGCCCCTGCAGCCGCTGGTGGACCACATCGGCGCGGACGTTGCCATCCGAGCGGTCCACCAGCTCCTCGATCTTGGCCAGGAACGGGTCGATGATCTTTGCCCGCCGCACCGTCGCCTCGATCGGCCGGCCGGCATCGCGCGCGGCGACATACCGGCGCACGGTCTTGGGGTCGACCCCAGCCAGCTGGGCCGCCGAGTGCGCACACCCGGTCGCATCGAACGCTTCGAGAATCTCCATGATCTCCCTGTCAGACTTCTGCACAGTCCCTCCGGTGATGGCAGCCCGAGCGTGGTCAGAGACCTCGAGCGTTGCCACGGAGGGACACCTATTTCCGGACCGACACGACCGGTCCCGGTATCCGTGGAAGGGAGATCAGCTGTCCGCGGAGAGGGAGATGAAGTGTCCGCCTACAGGGATGTTGGCCTGTCCGCTGTCACCCTGCGCTTGACAGATGATGGCATCGAGTCCGAACCGCCGCGGATGTTCCGCTTCCTGGTGAACTGCTCGCGCCCTAGGATGGGAAGAGGGAGATGAGGCCGATGTCTGCACAGATTGTGACCGAAGTTCGCGCGACAGTCGACGCCGACCGTGAAGCCGTTCTCGTCACCGAGTTTCGGGCAATGACAGCCGGCGGTGCTCCCGACGGGCTTGTCCGCACTCAACTCCTCCGCGGGCCGAACGGGCAATGGCGTATTCATACTCTTTGGCGCGACCGCGCCGCTCTGGACGCCATGCGAGCACGTCCTGAGCCTCCGGCCGCTCCTCGGCTCTTCAGCAACGCGGGAGCGGAGCCATCGCTCCAGGTCTACGAGGTCGAGTACTGCTACTCGGCTGTCGATTGAGCCCGCATCCCTCGATGGGGGCCCCGCTCAAGCGTTGATCCAGGTATCCACGGATCCTTATTTCCGTGATGCGAGCGGGTCCGGATGGTGGTGCCGTCGAAGGCCTGGCCCAAGGTGTGGGCTTCCGCTGCGCACGTGCGCCCGCGGCTGACAGTCGACACCCCTCGAACGCTCCTCATAGCCGCGATCCGGGCGTTTTCGGAGGTGCGTCATATCGCCGCCTACCGGCGCCTGCGGAGGCACTCGGCCGTAGAAGCGGTGGGCGGAAGGTCAGTCGCGTTTGCCATAGCGGCGACGGGCTGCTTGGACGGTTCGGCGCACATCTCGCGCCGCCAGTCCAAAGCCTCGCACCCAGATCCGCTCGGCTTCTGGCTGCCGGTCGTTGATCTTCCCCCGCGCTCGGCATTGCGACTGCCGCCAAGATCACCGGACGGCAACCGTCCGGGACACGCTCTAGCCTGTCCGCATGCCTGCCAGGACCTCCACGGACCACCTCACCATCCGGCCTCTCTCCCCCGACACCTGGCCCGCCTTCGCAGACCTCGTCGCGCGGCACAACGGCGTGTTCGGCGGGTGCTGGTG
>JACCTL010000195.1 GCA_013812395.1 Euzebyaceae bacterium
GTCGCCGAGTGCGCCGCCGAGTGCGCCGCCGCCGCCGCCGTCGCCGCCGTCGCCGGGCGCCGGGGCCTCGGCTGCCTCGCCCAGCTCGAACCACACCACCTTGCCGTCGGGGCGCGGTTCCACCCCCCAGCGGCTGGACAGCACCTCGACCAGCTCCAAACCTCGACCGGTGGCCGCATCGGTGGCGAAGCCACGTCGGGTAGGCAGCACCGTGCTGCGATCGCTGACCTCGACGCGGATCATCGAGGCGCCGCCAGAGATGCGGATACCGACCGCCGAGCGGGAGTGGAGCACGGCGTTGGTCACCAGCTCGCTGACGAGCAGCTCGGTGGTGTCGCTGTGGCGTTCCTGGCCGAGCTGATGCAGCGCGGCGCCGACGAACCGGCGGGCCCGGCCGGCGCTGCGCGGCTCGGCAGGCAGCAGCGTGTGGATGGCCACCTCCAGACTGATGTTTGCCCTCAGGTGCTTGCGGCGGTGATCGTAAGCCTTCGCCGGGGTTGGGAGCCCGATTGCCGCCGTTGGCCGCCCGCCCTACGGTGCTGTCGCACCGGCGACGCCGGCGCAGACCAGGAGGCGGACCAGTGCAGGTGACCACGATCTCTACCGCCGCTTTGGGCGACCGCTCGTACGTCGTCTCCCAGGACGGCGCCGCCGTGGTAGTGGATCCCCAGCGTGACATCGACCGCATCCTCGCCGCGGTACCGGACGGCGCGCGGGTCGTTTACGTGCTGGAAACCCACGTGCACAACGACTACATCAGCGGGGGGTTGGAGCTGGCCCGGCGCACGGGCGCCGAGTACGTGATCGCTGCCGCCGACGAGGTGGCGTTTGACCGCACTGGTGTCCACGACGGCGAGGTGCTCGCCGCCGGCCCGCTGCGCATCACCCCCATGCACACTCCCGGTCACACTCCCCAGCATCTGTCCTATCTGATCGGCGACGGCGACGGTCCCGGGGCGGCGTTTACGGGCGGGTCGCTGCTGTTTGGCACGGTCGGTCGCACCGATCTGATCGGCGCGGAGCGGACCGAGCAGCTGACGCGGGCGCAGTACCGGTCGGCGCGCGGTCTGACCGCCACCCTGCCGGCAGCCACCACGGTGCATCCCACCCACGGATTCGGAAGCTTCTGCGCGTCCGCGGGCGGCGCAAGCGCCGCCGCCGAGTCGACCATCGGCCGCCAGCGCGACGAAAACCTGGCCTGCACGACGGCTGACGAGGAGGCCTTCGTGCGCATGCTGCTGGGCGGGCTGACCGCCTATCCCCGGTACTACGCGCAGATGGCGCCGATCAACCGCGCGGGGCCGGCGCCGCTTGACCTGTCGCCACCCCCCGAGATGGCGGTGACCCAGCTAGGTAAGCGAGTCACCGCCGGCGCATGGGTCGTCGACGTCCGTCAGCGGCGAGTGTTCGCCGGGGCCCACCTCGCCGGCACGGTCAATGTGGAGCTGGGCGACTCGCTGCCCACCTATCTGGGCTGGGTGCTGCCATGGGGGACCCCGGTCGTGCTGGCCGGTGACCACGCTGGCGACGTCGGCGAGGCGCAGCGGATGCTGGCCCGCATCGGTATCGACCATCCCCAGGCCCGTGTCGTTGGGGTCAGCGCGGCAGCGGAGGCGAGCGCGTCGTATGCGGTGACCGACTTTGGCGGGCTGGCGCGGGTCAAGGCGCAGCGGCAACTCGCCGTGCTCGACGTCCGGCGCGACGACGAATGGCGCGACGGCCACATCGTCGGCGCGCTGCATGTGCCGTTGCCGGACCTGGAAGACCGGCTCGACGAGCTGCCTGCCGAGCAGTTGTGGGTGCACTGCGCGTCGGGGTTTCGCGCGGCAATCGCCGCGTCGCTACTGGACCGAGCACGCAGGGACGTGGTGCTCGTCGACGACGAGTTCGCCCGCGCAGGCGACGCCGGTCTGGAGTTGACGGCCTGACGCGACAGCATCACTCCTGACGGCCGGCGGGAAAGTTCGCGGCCGTGGGCCTCACACCGGTCGCAACGGGTGGTGCGGCGCGGGCGGCAGCGCAACAGTGACGAGGTCGCCCCGGCGCACCACACCGCCGGCGAGGACCACGCTCATGACCCCCGCCTTGCGGAGCAGGTTGCCGCACTCGTCGCGGTCCAGCACCGCCGCCATAAGGCCAGTCTGGAAGCGGTTGAGTCGCACGCAGGGGTTGCGCAGGCCGGTGATCTCCACCACGGCATCGACACCCAGGCACAGGCGGGTGCCCGTTGGGAACTGCAGCAGGTCGACGCCGCCGGTGGTGACGTTCTCACCGAGCTCACCGGCGGATACCGCAAAGCCAGCCGTTCGCAGGTGGTCGTGCAGCTGAGCGTCGATCAGGTGGACCTGGCGCAGATTGGGCTGGCTGGGATCTCGCGCGACCCGCGAACGGTGCCGAACGGTGACACCCATATGCGCATCGCCCTCGACACCGAGGCCAGCCAGCAGCCGGATGCTCGGCTGGGTGGGCTTGCAGAAGGTGTGCATGTCGCTGCGATGCACGGCGTGCACCACGCCGCTTGGCCTCGACGCAGGGCGCTGATCCACGGCGGCATCGGGTTGGCAGCGCATCTGGGCCAGCGTAACCACGCCTACCACCGTGGCGGTACCGCCGACGCGGGGGCACAGCTGCGACAATGGCTGGGATGCCGACGGACGAGGCCGCACGGCTGCGCACCGCCCTCGCGCTGTTCGACGACGGTGTCGCCTTGATGCGCCAGAACCTTCGCCGGGCTGATCGCGATGCCAGCGAAGACGAGATCGCACGGCGTCTGGGGGCGTGGCTACGGCATCGGCCCGGTGCCGAACACGGGGATGGCGCCGGACACCCTGTCCCCGACCGTCTGCGATGAGCCCTCTCGCGACGTTGTTGCGTGACGTGGCGGCCACGCTTTGGAAGGCGGACATGGGCTTCGCACTCGTCGGTGGTCTTGCCGTTTCGGTCCGCACCGAGCCTCGGTTCACGCGCGACGTCGATCTGGTGGTGGACGTCACCGGCGATCGACAGGCGGAAGCGGTCTCACGGCTGCTGGTGCCGCCATACGAGGTCCTCGCCACGCTCGAACATGACGAGTTGCGGCGTTTGGCGGCTGTCCGTTTCGGATGGGTGGGAGCCGCTGCAGCAGGAGCGGTGGTCGACCTGCTCTTCTCGTCGTCGGGGATCGAGGCTGAGATCGTCCACGCCGCCACCCCGATCGCGGTGTTCCCGCAAGTGAGCGTGCCGGTGGCGCACACAGGGCACTTGCTGGCCCTCAAGCTGTTGGCGCGCGACGAGCGGCGGCCACAGGACGACATCGACCTGCGCGCTTTGCTCGCGGTCGCCAAGCCCTCTGACCTCGAGTTGACCTCGCAGGCCATCGGCTTGATCGTGCAGCGGGGGGCAAACCGAGGCCGCGATCTTGGTCACGAGTGGCAGCAGTTGGTACCCAAGCGACAGTGACACCGACCCCGGCCGCGTGATGCCACCAGCGCTCAATAACGAGGCGGTAGCGCACTCAATCAGCGTTTGCACCCGGCGATGATGGCCCACCCGAGCAGGTCGCGTTCCCAGCGAAGGTAGCGCTGGCGATGTCGCTCACTACGGGCGCTGATCTCCTGCGCGTCAGGGTCGTGCGGGTGGTCATGCAGCCACTGCTCGGCGGCAAGCCAGTGCAGTGACTCGTAGCGGTCCCAGTCGTCCAGCGACGAGTCGATGATCGTCACTGGCGCCAACCCGTCTTGCTCGAAGCACTTGATGGTCTCCGGCAGCGTGCCGAACTCCTCGCCGGGATCGGGCTCGAAGCCCTCGGGCAGCGGCCACACCCGCCAGTACGGCTCGCCGACCGCGACGAACCCGCCAGGACGCACCGCCGGTGCGAGTGCCGCCAACGTTGCTGACAGCCCATCCCAGACGAAGCTCGCACCGAGGCATAACGCCGCGTCGTAACGCTCTGGCTCGAAAGAGAACTCGCTGGCGTCCGCGCGGACCAGTTCGATCAGCGCTTCAAGCCCCGCGTCGCTGACCCTGCGCCTGGCGGCCGTGTGGAACTCCTCGGCCCGTTCGACGCAGGTGATGCGGCAACCAAAGGCCGTGGCCAGCACGAGCGCTGGACCGCCCCGCCCTGACGCCATGTCCAGGACGTGGGACTGCGGCCCGAGCCGCAGACACTCTCCCAACAGCCGGATCTTCTCCGGGCTGGTTGGGTTCTGCAGCTCGTGCTCGCGTTCGATGACGGCGAAGTACCACGGCATCAGCGCGTGAGCCTACGCGGACAGCAGGCGCGCCTGCCTGACGAACGCCTCGCCATGCGTTCCCGACCACTCCAGGGCGCCGCGGTCGCGCAAGTCATGCGGGTCGCCGCGCCCGCTGAGCAGCAGGAGGAACGCAGCCGGCGTGCCGCTGACCTGATGACGGGCACCGGCAGTGCCGTCGGCACTCCACCGCCCCCGCCCGTCACGGACCGTCAGTACACCGTCGTGTTCGATCGCTCCGTGCAGGGCGACGCGCAGCCCAGCGGTGGCGTCGCCGCCGACCCGGCTGGCCACCAGCTGAGGGGTGATCGCGAGCAGATACGCACACGCCTGCGCCAGGGTCGCCGAGCTGTCGTCGAGGTCGACGTCTTCGCCCAGGCCGGTCGTCAGGTCGTAGCCGTGCACCCACAGGTCAGCGCACGAGGCGCGCAGTGCCCGTTCCCCGCGGGTGAGTTGGATCTGCTGTCCTGTCGCACCGCTGGGCGCAGCGATGTGGCTGACCTGGGCCGCGCGAGCCGTGCGCAGGCCCGCGACAAGGCTGTCAGCGCCCGCCGGGGGTGGGCGCAGCCAGGCGCTGGGTCCCGCGACGTGGGAGACCAGGCCTGCCACGTCGGCATCCGGGCACGGCGTCGGCCGCTGCCAGTCGTCGGGTCCGATCCGCTCGGCGAGCACGATGAGCCGGTCCCAGGCCTCCACCACCGCTTCGCCCGCAGCCCCCACACGTCACCTGCCCTTCGATGCCCGATACCACGCACGTCCACCCAGCGGGTGAGCCCGACGGCTTCAGGTGCGACGGTACCGCAGCCGTCCGGACACCTGGAGATCGCCGCTGTCGTCCGGCCGACAGGCGAACTGTGCGCGCCTCCTATCCGTGCATGTTCGAGGTGGCGCGAGTTTGTCGCCGTGGCGTTGACAAAGTCGCGGGACCACGGTTCCCTCGGCTACCAGAGCCGCACAGGCTACGTAGTGATCCTCGTCATTCGGTCGGCAAGCGACCGCCGACCATGGTCCATGCGACCCGCATGTCCGCATCCAGTGCCACCAGGTCGGCGGTCATGCCGGCGGCGATCCGCCCGCTGGTCGCTGCCCGGCCGAGGATCCTCGCCGGGGTCTCGCTCACGCTGCGGGCCGCCACGCCCAGCGGCACGCCGACGGTGCCGACGAGCGTCCGCAGCGCCTGGTCCATGGTGATGACACTGCCGGCCAGCGTGCCGTCGGGCAGGCGCGCGGCACCGTCGGCCACCGTGACGCGCTGGCCCAGGAACTCATAGCTCCCGTCCCCGAGCCCGGTTGCGGCGATCGAGTCGCTGATGACGGCGGCGCGCTCCACGCCCTTGGCGGCAAGCAGCAATCGCACGGCGTACGCGTCGACATGCAGCCCGTCGACGATCACCTCGGCGGTGACCCGTTGGTCGGTCAGCGTCACCCCGACGATGCCAGGATCCCGGTGGTGCAGCGGCCTCATGGCGTTGTACAGGTGAGTCACGTGGCGTATCCCGGCCTCGATGCCCCGCTCCATCTGTGCCGCATCGGCCAGTGAGTGCCCGGCGGCGCAAGTGACGCCGGCGGCGCAGGCGCGCTCGACCAGGGGCAGCGCACCCGGCAGCTCAGGGGCGATAGTGATGACCTTCAGCCAGCCCTGTGCGCGCTGCAGGTAGCCGTCGAGCAGGATGGGATCGGGCGCGACGACGGTGTCGAGCGGAAAGGCGCCGGCGCCACCCGGGTTGATGAACGGGCCTTCCAGATGGGCGCCAAGGCATACAGCGCCGGAGCCGTCGGCCTGATCAGCTGCGTAGGCCGCTACCGCCTGCAGGCCCGCTTCGATCGATTCGTGATCGCCGCCGACGCTGGCCAGGAACCCGGTGACGCCGTGGGCCGCGTAGAACTCGGACATCCTCGCCAGATCGCGCGTGGTGCCGCCGGCTCGCGCCCCGTTCGCGCCGTGGGTATGCAGGTCGATCATCCCCGGCGCGAGGATGAGGTCGCCGGCATCCAGCACAGACTCGACGTCACCGGGTTCGGTGTCGTGGCCGGCGTCGACCGCGACGATCCTCCCGTCGGCGACCGCGACCGTGGAACGACCTTGGACACGTCCGCCGGTGACGAGGCCTCCGGCACGGATCACCAGCTTGCTCATTGTTGGTCCGGCGGCAGGACGACCACGGTCGCCGTGCGTGGTCGAGTAGGCAGGGGGCGGTGCCTCATGGCGTCAGCCTGTCCGGACGCGGGAAGGACACACCTCGCGGCATTGTCGAACTGGCCGCCAATGTGCGCGATGCTGGCGGACGCCAGACAGGAGGCCCCCAGATGAGCGCCCCGTTCTTCACTGACGTCACCGAACCGATCGCCTATGAGGGCGCTGGCTCCGACAACCCGCTGGCCTTCCGCTGGTACGACCCCGACCGTGTGGTCGCCGGACGCCGGATGCACGACCACCTGCGCTTCAGCGTCGCCTACTGGCATTCGTTCAACTGGAACGGGTTCGACGTCTTCGGGGACGGCACGCTGGACCGCCCGTGGCTGGAGTCCGGCGCCGACCCCATGGCGCAGGCGCGCACGAAGATGGCGGCGGCGTTCGAGTTCTTCGACAAGCTCGGCGTGGGCTTCTTCTGCTTCCACGACCGTGACATCGCCCCCGAGGGCGCCAGCTTCAAACAGAGCTGCGCCTTCTTACACGAGATGGCCGACGCGGCCGCCGAGCACATGGAGCGCAGCGGCGTCGGGCTGCTGTGGGGCACAGCCAACCTGTTCTTCCATCCCCGCTACGCCGCCGGCGCCGCGACCAACCCCGACCCCGAAGTGTTCGCCTACGCCGCGGCGCAGGTCCGAGCCTGCCTGGAGGTCACGCACCGGTTGGGCGGCGCCAACTACGTGCTGTGGGGCGGGCGAGAGGGCTACGAGACCCTGTTGAACACCGATCTGCAGCGCGAGCTCGACCAGCTAGGCCGGTTCCTGCATCTCGTGGTCGAACACAAGCACCGCATCGGGTTCGACGGTGCCATCCTGATCGAGCCCAAACCCTTCGAGCCGACCAAGCACCAGTACGACTTCGACGTGGCCGCTGTCCACGCGTTCCTGCAGCGTTATGACCTCGTCGACGAGGTCAAGCTCAACATCGAGGTCAACCACGCCACACTGGCCGGGCACGACTTCCACCACGAGGTCGCGGCTGCGGTGGCCGCGGGTCTCCTTGGCTCCGTTGACGCCAACGCCGGGGATGACCGGCTGGGCTGGGACGTTGACCGCTTCCCGGTGTCGGTCGAGCAGATGAGCCTCGGCCTGTACGAGATCCTGCGCGGGGGCGGGTTGACCACGGGTGGGTTCAACTTCGACGCGAAGCTGCGCCGACAGTCGCTGCACCGTAGCGACCTGTTCCACGCGCACATCGGCGGGATGGACACCGTGGCCCACGCCCTGTTGGTCGCCGCCGAGATGCTCGCAGACGGTGTGTTCGAACGGGGCCGGGCCCAGCGGTACCGCGGCTGGGACGGTGAGCTGGGACGGGGCATCCTCGCCGGGGACCGCAGCTTGCAGGATCTGCACGCCTACGTCTCGTCGCGTGACACATCCCCGCAACCGGTGTCGGGCCGGCAAGAGGCGCTGGAGAACCTGGTCGCCCGCTACGTCCACCAGGTGCGGTGACCGCGCGCCTGGTCTGCGGGGTCGACTCGTCGACCCAGTCGACGAAGGTCGAGCTGCGTGCGGTCACTGACGGCGCGCTGATCGCCAGCGGCCGCGCGCCGCACCCCCCGACGAGCCCGCCGGTAAGCGAACAGGACCCGCTGGCCTGGTGGGACGCGCTGCGCGCAGCGCTCGCGCAAGTCGCCGAGCACTTGGGGGATGTCGCCGCGGTGGCGGTCGCGGGGCAACAGCACGGGCTGGTCGTCCTCGACGCCGGCGGCCGACCGGTCCGCGACGCCAAGCTGTGGAACGACACGACGTCGGCGCCGCAGGCGATGGCGCTCACCGAACGGCTCGGGGCGCAGGCATGGGCGCGGGCGTGCGGGCTGGTGCCCGTGGCCTCGTTCACGGTCAGCAAGCTGGCCTGGTTGGCCGAGCACGAGCCGGACAACCTCGCGCGTGTCGAGCGGGTGATGCTGCCGCATGACTACCTGACGTGGCGCCTGTGCGGCGAGCACGTCACCGACCGCGGTGACGCATCGGGCACAGGATGGTGGTCACCTTTCCAGGGACAGTACGACGCTGATCTGCTGGCCACGGCCGTGAACGACGCCCAGGCCTGGCTGCCGCGGCTGCCGCGCGTGCTCGCGTCAGACGAACCAGCGGGCACGATCGGCTCGGACATCGCCGACGAGCTGGGCTTGCCGGCCGGCGTGCTCGTCACGGCCGGGACCGGCGACAACATGGCGGCTGCACTGGGGCTGGGTCTGCAGCCGGCGGACGTGGTCGTGTCCTTGGGCACCTCCGGGACGGTCTACGCCCGCTCCGAGATCCCCACCGCCGACGCCAGCGGCTTGGTGGCCGGCTTCGCCGACGCCACCGGCCGTTACCTGCCGCTGGTCTGCACGCTGAACGCCACCAAAGTGACCGACACGGTCGGGCGCTTGCTCGGGGCTAACCCAGCCAGGCTTGCGTCGCTGGCGCTGGAAGCCCCTTCAGACGGCGTCGTTGTGCTCGTGCCCTACCTCGACGGCGAGCGCAGTCCCAACCTCCCCGCGGCGACGGGCCTGCTGGCGGGACTGCGCACCGACACCACGCCGGCCGACCTGTCACGGGCGGCCCACGTCGGCGTACTGTGCAACCTGCTCGACGGTAGCGATGCACTGCGTCGGGCCGGTGTCGACACCTCGGGCCGGCGGCTGCTGATCGGCGGCGGGGCGCGTTCGCCGGCGTACCGCCGGCTGGCGGCGGACCTGTGGGCGGGTCCAGTGGTCGTTCCCGACGCCACCGAGACTGTGGCGACGGGGGCCTGCGTGCAGGCCGCGACCGTCGCGTCGGGTCAGGTTTTCGACGAGGTCACGACCACCTGGGGGCTGGGCGCCGGCATGGTCGTCGAGCCGAGTGGCGAGGTGGATGCCGCCCGCCTGCGGACCGCGTACCGCGTCGCCGCGGCGGCGGCGGCCGAGTTGGCGACCTCGCTCACGGACGGATGACCGCCGAGCAACAGCGACCGGGCCGGCTGTGGCGGCACCCGCAGTTCGCCAAGCTGTGGGCGGCCCAAGTCGCCTCGCTCGCCGGGTCACAGGTGACCCGACTGGCCGTGCCGCTCACGGTCGTCGTTGTTCTGGAGGCCACGCCCGCGCAGATGGGCATCCAGAGCATGTGGACCGTCGGGATGGTCTTCGCCGCGCTGCTCGCCGGCCCGTCGGTGGATCGGTTGCCGCCGCCGGGTCATGATCGGCGCCGACGTCGGCTGCGCCTTTCTGCTCGCGTCCGTGCCGTTGACCGCCGCAGCCGGGATACTGCGCATCGAGCAGCTGTACGTCGTGTCGCTGTTGTTCAGCATGCTGGTGGTGGGCTTCAGCATCACCAAGCCAATCGTTCCTGCCGACGTTGTTGCAACGGGAGCGCCTGGTGGCGGGCAACAGTGCGCTGGCCGCCAGCAACTCGGTGGTGTCGGTTGCCGGTCCCGGTATCGCCGGCCCTCTGGTGCAGGTGCTGACCGCATCGCTCTGCTGGTCGACGCGGTCTCGTACTTGTGCTCCGCGGTGTTCTTGGGGCTCATCCGCGCGCCGAGGTCGCAGGTGAGCCCGCCAAGGCAGCGACGCCCGCTCTACAGGGATGTCGGCGACGGGTTCGGGCTGGTGCTGGGCAACCCGATCCTTCGCCCGCTGCCAGCAAGTTCGGCAACCTTCGTGTTCTTCCTGCAGTTCTTCTTCACGCTGCGCATCCTGTATCTGGTGCGTGAGATCGGCATTGGGCCGGCCACCATCGGCGTCATCGCGACGATCGGCGCAGCGGGTGGCTTGCTCGGCGCTTTGCTGGCCGCGCGGATGGCAGGTCGTTTCGGGCTGGGACCGATCATGGTGGTCGGGGTGGTGATGAGCGGGGTCGGAGCTTTGATGGTCCCGCTGGCTGGGGGCCCCCTGGCGACGACGCTAGCGATCCTGGCGTTCGGCGAGGTGTTGGACGGGTTCGGTGGGGCGACCTACAACATCAACGCGCTGAGCCTGCGACAGGCGATCACACCAGATCAGCTGCAAGGAAGGATCAACGCAACGATGCGCTTCTTGTCGACCAGCGCCACCCCGGTCGGTGCCTTGCTGGCCGGCGTGCTGGTTGGCGTGATCGGCGTGCGCACGGCGCTCGCGATCGCAGCCGTGGGGATGATCCTGGCCGGTCTGTGGGTGTTCTTCTCGCCGCTACGCGGCCTTGTTCAGGCGCCGTCAGGCAGCTCGAAGGAGTTCGTGGCGATCACGTCGCGGTAGAAGGCAAAGCTGTCCTTGGGAATGCGGCGTTGGGTCTGGAAGTCGACGTAGACGATCCCGAAGCGTGGGCTGTAACCGAAGGCCCATTCGAAGTTGTCCAGCAGAGACCACACGAAGTAGCCGCGCAGGTCGACGCCCGCGGAGATCGCTTGCTGCGCGGCCGCGAAATGCCGGCGCAAGAAGTCAACCCGGCCCGGATCGTTGACCCGCCCGTCCGGCTCGACCTCGTCGGCGAACACCGCCCCGTTCTCGGTGACATAGAACGGCATGTCCCCGTACTCGGCGCGTAGGCGCAGCAGGGTCTCGGTGAGGCCGGAGGGGGTGATCTCCCAACCCAGCGCGGTCGTCGGGACGCCGGGATCGGGGTGCTCTTTGACCTTCCACCCGAACTCGGCACCCGAGGCACTGACGCGGCGCGGGAAGTAGTAGTTCACACCGAGGAAATCAGTCGGCTCGGCCATGGCCGCCAGGTCCGTGTCCTCGACGAAGTCGATCCGGGCCCCAGCTCGCTGGAAACGCTCGATCATGTCGGCCGGGTAGCTGGCGCGAAAGATGGGGTCGAGGAACCAGCGGTTCGTGTAGCCGTCGGAACCCTCTGCCGCCGCCCGGTCCTCCTGCGTGTCGTCCACCGGATAGGTGGGGTGCAGGCTCAGCACGATGCCGATCTGTCCGGAGCGCCCGCTGGCGCGATACGCGGCGACCGCCTCGCCATGGGACAGCAGCAGATGGTGGATGGTCCGCAGGGCGGCCTGCAGGTCCGTCGAGCCGGGCGCGTGCACGCCGCGAAAATCGCCCAGAAAGCCCGCCACCCACGGCTCATTGTGCGTCATCCACAACTCGACACGGTCGCCGAGAGCGTCATAGAGGGTTTCGGCGTAATGGCTGAAGCGCGCCACGGTGTCGCGATTGGTCCAGCCGCCGCGGTCCTGCAGCGCCTGCGGCAGATCCCAGTGGTAGAGGGTCACCGCCGGGGCGATCCCTCGGTCCAACAGCCGGTCGGTGAGGCGCTGGTAGAAGTCGAGGCCCTTGCGATTCAGCTGCGTGCCACCGTCCGGGAACACGCGCGGCCAGGCGACGCTGAAGCGGTAGGCGCCCACGCCCAGCTCGGCCATCAGCTCGATGTCGTCGGCGTAGCGGTGGTAATGGTCGCAGGCGGCATCCCCGTTGTCGCCGTTGTCGATCTTGCCTGGCGTGTGGCTGAAGCGGTCCCAGATCGACTCGCCGCGGCCGTCTTCGGCGACCGCTCCTTCGATCTGGTACGACGACGTCGCCACACCCCACAAGAAGTCGGGGGGAAGCTGGATCTGCCTGTTCATCGGTCTTCCTCCAGGATGGGCACAGACCGTGGTGGCGTCCGGATCGACGACCGCGGCGTGGGGGGTGTAACACGGCCTGCGCAAACCACTCGAATCGACAGGTCGGGCGTCATCAGAATCTCGTTCATGACCGCCAACTTCGTGTCCCGCGAGCTGGGCTATGAGATGTCAGGTGGCTGGGGGCAGGGCGACCACGCCACGCGCGAGTGGTTCCGCCCCACAGGCACCTTCCGCGGCCGGTTCGAGGCGCTGCTCGACGAGATGGTCCGGCTCGGCTTCGAAGCCATCGATCTGTGGAACGCTCACCTGGACCCCGGCTGGGCGACCGACGCGCACATCACGCAGGCCCGTGACGCGCTGCACGCTCGTGGCCTGCGCGTGGCCAGCCTGGCCGGCGGGCTCGGGGACAGTCGCCAGCGGCTGGAGGCGACCTGCCGGGTCGCGGTGGCGCTCGGCGCTGGTGTACTGGCCGGCGGGACGCCGCTGCTCGCCGACGACCGTGCGTTCCTCGTCCGGACCCTGGAGCGCCACGAGCTCGTCTTCGGGATCGAGAACCACCCCGAGCGGACGCCTGCCGAGATGCTGGCGCAGATCGGTGACGGGGCCGGCGGGACGATCGGCACCACCGTGGACACCGGCTGGTACGGCACCCAGGACTACGACGCGGCCCGTGCGATCGACGAGCTGGCGCCGCACGTGGTCAGTGTGCACCTCAAGGACGTCCGTCATGCCGGGATGCCGCACGAGGCCTGCCGCTACGGCCAGGGCATCGTTGCGCTCCGGCCCTGTGTGGAGGCGCTGCGACGCAATGGCTATACGGGCATGATCAGCGTTGAGCACGAACCGGAGAACTTCGACCCGAGCGAGGACGTGCGGGCGAACTGCGAGATGCTCGGGGCCTGGCTTGCGGACCCACCGCGATGAGCACCGAACCGTTCGGCGTCGCGATCGTGGGCTGCGGGAACATCGCGGCCCGTTACGCCGAGGATCTCCGACGCTACCCGCACCTGGTGCTGCGGGGCGTCACCGACCTCGACCCGGCACGGTCACACGCGATGGCCACGGACGTTGGGTGCCGGACCTACCTCGATTCCGACGCCCTGCTTGCGGACCCGGAGGTGGCGGTGGTGGTGAATCTGACCAGCCACCGCGCGCACGGACCTGTCACCCGCGCCGCCCTCGAGGCCGGCAAGCACGTCTTCAGCGAGAAGCCGATGGCCCTGCGCGCCGCCGAGGCGCGATTCCTGAACACGGCAGCCACCGCGCGCAACCTCCGGCTCGGGGCTGCACCAATCGTGCTGCTCGGCGAGCTGGCGCAAACGGCGTGGCGCATGGTGCGCAACGGGGGTCTCGGAACGGTCCGCTTGGCCTACGCGGATGTCAATTGGGGGCGAATGGAGCGCTGGCACGCGGCACCGCAGCCCTTCTATGACGCCGGGCCTCTGTTCGACGTTGGGGTCTACCCGCTGACGCTGCTGACCGGAATCCTCGGTCCCGCGGTGCGGGTCACGGCCTCCGCCACGACGCTATTGGCGCAGCGTTCGACGCGTGAGGGCCAATGGTTCAACGTCGAATCGCCCGACTTCGTCGTGGCCGTGGTGGAGCTCGCGGACGGAACCCTGGTGCGGCTCACGACCAACTTTTACGTGCACGACCCAGCCCGCCAGTGCGGCGTCGAGCTTCACGGGGATGAGGGCTCACTGTGGCTTTCGACCTGGTTCACTTTCGGCGGAAGACTGGAGCACTCCCCGTCGGGTGAGCCGTACCGAGACGTTCCGCTGATCCGGACGCCGCAGGTGATGCTCCCATGGGCAGCGGGCGTCGAGGAGTTGGCCCGCGTCGCCATCGAGGGTGGCGTTCACCTCACCAGTGGCGCGCACGCCGCCCACGTCGTTGAGATCATCGAGGCGGCGCTGAGCTCGGCTCGCGGCGGGACACCGGTCCAGATCCAATCGCGCTTCCCGCGGCCACAGCCACTGGCCTGGGCTGCCTGACTCATCTCACCTCGAGGCTGTCGGCGACGGGTAGCGCGTAGTGGGCCGCGAGGAGTGCGCCGTAGCTGGGGACGAACAGCGCCGGCACGA
>JACCTL010000054.1 GCA_013812395.1 Euzebyaceae bacterium
CGGCAACGACCCACGCGGCATCGGGCGCGTCACGACCGCCGTTGGCGAGGCCGGCGGCGGGGTCACGGCCGTGGATATCGTCGAGTCGCGCGGTGACGGCCTGGTCGTCGACCTCACCGTCAACACCGCCGACCAGGCCCACGCCGAGGCGGTCACCGCAGCCGTCGACACCGTCACCGACGCCCGCGTCCACAAAGTCAGCGACCGCACGTTCCTGCTACATCTCGGCGGCAAGATCCGGGTCGCGCCCAAGGTGCCGCTGCGCACGCGGGACGACCTGTCCATGGCCTACACGCCCGGCGTCGCGCGGGTCTGCCTCGCCATCGCCAAGAACCCGCAGGATGCGCGCAGCCTGACCATGAAACGCAACACCGTCGCCGTGGTCACCGACGGCTCGGCGGTGCTCGGGCTGGGCAACCTAGGAGCCGCGGCAGCGCTGCCCGTGATGGAGGGCAAGGCCGTGCTGTTCAAGCAGTTCGCTGACGTCGATGCCTGGCCGGTCGTGCTCGACACGCAGGATGCCGACGAGATCGTGCGGACCGTGCAGCTGCTGGCGCCGGCCTACGGCGGGATCAACCTGGAGGACATCGCCGCCCCCCGCTGCTTCGAGGTGGAGCGGCGACTGCGGGAGTGCCTGGACATCCCCGTCTTCCACGACGACCAGCACGGCACGGCGATCGTGGTCCTGGCCGCGCTGACCAATGCGCTGTGCGTGGTGGGAAAGCAGCTGGCCGACGCCAAGATCGTGCTGTCTGGCGCGGGCGCGGCCGGTGTGGCGATCATCAAAATCCTGCGGGCCGAGGGAGCGCGCCACATCCTTGCCTGCGACCGCAACGGGATCCTGCACGCCGGCGAGGCCGACTTGAACGAGTCCCACCAGTGGGTTGCCGACCACACCAATCCGCAGCACCGGTCCGGCGGGCTGCGCGACGCCATCGTGGACGCCGACGTGCTGATCGGCGTGAGCGTGCCGAACCTGCTCGGCGGCGACGACATCGCCACGATGGCCGATGACGCGATCGTGTTCGCCCTGGCCAACCCCGATCCAGAGGTCGACCCGCGCGAGGCCCGCGACCACGCCGCCGTCGTGGCCACCGGCCGCAGCGACGAACCGAACCAGATCAACAACGTACTGGCGTTCCCCGGCGTCTTCCGAGGGGCGCTGGACGCCGGTGCCCGCGACATCACCGAAGCCATGAAGATCGCCGCCGCCCGCGCCATCGCCGGCGTCGTCGGCGCCGAGGAGCTGGGGCCCAACTACATCATCCCGAGCGTGTTCAACCCTGACGTCGCCAAAGCCGTGGCCGAAGCCGTGCGCCACGCCGTCGAGGAGGGATCGCCGCCCGGCGAGCCGGGCAGACCCATCCCGCTCACCGGCGATGGGGATAGCGCCGGCCGGTCGGGGTAGGACCAACGGTGATGGACATCAGGATCGAGTACTGCGCGGTCTGAGGCTACGCCTCGCGAGCCGCCGGTCTGGCGGCCGAGCTGCTGGAGGGCCACGGCCACGACATCGGCCAGCTGACGATCGTCCCGTCCGCCGGCGGGGTCTTCGAGGTTGACGTCGATGGCGAGCGCATCTACAGCAAGAAGGCCACCGGACGCCACGCCAAGCCGGGCGAGGTCGGTAAGGCCGTCCGCCGACGCCTCGGCTGACGCCGGGGGTGCGGCGAGGGAAGCGCGGGGTCAAGAGGCGGGCGGGAGCATCTGCTGCGCTACGGTGACGATGATGCTGCCAGCCAGCCAACGCAAGAACGTGGTGTACAAGAATGGTCACCGCCGTCGGCTTCCCGACGTGCCCGGCCTGGACTACGAACGGCCCTGGTGGGACCAGGGTGCGATCGTCGCCGGGATCGACGAGGTCGGCCGTGGCGCCTGGGCCGGTCCAGTCACCTATGCGGCGGTCGTGCTGCCGTCGGACAGGCGCATGTACAAGTTGCGCGACTCCAAGGTCTTGGACCCCCCACGCCGCACGGAGCTGGCCGCGCGCATCCGCGGCTTCGCCCTCGCGGTGTCGGTCGGGCAGGCGTCCAACGACGAGATCGACGCGCTGGGCATGACCCAAGCCATCCGGCTGGCCGCCGGCCGCGCGGTCGACGGGCTGGTGCTGCGGCCTGATGTGTGCCTGCTGGACGGCCACTGGGACTTTCTGTCCGGCTACGGCACGACCAACGAGCGCATCGTCGGCGGCGATGCCCGCTCGGCTTCGGTGGCGGCCGCCTCGATCGTGGCGAAGGTGCACCGCGACGCGCTGATGACCGGGCACTGTTCCGACTATCCGTCCTACCGCTTCTCGTCGAACAAGGGCTACCCCTCCCCCGAGCACCGCGCCACGCTGCGGGACCGAGGTCCCTGCCGCCTGCACCGCCACACCTGGGCGCCGATCCGCGCGCTGGCGCAGCAGCAGCTCCGGCTGTGAGCAGGCGCCGGAATATCTCGGCGGGCAGCAGCCTTGCGACGCGTTGATGGCCTTGCAGCTGTACGACACCCGCAGCGGGGCGGTCCGCCCCTTCGTGGCGGGGCGCACCGTGCGGCTGTACGTCTGCGGGATCACCCCTTATGACTCCACGCACCTGGGGCACGCCTTCACCTTCGTGGCCTTCGACGCGCTGACCCGCTACCTCGAGCACCGAGGACACCGCGTGCGTTCGGTACGCAACGTCACCGACGTCGACGACGACATCCTGCGCAAGGCACGCGAGCTCGGCATGGATTACCTGGAGCTCGGCCGGCGCGAAGTGGCCCGCTTCGACCGCGAACTCGACGCGCTGGGCGTCCGCCGGCCTGACGCCATGCCCCGCGCCACCGAGACGATCCCGGCCATCCGCATGGCGGTGGGTGGCCTGCTGCAGCGAGGCCTGGCCTACGCGCTTCCCGACGGTCGCGTGTACTTCGACACCGCCGCCAGCGGGCGGTTACCGGAGTTATCGGGGCTGGACCGCGAGCAGATGCTGGCCGTCTTCGCCGAGAAGGGCGGCGATCCCGACGCCCCTGGCAAGCGCGACGCGCTCGACTTCTTGCTATGGCAGCCGTCGGGCGACGGCGAACCCAGCTGGGAGACCGACTGGGGGGCGGGCCGGCCCGGCTGGCACATCGAGTGCTCCGTGATGGCCGCCGAGGAACTCGGGTCGGTGATCGACATCCACGGGGGCGGCAACGACCTGGTCTTTCCCCACCACGCCGCCGAGACCCTGCAGGCCGAGGGGCTCACCGGTCAGGCGCCCTTCGCCAACTACTGGCTCCATGTCGGGATGGTGTCGTTGGACGGCGTGAAGATGTCCAAGTCGCTGGGCAACCTGGTGTTCGTAGGCGATCTGCTCGAACGCTTCGAGGCCGGGGCGATCCGCCGCTACCTGCTGCAGCACCACTACCGGTCGACCTGGTCGTATGACGACGACGCGCTGCAGGAGGCGGCGGCCGGTTTCAAGCGCTGGCGCGACGCGGCCGGCAGCGACGCCCGACACCCCGATCTCGCGATGGCGTTCTTCTCGGCGCTCGACGACGACTTCGACACGCCCGCGGCGATCCAGGCGCTGGACTCGGCCGCTGAAGCAGGCGCGGGTGGCACGCTGCGGGAGCTGGCCGGCGTCCTGGGTTTCCGCTTGATCTAGCTTTCGAAACCCTCGGGCGGCCGGCGCGGCCGGCGCGGTCATCTTTTGCTGTAGCGCACGACGCTACACTTGACTACATGCCAAGTCCTACGAGTCTGCGTTTGCCCGATCGGGTCAAGGACCGTCTGGAACACAGCGCTGCCCGCCACCGGGAGCGGCCCGCCGCACTAGCGGTTCGTCTCATCGACGAGGGCCTGCGGATGGTCGACCACCCAGGTGTCGTGTTCCACGACAGCCCTGCCCACGGACGGGTGGCCAGCCTGGCGGGCGGCCCCGACATCGCCGAGGTCATCATTGTGCTTACCGGCCTCGGGTCGCAAGGCGAGGACCGAGTCGGTGAAACGGCCATCTGGTTGGGAATCCATCCCGCTCGTGTCCGCGTCGCAGTGGCGTACTACACCCAATACCACGACGAGGTGGACTCGCAGATGAAGCGCCGACAGCAGGAGGCTGAGGAGCTTCGTCGTCGGCACGAGGCTGCGCAGGCGCTGTTGGGGTGAGGTTGCTGCTCGACGAGATGGTCAGTGCCGTCGTCGCCGAGCAGCTACGCCACCGCGGCCACGACGTAGTAGCGGTCCAGGATCGCGATCAGGCCCACCTGCGTGGCATCGATGACTGCGTGTTGTTGTCGCACGGATCCGACGAGCGCCGCGCGGTCGTGACCGACAACGCCGCGGACTTCTTCAGATGCCACCAGCGTCGGATCGGGGCCGGTGACAGCCACCACGGTCTGCTGTTGTTCACCAACGACACCTTCCCTCGTCACCGCCACGACCTGTTCGTCAGCCAGGTGACGGCGGCGCTGGACCAAGCCCTGAAAGCAAGTCCCGGCGACGACGGTAGCGGCTGGATCCGCTGGCTCACCTCGGTTCGATGACCGTTCCTGGAGGGTCTGGCTTCAGCGAACCGTGGCCGTCGTTCACAATGGATCCGTAGCCGTAAGGGGTCGCCATGCCGAAGGTCCGTCCGCCGACGAAGCACGACGCCCCGGCGCTGGGTTCCGTACACGTCCGTGCCTGGCAGAAGGCCTACCGCGGTGGGCTGATGCCAGATAGCTACCTCGAAGGGCTCACCGCCACCGAACGAACCCAGATGTGGCTGGAGGGCCTGCAGCGGGATCCACGTCCGAGGTTCTCACGCTTCGTCGTTGAGGATGATGACGGCGTGGTCGTCGGATTCATTATGGTCGGTCCCGCGAGCGGCGACCCTGCCAGCGAGGCTGGGGAGGTGTATGCGCTCAACGTCGATCCCGACGTGTGGCGGGGCGGTTTCGGTCGAGCGTTGCTGAACGCGGGGACGGGCGCGTTGCGCCAGGCCGGCTTCGGCGAAGCGATCCTGTGGGTGCATCCCGACAACCGCCGCGCTCGCAGCTTCTATGAGGCGGCCGGATGGTCCTCAGACGGCGAGAAGCGCTTCGAAGAGGTTCTCGGCGTGGAGGTTCCCGAAGTGCGCTATCGGCGCCTGCTTGCCGAATAGACACCGGCCTCGGCGCTTGCATCCTTTCTGGAGCAGCCAGTGCAAAGGGGTGAGCTCATCAGACCCGTGGTTGATCTCAGTAAGTGTGGCCCGATACTCCCCACTCGGTGCCGAGTCACTTCAGATGCTGCACCTGGACGGGAGCACTGCTTGCCAGCCTGCCGTCGACCGTCAGCAACTCGGCGCCAATGGCCTCGGCGCAAGCCACATACAGCCCGTCACGCAGCGCGATGTTGTCGCGCAGCGACCACGCTCGTCGCAGCAGGGGCGGCAGCGGGTAGCGCTGGACCGGTAACCGCAACAGTTGGGCGAGGGCACGCTCGACCATCGCGTCGGTGAGTGTTGCCGCCTCAGCTAGCCGCCCAACCGCCGACAGCGCTTCGGCGTCCAGGTGCGCCGGCGCCGCCAGCGACGCGCCTCGCATCGTCTCGGCGACCTGGGCACCGCGCTGGGTGCCTCGTAGGACCTCGACGACCGCCGACGCGTCGATGACGAGCAGGCGTGGACTCACCCCGGGTCGCTGTCTCGCCGTCCTTGTGCGACCAGGGTGACACTGTCGGGGCCGTCTGAGGGCAGGGGCGGGTCTGCGCGAACCTCGTCGAGCCAGGTGTTGAGTGCTGGCAACGACGCGTGCCGGCGCAGAACGTCGATGACGTACGCCCGAAGGCTCATCCCGGCCGTCTCGGCGCGTCGCACGAGCTCCTCATGGGTGGGCTCGTCCAGATCGCGGATGTGCATGTTGACGCTCATGGCCCTGCATGGTAGCAGAACGCTACCGTGCAAGGTCAGCCCTGTTCGATGTCCGCGGGGGTCTTCATAGGGTTTGGGTAAACTTCGGCACGGGCGTACACAATGGTGTACGCTTCTTCGCATGGCGAAGGTCATCCCGGCACGCGAGTTCCGAGCAAACCTTGCAGAACTACTCGACGACGTGGCCGCACGCCGCGAGCACGTGACGATAACCCGCCACGGGCGGCCCGAGGCTGTCCTGGTCCCTGCGGACGAGTACGCCGCACTTGAGGAGACGGCGGAGATCCTGTCCGACTCGGGCACGCTGGAAGCCATCCGCACAGGTCTCCAAGAGCTGGCTGCCGGTGAGATCGTCCCCCTCGAGGACGTTCGCAACGAGCTGCGCGCCAAGCGGCAGCATCAGTAGTGGCCCGGGTCGTACTGACCCGATCCGCACGCCGTGTCCTGATAACCCTCGACTACATCCTCGCCGAGGCGGTGCTGGACTCCATCGGCGTGCTGGAACGCGAGCCGCAGGTGGGACATGCCCTTCGGGGGCGGCTTCAAGGGCTTTGCTCCCTGCGCGTCGGGGTGTACCGCATCATCTATGAACTGCGCGACGAGGACGCCACGGTCCGAGTGATCGCCATCCGTCACCGAACCGAGGCATACCAAACCGACCCACGCTGACGGCCGCCGCGACGCGCTTCCTCATGCCCAGGCAGCGACATACCACTTGGGTATCAGCCGCTATCCGATGGTTGCCGTCACCATCGTTCGGCGCAAGGCAGCCGGCGCAGATCCGGCAATATCGACTGCCTATGTCCACCGCCTTCGAAGATGTAGATTCACCGCTCATGACCCACATGGACGAGCAGGGCCGTCCGGAACCTCCCCTCGTGGCCGACGAGACCGCCACCCTCCTGGGCTTCCTGGAGTACCAGCGCGCGACCCTGGCGTGGAAGTGCGCGGGACTGGATGCAGCCGGCCTGGGGGCGACGGTCGCCGCCTCCTCGATGACCCTGGGCGGGCTGCTCAAGCACCTGGCCTACGTTGAGGACGACTGGCTCTCCCGGTGGCTGCACGGGCGAGACCGGCAGCCCCCGTGGGACACGGTGAACTGGAAGGCCGACCCCGACTGGGAATGGCACTCGGCCGCCGAAGACTCACCTGAGCAGCTCCATGCGCTCTGGCAGGACGCCGTGACCCGCTCCCGGTCACTGGTCGCGGAGGCGCTGGCCGACGGCGGCCTGGAGCGGCTGGCCCGGCGCACCTGGCCCGACGGTCGGGCACCCAGCCTGCGATGGATCCTGTTCCATCTGGTCGAGGAGTACGCGCGGCACAACGGCCATGCCGACCTCCTCCGGGAGTCGGTGGACGGACTCACCGGGGAGTAACCGCCGGGCTGACAGCCCCATCCCCACGACCCCCGGCGTCACCGGGCCGGACAACGGCCGTCCCCACGAGGGCTCGGCGTAACCGCGCCGGCACCGATCTGCTCGGTGGTCTCCACCTCGATCAACTCCTGCAGCACCATCGTGACGGCGTCGCGGATTAGATCGACGCCGTCACCGGCACGGAAAGCGTCCAGCAGCTTGGATACGGCAGACTCAGACAGGGCCATCGGTGGCTTCTCCTTCAGTGCGTACTTGGCGGTACACACCGAGAATCACCCCGATGGCCCCACCACGTGGTGGACCCCGCCAGCTACCCAAGCCGCACTGGCGGCGCATCTGGTCGATCAACCCTCTCGAGCGGATCAACAAAGAGCTCAAGCGCCGCGCCTACATCGTGGGCATCTTGCCCGACGACGCCGCCGTGATCCGCCTCATCGGCGCCGCGCCGATGGAACAACACGACGAATGGCAAGGCGCCGAACGCCGCTGCTTCTCCGAAGAATCCATGAAGCCCATCTCGATGGCGGAAGATCCGGGTGACACCCGCGCTGCCCGCGGCGTAGCCTGCCGGCACAACACCGCGCGTCACCCCCTTACTTCCACGCTGGGGGCCTTGGCCCGTGCCGACGACGTGCCATGGCCAGTCGGGGATCCGGTCGTCGGCCTTAGCAATGCAGTAAGCCACTTCGAAGGCGGGATGGAGACTGCCGTTCTTGACTACGACCTCGTTGTCGTGCGGACGACTGTCGTCGATCCATGTTGCGACTTGCGATGCCCGCTCTCGGCGCCGCGCCGCCCCGCAGGTGTCCTAAGCTTAGCGGCCCCTACCTGCTCTGCTGGGACGGTGTATCCGTCGAGATAGAGGACCCCGCCGCACGCTTTCCTGAATGCCCGGCGCATTCAAGCTCGGTCCGCCGGCTGCGGCTTGTAGCCGAGGACGGCGTAGTCCTGGGGTCCGTACAGCGTGAGCGCCACCAGCTGCTCGACCTGCTGCCTAGCGCCGGAGCCGACGGGCTCGAAGGGGGACCGGTTGGGGTGCAGGGGCCGCACCTCGACCTCGCCGAAGCCGGACGCGGCCACGAGGTACTCGGTCAGGGCGGGCGGCAGCGGTGAGCGGTGTGTCGGGTCGTTGTAAAAGTCGCACGCGGCCATGCGAAGGTTGCTCGGGTTGGGCGTCTCGAGC
>JACCTL010000058.1 GCA_013812395.1 Euzebyaceae bacterium
TCTACATGTCCACCAACAAGTCGTGGTCGATCGACGACAAGCGCCTCAACTTCCAGTTCGGCTGCGAGGTCGCCTACGACATCCGCGGCGGCAAGCTCGGCAAGCTGTACCGCAACCCCACCTACACCGGCCGCACCCCGGTGTTCTGGGGCTCCTGCGACGGGATCGCCGGGCCGCAGCACTGGCAGGTCTACGGGACACCGAACTGCGGCAAGGGGGAGCCGGGCCAAGTCGCCCGCGTCTCGCACGGTGCCGCGCCTGCCCGCTTCCGCGACGTCCAGATGGGCGTGCGATGACCCCGCAGAGCGACGAGTCCCTGCTCGGCCGCGACGGCGTCTCCCGGCTGGCCGACGCCGCGCTGGACGCCGACCTCGGGGGTGGGGTGGCCGCTGTCGAGGTCCTGCTGCAGCGCGAGGCCGGCGGGTTGACGCGATTCGCCAACTCCCAGATCCACCAGAACGTCTGGCGCGAGGACCTTGCGGCCAACGTGCGCGTCGTCACCGACGACGGGCGCGTCGGCGTCGCGTCCATCCACACCGACGACCCGGCGGCGGTGGCGCAAACCGCCCGGCAGGCCGCCGACATCGCACGACTGTCCCCGCCCGACCCGGCCTTCCCGGGACTGGCGCCGATGGCCAAGGCCGGCGACGTCGATGTCGACGAGTCGACCCTGGCAGCGACGCCGGAGGACCGTGCCGAGGCTGTCCGGGCGCTGCTGGCCGAGGTCGACCAGCGCTACGAGGCCGCTGGCGCCTACCGGACGCAGGCCGACGAGATCGGCGTGTTCAACACCGAGGGCCAGCGGTCGTACGCGCCGCGCTCGTCGGCGTCGCTGACCCTCGTCGTCACCGGGCCGTCCTCGTCGGGCTGGGCCGAGGACGGTGGCCGCTCCCGCCATGACATCGACCCCGCCGGCGCCGGTCGCCGCGCGGTGGACAAGGTCCGCGCCGGCGCGGACCCGACGGACGTTGATGCCGGCCAGTGGACGGTGGTGCTGGAGCCGCCCGCGGTCGGCACCCTCGCCGCCTACTTGGCCCACATGGCCTTCGGCGGTCGCGACTACCTGGAGGGCCGCTCCTACGCTGTCGGCCGGCTCGGCGAGCAGGTGGCCGACGAGCGGGTGTCGCTGACCGATGACCCTCGCTCACCGCATGCCGGCGGCTATCCCGTCGACTACGAGGGCACGCCCACGAGCACGGTCGAGTTGCTTGCCGGGGGCGTGCTGCAGTCGGTGGTGCATGACCGCAACACCGCCAAGCAGGCCGGCACCGACTCGACGGGCAACGCGCTGCCCGCGCCCAACACCTACGGGCCGATGGCGCTGTACCCGATCTTCACTCCCGGTGATGGTGGCTCGACCGCCGACCTCGTCGCCGGCTGCGAACGGGGCCTGCTCGTCACCCGCTTCCACTACACCAACGTGCTGAACCGCAAGGAAACGACCGCGACGGGGATGACCCGCGACGGGACATTCCTCATCCAGGACGGCAAGGTGACCAGAGCCGTGCGCAACCTGCGCTTCACGCAGTCTCTCATCGGGGCGCTGGCGCAGGTAGAGGCGGTCAGCAGCGACATCGCGTACGCCGGCGAAGGGTTCGAGTACGGCTGCCGTCAGCCGGCGTTGCGCATCGCCGGCTTCAGCTTCACGGGTACCACCAGCTTCGGTTGAGGTTCAGGCGAAGTTGGTTACGAGCAGATAGCCGATCAGCAGCACGATGATGATGGCCACAATGGCAGCGATCAGCCGGCCGCTGTCCATGCGATCGGTGGTCGTGGTACGCCCCCGTGACTCACGCAGGACCTCACTCACGGGCTCTCGCTCGACCTCGCGCTCTCGGATGGGTTCGCGAATGACCTTGCGGTCACGACGGTGCTCGGGTTGCATGCTGGCACCTTCCCACGGCTTCTGTCACTGATGTCTATTTACCCACCGTGATGGACAATTCAACCCGGGGTGAGGACTACGCGCACAACATGCCCCAGGTCGGGGTGGGTGCCGTCTGTGTCCGGCAGTCCCGCCTGCTGCTGGTGCGCCGAGGTCGTGGCGTCGCGATCGGCGCCTGGTCGCTACCTGGTGGGCGGCTGGAGTTCGGCGAGTCAATCGCCGACGGCATCCGCCGCGAGCTGCGGGAAGAGACCGGCCTGCAGGGCACCGTCGGTGCACTGTGCGGCATCGCCGAGCGGGTGGTCGACGGCCATCATTTCGTCATCGTTGACCACTGGGTCGATGTCGATGACGCCGAGGCCGTGGCGGCCGACGACGCCGACGACGTGATGTGGGCATCGCGAGCCGACCTCGATCGCCTCGAACTGGTCGCCCGCCTGCGCGAGTTCCTCGACGCCCACCGCGTCACCGACCTGCTGGCCTGACGCCGGCCTGCGCTAGTTCCTCGACGCCACGGCGTCACCTACCTGCTGGCCTGACGCACCTGGCGGATAGCCTGCCGCCGTCATGCCTGACTGGACCCTGCCCGTGGAACGCCGCCTGGTGACCGTGGCGGGCGTGGTCCTGGCCGTGTTCGGCGTGGTGCTGGCGCTGTTCCCCGGCGTGCAGGGGATTCCGCTGTGGGCGCGTCTGGCGATCGGTGGCGTCTGGCTGCTAGGCACCCTGCTGCTGCGTCGGGGAGCCAACCGCCAGCAGGCGCAGCTCGACGATCTGCTGGAGCCGCTGCTGGAACGCCGCGAGCTGCAGCGCACCGTGGCAGGCGCACGGTTGATCCGCGCGCTGCTGGCCCACTCCGGCTTCTCCTCCTCCTATGAGTTCCGCCTGTACCTGCTCGACGCCGACGAGGGTCTGCTGCTGCCCAGCTACGAGCCGGAGGACTCGCACTCGTCGACCGGCTGGGCGATCGGCCAGGGCGTCACCGGGCGGGCCTATGAGACCGGCGAGTACGACGCGGCGCGCGGCGCGGACCTGCTCGATCCCGGCTACGGACTGGACGCCGAGCAGCTCGGGCGCTACGCGGGACTCCAGGTGGTCGCCGCGATGCCGGTACGCTCGGCGCGCAATGAGGTCGTGGCCATCCTGACCGGATCGAGTACCGCCGATGACGGCATGCTGACCTCGCCTGAGGGCAAGGACCGCCACGCCGAGCTGGCCGACGTGGTCGCCCGCGTACTGATCGACATCCTGCAGGTTGCGGGTGACTAGCGCCGGCGCAGCCGTAGGCGGTAGCGCACGTGGCTAGGAGGTGGCTGGTGCTCCCCCGGCCGGATGGCCAGCGCGCATGTTTTCCTCGTGGTTCGGTTACGCTGTGTACAGCGAACACAGGAGTATCTCAGATGCCGAAGCTGCCGGTCACCTCACAGGCCTACTCCGCCCAGCAGGCCGACGCGGCGTTGCGGCGCGCCGCCCAGCGGGAGCGCAACACGGTGCGGATCACCGCCGGCCAGCGCCGGGCGCTAGCCGAGCGCAACGGGCACGACCCGTCGCACAAGTCGCGCTGACCAGCCGCTACTCGGCGCAGGTACCTCTGTCCCGCGTCTGCGGCCGCGGCTCTGGCTCGCCCTGTCAGGTTTGTGGACGCTAACCGGCCCGTGCCCGGTACGCGTCCACAATGCGGGATCCCAGCGAGATCAGGGCGCCACCGGGTCGGCGACTGCTCGCCGGCCCTCCGTCGCGGTCAGCCACACGCCGGCCAGAATCAGCGGCCCGCCGGCCCAGAACAACGGGCTGGGCGTCTCGGCTAGTAAGAAGTAGGCGAGGGTGGTCGACGCGACGGGCTCGGCGAGCACCACCACCGCGACCACCGTCGCCGAGACGGTCGACAGCACGGTGTTGAACACGGTGTGACCGAGTAGCTGCGGGCCGACGACCAACCCGGCGATCGCCAGCCACGTCGTGCGGTCGTAGTCGCTGAGCTCGGCGCCGGTCAGCAGGCAGGCGACGAGCAACACGGCCGCCGCGACGCCGTAGACCACACCCGCGTAGAGGCTGACCGGCAGCCGTTGGCGTGCCAGCCGCCCGATCAGCAGGTAGCCGGCCACCAGTGCCGCGCCGGCGAAGGCCAGACCGTCGCCCAGCAGCGCCCGCCCTCCCAGGTTGGCGTCACCGAGATCAGCCACGCCGACGATCGCCGCTCCCCCGGTAGCCAGTGCGATGCCTGCCCACGTCCGCCGTGACGGTGGCTCACCGAGGAACCGAGCCGCCCCGAGGCCCACGAAGAGCGGTGCCATGGTCACCAGCACCGCAGTGGAGGCCACCGTCGTCAGCGACAGCGCGGTGATGAAGCAGGCGAAGTGGCCGGCCAGCAGGACGCCGGACAGGCCCAGCTGCCGGCGTTGGGTCGGCTGCAGGGGCCCACCCACTTGCCGTGCCCGCATCGCAAAGGGGGCCAGCGCCAAGGCGCCCAGCGCGCAGCGCCAGAACGCCAGCGCCAAGGCCGGCGCGTCCGCAACGCGGATCAGGATGGAGGCCGTCGACGCAGCCAGAACACCGACGGCGAGCGCGGGGAAGGTGAATCGCTGGGCGGGGGGTCGCGGCATGCCCCCGGCTATACTCCGTCGCGGCCCGCACCCTCAAACTCGGGGGCGCGGCGAGCCTCAGCGACACGACGCTCACCCCGACCAAGGACGCAAGCGGATGGCCCGCGCCGACCTGCACAACGCCCTCGTGCTCGATCGTGAGATCTTCGAGGCGAGCCGGGTCGACGCGTCGCTGCTAGACCCCGTGGTCCGTGTCGAGGGGGCGCTGCCCGGCAAGGCACGGCCCATCACGGTGCTGCGGGAGTACCAGGGCCCCCAAGGCCGCAGCATCGAGTTCTTCGAGCTCAGCGACGCCAGCGGCAGGGTGCTGTTCCGCTCGCAGCTGCGCCCGGTGCAGCTGACCGGCGAGATGTTCGAGGATCGCTTCATCGACGTGGTCTCCGGCGTGCGCATCGAACGCAGCGAAGAGCACACCATGCGCTTCGTCGTCAACGACGACGAGATCGGCTCGATCCCCGTCTTCATCGAGTCCGGACTCGGCGGCGACCCGGCGGTGGCGGCCCGCGAGACCTTCAACAAGGCACTGAGCAAGGGCGCCGTCCTGTGGGTCGGGGTCGAACAGCCGCCCGCGCGCAAGCGGCCGGCCACGACCCACACACAGCCGGTCTGGTACGTGTGGACCGACGGCAAGGTCTACGTCCTCGACGGCCCTAGCGAGCAGCAGGTCCCGGGACTGCCCACCGCCGAGTCGGTGGAGCTGACCGCCCGCTCCAAGGACCTGCGCAGCCGCGTGTCCAAGGTGCCGGCCAAGGTGCGGGCCATCGGATCCGACGACCCACGCTTCGACACGATCGCGCGGATGGCGCTGGGCCGGCGACTCAACCTGCGCGACGGCGACGGCGCGCTGGAGCGTTGGCGCGGCGACTGCACGCTGCTGGAGCTCGACCCCTACTTCGGCGAGGAACGCGCCGCCGCCGCACAGGCCGCCGTCGAAGCCGCCGCCACGCCAGAGGCAGCCGAGGCCTCAGCGGGAGCCGAGGCGAAGGAGGAGGAGATCCACGTCGAGGCCCAGGTCGACCAGGGAGTCTTCGACCAGCTGATCGCCGAGGGCAAGAGTGAGCGCGTCGCCAGGGCTAAGGCCAAGGCCGCCTACGTCCGCGCCGAGAAGGCCCGCATCCGCGCCGAGCGCGCGGAGTCGGTCAGCTCCTAGAGCACATCGTCGCCGGTCGCCGCCGGGCGGGGCGCTGCAGGATCCCGCAGGTCGTCTCAGGTTGCCGACCGCCGGCGGCGGCGCCATAGCAGCAGGCTGAGCAGGGCGAGCGCCAGCAGCCCACCAACCGCCCCAGCTGCCAGCACCCGCCACAGCGTGCGGGGACGCGTGCCGACAGCCGCGATCCGCACCGACTCGCCCGCCGCCACCGGCCACGTCAGCGTCGACTCCTCGCGCGACGGCGCGTTGCTGGACACGACCTCGCCTGGCAGGCGCAGGCGCACCCGGTAGTTCAGCGCCCGGCTGTCGCGCAGCAGGCGCACGGCACGTTGCCGGGTCAGCCCGTAGTCGGCAACCGCGCGGGTGGGCACCAGCCCCGCGCCACCAGCCACCCGGATCTCGTCGTCCACGGTCAGCTGCAGCGGTTCGAGCAGCCGGACCTCCTCGGCGTCAAGCGCCCCGGCCAGGTCTGCCGTCAGCGACTCCAGCTCGGCGGGGTCGGTAAAGTCCACGGCGATCGCCACCCTGCGACTGCCATCGCCTGCCGTCTGGTCAGTGGTGACCCAGCCATCAGGGGCCAGGCGCTGGCCCGCCTCCGCCACGTCGGCCAGGGGGTCCGCACCCGCCTCGGCGGCGCGCCGCAGCAAGGCACGGTCCCCGGCCACGCCGACCCGCAGCCTGCCCGCGCCGTTGGCCTCGATGTCGACGTTGATGCCCACCCGCAGCTGGCAGCCGGCCAGCAGCAACGCGCACAGCGGCCAGACGAGGGCTCGCGTCCCCCGGAAGCGTCGCATGTGCGGATGAGCCTGACGGGAGTCCAGGTACAGCGGGAGGTGAATCGTACCGAAGTAGACGGGTAATGACTGAGACGGCCTCCCCTTTGCAACCCACTCGCGTCCGCCGGCGCATCGGCGAGCTGCTGCTGGACGACGGCGTGCTGGCGCCCGAGCAGCTGCAAGCGGCACTGCGCAGCGCCAAGGTCATCGACGGGCGCCGCGAACGGCTCGGCCAAACCATCGTCCGGCTCGGCTTCACCAACGCGGATAACGTCGGGCGTGCGTTGGCCCGTCAGTTACAGCTGGAGTACTTCAGCGACGATGAGCTGCCAATCAACGACGCCTTGATCGCTCAGGTGCCGGCGGGCCTGGCGGAGCGCCACAGCCTGCTGCCCATCGGCGCGGAACCCGATGGGACGCTGCTCGTCGCCTGCGCCGACCCGACCAACATCGTCGCGCTGGACGACGTGCGACTGGCATCAGGCGCGCGCCGGGTGCGCGCACTGGTCGCCTCTTCCACACTGATTGAAGCGGCGCTGCGCAGGGCCTACGGCTTCGACCAGCGCGCCGGCGAGCTGATCGACGCGATGGAGTCCAACCGCGACGACGACGCCGCGGAGCTGGCCCTGGCGACCGTCACGGAGGACGCCCCCGTCATCCGCCTGGCGAGGGCATCATCGCCGACGCCGTCGACGCTCGCGCCTCGGACATCCACGTCGAGCCAGGGCGGCTGGAGACACACGTCCGTTACCGCATCGACGGTGTGCTGAAGCAGGTCATGGCCGTGCCCCGCTCGGCGACCGGCCCGCTGATCTCTCGGCTGAAGCTGATGTCGGGGATGGACATCGCCGAGCGCCGCCGGCCCCAGGACGGGCGCGCCCGCTACACCGGCAAGTCGGCCGAGGTCGACCTGCGCGTGTCCAGCCTGCCGTCGATGAACGGCGAGACGATCGTCATCCGGCTGCTGCGCAAAGGCTCGGAGCGCCTCGATGTCGGCGACATCGGCTTCAGCGCCGAGCAACTCGCCCAGGTCATGCCGATCGTCGAGCGGCCGCAGGGCCTGGTGCTCATCACCGGCCCGACCGGCTCGGGCAAGACCTCGACGCTGTACGCGTTGCTGGCGCACCTGGTGGGCGAGCACACCAACATCATCACCGTCGAGGACCCGGTCGAGTACGAGCTGCCGGGCGTCAACCAGACGCAGGTCAACGAACGCATCGGCTTCACCTTCTCCAAGGCGCTGCGCACCGTGCTGCGCCAGGACCCCGACGTGGTCATGGTCGGCGAGATCCGCGACCCCGAGACCGCCGAGCTGGCGCTGCAAGCGTCCCTCACCGGCCACCTGGTCTTCTCCACACTGCACACCAACGACGCACCCAGCGCCGTGGTGCGCCTTCGCGACTTGGGCATCCCTCCCTACCTGATCGCCAGCTCCCTGTCCCTGGTCATGGGCCAGCGCCTCGCCCGCTCGGTCTGCCCGCACTGCGCCGTGTCCAGCGTGCCCGGGGAGCGTCTGATGGCGCAGCTGCACCTCGCCCCCCGCGACGTGGCCAGCGGGGCCTACCGCAGCGGTGCCGGCTGCCCGACCTGCAACCACACCGGCTACAAGGGGCGCACCGGGGTCCTTGAGATCCTCACCGTCGACGGCCAGGTCCGCGAGCACGTCGCCAACCAGTCCACCGAGGCTGCACTGCGCACTGCTGCTCGCCTATCGGGGATGCGCAGCCTCCGCGAGGACGCCCTGGCCAAGGCCGCCCTGGGTACCACGACGCTGGATGAGGTGTTGCGCGTCACGACCACCGACGTGGCCGAGGCGGGAACCTGCCCGGTCTGCGCCCAGAACATCGAAGACGACTACGCCGTCTGCCCGTGGTGCAGCGCCGACCTGCGCCCCGACGCCTGCGCCAGCTGCGGGCGCCATCTGGATCTGGGTTGGCGGTCGTGCCCGTCGTGCGGCACACCCAGGGCCAGCGAACAAAAGGCCGTCGAGGCGGTGCCCCGGCTGCTGGTGGTTGATGACGATGCTTCGGTGCGTGCGACGATCGCCGCCATGCTGACCGGGGACTACGAGGTGATCGAGGCGCCGGACGGCCAGACGGCGCTGGACATCGTGCACCAGGAGCGGCCAGACATCGTGCTGATCGACGTGGGCATGCCCGATCTCGACGGCTATGAAGTGACCCGCAACCTGCGGGCTCGCCCGGTCACGGTCAACCTGCCGATCGTACTGATGACCGGTTCGGACGACGTGGACACCGAGATCCAGGGCCTGCGCGCTGGCGCCGACGACCACGTGCTCAAGCCGCTTGACTACCACCTGCTGATGGCTCGGCTGGCGGCCGTGCGCCGGCGCATGGCGGTCTGACCCCACCCGACCAAGTCTGCGTCCCAGGGCGGGCCCCGGTAGGCTGGACTCGTTCGGCGAACGCGCCCGCGTGTCGCCGCTCGACCCCCGTCCATCCGGCCCAGCGGCCCAGGAAGCGAGCCCCGGCGTGCCCACGAAAGACCAGATTCTCACGGCTCTGGCGACGGTCAACGACCCCGATGTCGGTCGCCCGATCACCGAGCTGGACATGGTCGCCGACGTCGGTATCGACGGCGGCCGAGTCGATGTGCACGTACTGCTCACCGTCCCCGGCTGCCCCATGAAGGACCGGATCAACAACGAGGTCACCGCGGCGCTGCGCACCGTCGAAGGTGTAACCGACATCAACGTCGCGCTGTCACCGATGACCGAACAGCAACGCGGCGAGTTCGCGTCGAAAGTCCGCGGCAACGCGGGCGCCACCACCGCCGGCGGCCAGCCGGTCATTCCTTTCGCCCAGATGGACTCCGACACCAAGGTCATCGCCGTCGCCTCAGGAAAGGGAGGGGTCGGCAAGTCGTCGATCACGACGAACCTCGCCGTCGCCCTGGCCCAGCAGGGCCACGATGTCGGCATCCTCGACGCGGACATCTGGGGCTACTCCATCCCGCGCATGATGGGGGCGTCGGGCCGGCCGGTGGCGTTCGAGAACATGGTCATGCCGCTGCAGGCGCACGGCTGCAAGGTCATCTCGATCGGCTTCTTCATCGACGCCGAGCGACCGGTGATCTGGCGCGGACCGATGCTGCACCGGGCGCTGCAGCAGTTCCTCGCCGACGTGCACTGGGGTGACCTGGACTTCTTGCTGTGCGACCTGCCGCCGGGCACGGGCGACATCGCCATCTCCCTGGCGCAGATGCTGCCCAACGCCGACATGCTCGTGGTAACCACGCCGCAGCAGGCGGCCCAGCGGGTGGCCCTACGTGCCGGGCAGACCACCGCCCAGACGGGCATGAAGGTCGCCGGCGTCATCGAGAACATGGCCACGTTCGTGGCGCCCGACACCGGCAAGGAGTACCGCATCTTCGGGGAGGGCGGCGGGATCCTGCTGGCCGAGGAGCTGGACACCAAGCTGCTGGGCTCGATCCCGATCGACGCGCGGCTGCGCGAGGGCGCCGACGCCGGCGTGCCGTTGGTGCTGGCGCATCCCGACGCGCCGGCCAGCCAGCGGCTGTTCGAGATCGCCGGTCAGCTGACCGCCTCCAAGCGCTCGCTGATCGGTAAGGCCCTCCCCCTCAAGTTCTGACCACCGGTCCCCGCACGACGAAAGGCCGGACTTGTGTCCTACCGCTTCGCTACATGAGGACAGCGTTGCGCGTCCTGGTGGTCATCCCCACCTACAACGAAGCCCTGACCCTGCCGCGCGTGGTGCAGCGCATCGCCGAGGTGACGGCGGGCAGCGACCACCATGTCGAGGTCCTCGTCGTCGATGACGCGTCACCCGACGGCACCGGCGACCTGGCCGACCAGCTCGCCGCGACGCAACCCGGTGTCCATGTCCTGCACCATCTAGCGAAGGGTGGGCTGGGAGCGGCCTACCGTGCCGGCTTCGCGTGGGCGCTGCAGCGTGGCTTCGAGGTGTGCTGCGAGATGGACGCCGATGAGTCCCACGACCCCGCCGACCTTCCGCGACTGCTATGGACGCTGGGCGGTGCGGACCTGGTGATCGGCTCGCGGTACGTGCCCGGTGGCGGGGTGCGCGACTGGCCGTGGTACCGCTTGGCCCTGTCGCAGGGCGGCAACCGCTACGCCAAGTCCGTGACCGGGCTGCCCGTGGCTGACGCGACCTCGGGCTACCGCGCGTTCCGCGTCGAGGTGCTCCAAGCCTTGGACCTGGCCAGCGTGCATTCCGACGGCTACAGCTTCCAACTCGAGATGGCCCTGCGTGCCTGGCGGTTGGGCTTTCGGATCGTGGAGATCCCCATCACATTCGTGGAGCGCACCGCGGGAGCGAGCAAGATCAGCCGGGCGATCGTCTTCGAGGCGCTGTGGCGGGTACTGCAATGGGGCTTGCAGGGTCCGCGCCGGGCGCGGCCGTTGCATCCCGCCAGCGTCGTCTGCGCTGAGCGCCATTAGAATCGCGCGCATATCCCGGAGGAGGGGGCGATGCGGACCACCTCAACGCCAAAGGCCGGCGCACCCCTGGTCTGGGACGAGCGCCTGTGGGAGGACGCCTGGGAGCGGCTGTTGAGTCATCCCGAGCGGCACCGCATCGCTGTCCAGGTGTGGCGCGGTGAGGCGCCCGCCGACCCGTTCGAACAGCGCGTCGCTACCGAGCTGGCCCGCCGCTGGCGCCGTTCGGCCCGGAACCTGGCGCTGCTGTACGGCCTCTGGGCGCTCTTCTGGGGATTGCTGACCTGGGACGATTGGCGTCCCGACGGCATCCTGCGCTCATTGCTGACGATCAGCTGCGCCCTCGTCGGTGTCGCCGCGGTCGGCGCTTGCTTCGCCACCCGCCGGCGCCTGCGCAAGCACCTGCGACGCTGGGCCGCCACCCCCGCCGACCCATCGACGTAGATGGACGCATTCGGCTTGTTGCCTCCGCCGTTTCCCGTCTATGGATTGTCGTCCTTGACG
>JACCTL010000064.1 GCA_013812395.1 Euzebyaceae bacterium
CCCAGGAGGTCGCTGGGGTCCAGCTGCGACTTGTCCATCGCCGTCTTCAGCCCGCCGCGCTCCACCGCCCGGTTGAACCCGACCCGGTCCAACAGCTTGGACAGGATCTTGGCGATGGCCTTGGCGACGAAGAAGCCGATCAACAGGATCAGCAGGAACCCGACCAGCTTGGGCAAGAACTCCAGGGTCGAACTCAGCGCTCCCTCCACTGACTGCCCAACATCAACCTGCGCGAGGTACATGGTCAAGTCTCCTCCAACGAACGACTATGGGATGGCCCTATGCCCGAACATGGCGCAGCGTAACCGACCGCCGCCAAAAGGACGCGTAGCGTCAACCGAGGGCGTTCAGGCGCCCGCCGCAGCGATCGGGGCGACTACCGGCGCGTGCTGGCGCTAGGCCGCGGCGTTCAGGCGATTGGCTCCAGATCATCGACGGCCAGGCGGATCCGCTTGTTGGCCCGGCCCTTGGACTCGGTCTTGGTGACACGGATGCGGCCCACCTCGGCGGTGCTGGCGACGTGGGTGCCGCCGTCGGCCTGCTTGTCCAGTCCGACGATGTCGATGACCCGCAGCGGGTTGACCGCGGCGGGGATGAGGTCGGCCTTGGTGCGGATCAGGGCGGGATCGGTGCTGGCCTCGCCGCGGTCGACGAAGGCCACCAGCACCTCGCGTGCCCGTTGAATCTCCTCGTTGACGCGACGCTCCGCCCAGGCGCCCAGCTCGGCGGACATCGCGTCGAGCTCGAAGTCCAGCCGCCCCTCGCCCGGCTTCATGTTCCCGCCGGTGACCGCCACCCCGTAGTCGGCCCAGATCACACCGCACAACATGTGCAGGGCGGTGTGGGTGCGCATCAGCTGGTGGCGACGCTGCCAGTTCAATGCGCCCGCGACTTCGGCCCCGGGCTCAGGCAGGGGGTCGCCGTCGCCCAGCCAGTGCCACAGCAGCGGGCCCTCACGGCCGACCTTGACGACGTCGGCACGGCCGTCGCTCCATCCCAGCTCGCCGAGGTCGTGGGGCTGACCGCCTCCTCCCGGGTAGAACGCGGTGCGGCCCAATGCCACCCGATGCTGTTGCGGGTCGTGATCGACGACGGCCGCCTCGAAGGTGCGCAGGTAGGCGTCGGTGGCGAACAGCTGCTCGGTGGGTCGCATGCCGTGCAGTATGCGCGTGCGGTGTGGGTCCGCCAGCCGGGGGTGTCACGGGCGTTTGCCGGCAGGCCGTTGTCCACAGGCGCCGACGATTGGCCGCTCCTGGCTTCTCGTCGCGCCCTACGGTCCTGGGCATGAACCGTCCCCGGCTGGCCCGTTGCCTGCGGTTGCTGTGCGTGCTGGCGGCCGAGGCGGCCGCTGTGGTGGCATTGGACCGCCTTGGCCGGGTGGCGTGGTTGGCCGTGGGCTGGCACGACCTGGCCGGCTGGCTGCGCGTCACCCCCGCCGAGGATGCCCTCGCGGCGGTGTTGCGCTCAGGGGCGTTGGCGGCCGCCTGGTGGTTGCTGGCCAGCACGGTGCTGTGCCTGCTGGCCCGGCTGTCGGGCCTTCGCGGCGCGGTCCGCCTGGCCGACGGTTTGGCGTTGCCGGTGGTCCGCCGCTTGACCCAGCGCGTCGCCGCGGTCGGCTTGAGCGCCGGGCTGATGTTGGGCCAGGCAGCGACGGCCGGTGCGGAGCCGGTCGTGGTGCCGCCCGACGCCCAGGCCGTGTCCACGATGGACGGTGACCGGTCCGGTAGCCAGGGCAACCCGCTGCCGCAGCGGGCGAGGTCGAGGTCGCCTGACCGTGCGCAGGGCAGCTCGCCGTGGCAGCGGTCGAGGTCGAGGTCGCGCGACGGTGCCGGTGACGACCGTGCGAGACCCAGGCCTGCCCGGCTGGTACCCGGCCGAGCGGCCCATCGACAGGCTGCCGCGACCGACCGCCGCGCCGCTCCGGTCTCACAGCGGGGGGACCATCGCCCAGCGGATCGCTACAGAGTTCGCGCCGGCGACCACCTGTGGGCGATCGCCCAGCGGCAGGTGGCGGTGGATGGTGCAGACGACTCGACCGCGGTGGTCGCGGACTACTGGCTGCGACTGGTCGAGGCCGCGACGCCGGTGCTGCGCTCCGGCGACCCCGACGTCATCCATCCCGGCGAGTTGATCGCCTTGCCACCGCTGCGACGACCCTAATCTCACCCGTTCCGGCGGGGTGGCCCGCGGCGCTGCAGTCCGTCGCTGAAATGGTTCGCCGCGCAGTGTCAGGGAGAGCCCCGGGGCGCCACGGTCGCGCGGACACTGATGCGCAGCGGGCCCTGATCGCTGGACATCAGGCGCAGCAGCGTCAGGTCGACCGACCCTTGCACGACCACGGTGACCTGGTCGCTGTCCGCAGTCGCCGAGAAGCCGGTCATCGCAGCGGTGTCAGACTGTCCCCGTACGCTGCGGGCGGCCAGGGACTCGGCGGCCGCGGGCTCTAGTCGGACGTTGCCGTGGTTGCGGAACGCGGCTTCGTCCAGAGCCGCCGCACCCGCGATGGCGGCGCTGTCGGCGATGCCGGCGAGCGCGCGCCGTTCGTTGAAGCCGCGCCACAGATCGATCGCCAGCCCGCCCATGGCGAGGATGATCAGCACAAGGCCGAGCAGCCACAGGGTGACGCTGCCCTCTTCAGAACTCACGGCAGGCTCCGGTAGGGATCGACGACTTCTCGGTGTGCGGTCGTGTAGGAGAAGCCAGCGACCTCGCCGAGCCCGGGGAAGCTGGTCGCCGGCATCTCGATCGACACGGTGGCGGTGACCACGTCGCCACGACGCATGCCTCCCGACATCCGGACGGTGATCGCCCGCGTGGGCAACCCGTGATTGGCCGCGATGCGGTTCGCGACCGTGCGGGCGATCGCGGGCGCCTGCTGGGGATCGGCGGCCACCACAACGCTGCGCGCCGCCTCCTGCGCCGCCACCCGGGCCACGGACTGGCGCTCCAGCCAGGTGGGCAGGAGCAGGACGAGCAGCGCCATGGGCAGGACCAGCAAGCCGATGCCAAGCGACAGCTCGACGGCGACGCTGCCCTGTTCGCACCGGACAGCGACGCTGCCCTGCCCGACCGCGGTGCGGTCCTGCGCCTGTTCGCACTCGACGTTGACGGGCGTCACCGGGCCGGCTCGGCGACGGCCTCGGCGGTCGTCGTGAACGACCAGCTTGGGACCAGCGGCGCCCACGCCGGGAAGGAAGCCTCCGCGCTCGCGGTGACCGTGCCGCCCTGGCTTTGACAACGCACGTCGACACCCTGGCCGAGGGAGCCCGACAACAGGTCACTCAGCACTGCGTCCGCCCTGGCCTGGCACTCGGCGGGCGAGGCGCCGGCGCGTGACCCGGCGCGCACACCCTCGTCGAGTGCGGCGCGCACCACACCACGCCCGTAGGAGAAGACCAGCAGGTTGCCAAGGCTGGCCAGCAGCACCAGGGACAGGCCCACGGCCAACAGGTACTGGATGGTCAGGAAGCCGTCCTGACCATCAGACCCCGAGCTGCGCACCGATCCAGTTGATGATGTCGACCCCCAGGCCTTGCAGCAACGCCCAGATCGCCACCAGGGCAGCGACGCCGAGCGCCGCGTTGCCCAGCAACTCCGCGGTGCTGAAGCCCTCTTCTTCATCGTGCAGTCGCTGCAGTCGGTGCATCGTGTCTCTCCATGGTCGGGGACGGCGCCGTCTCAGCGCCCTCCGAAGACGATTGACGGCAATGGCGCCGCCACGAACAGCAACATCACGGGCGCCAGCACGGCGATGATGGGTACGAGCATGGCGGCCCGGCGCTTGGTCGCGGTCCGTTTGAGCGCCTCCACACGCTCGCTACGAATCTCCTCGCTGAGGTCGCGCAACGCCTCGGCGAGGTCGGTGCCGTACTCCACGCCGCGTGACAGCAGGCGGTAGGTCCTCGCCGCGTGCGGCTCCGGCGTGGTCACCGCCGCCTGTTCCAGCGCCGCGGCGATCCGCCGGCCGCCGCGGTGGGCGTTGAGCACCTCGCCGAGCTCGTTGACGACGGCGCCGCGGCCACGTTCGACGACCCGCTGCAGGGCTTGCACCACACCACCGACGCGCACGCTCATGGCGAGCAGTTGGTTGACGGTGTACAGCTCGACCTGCATGCGCAGGCGCCGGTTGGAGATCGCCTTGTCGACCCGCGTCCGCTCCCGCGACACGCCGAACACCAGTCCCAGGCCGGCGCCCAGCAACACCGTGGCCGCGCCCTGCCGGGTGGCCAGGCCCACGCCGGCGAACAGCGCGGTCCACGTCACCGCCTGGCGCAGCTGCCGTAACCGGTAAGCCTGCAGACGACTGGTCACGGGTAGGTCGGCGTCGACGCCCGCCTGGCGCAGTCGCAGCAGCAGCGCCTCGTCGCCGGCGCGGTCGATGATCCGGCCAAGCCGCCCGGCGAGTCCGCTGACGAGGTTGCCGGTGAGCACAGCCACGCTGCTGCCGAGGTCGCTCCGCCGCGGCGCGACCACTTCGGGTGCGATGCCCAGCGCGGACCGTGTGGCTGCGGTGTAGGGCCGCACCCGAGCGGCCAGGCGTGGTGTCGGCGGGACGACCAGCCGCACGGCGAGGGCCGCGGCGGCCGCGCTGGCGATGGCTGCCAGCAGCGCAGCGACGCTCATCGCGCCGCCCTCCTGCGCCCGGCGAGGACCCGGGACTCCAATGGGTCGCGCGCCAGACGGTCGGCGATGGCCGCCCCGGCCAGGCTGAGCAGGGCCGCGACGGCGACCACGCCGAGACCGCTGGGCGACTGGTAGAAGTCGCGGAACGGGCCCGGCTTGGCGGTCAGGGTCAGCAGCACCAGCCACGGCAGCACGAACACCGCCCGCGCGTTGATCTTCTGCTCGAGCGCGTCGGTCGCAATCTGCTCCAGAGTGTGGACGTCTTGGGCGGTCGCGTCGGCCAGGTCGCGAAGGATGTCGCTGACGATGCGCCCGCCGCGTTCGTGGGCAAGGATCAGGATCTCCACGACGCGATCCGTCGTCGGGTCGGCCACCTCGGCCTTGACGATCTCCAGCGCCGTCACCATGCCGACCGTGCGCAGCAGGGCCGGGAAGCGGGCGAAGGCGAGCTGCAGGGCTGCGGGGCCGTTCTCGGCAAGGGCGATGACCGCCTGGGGTAGCGACATCCCGGCGGCGATGGCGGCGTGCATCTCCCGCAGGCCGTCTGGCCAGGCCTCCTGGACCGCACGCTGACGTCGGGTGCGCCTGCGAGCCAACGCCATCCGCGGCAGCAGGGCGGCCGACACCGCCGGCACCACCGCGACGACCGGGGTGTCGGTCACTGCCGTGACGGCCAGCGCGACACCACCGCCCAAGGTCAGGCAGGCCGCGGTGAAGCGACCTGGCGTGGTGTCGGCTCCCGCCTGCAGCAACCACTGCCGGCGGCGTGCGGCACGTTGGCCGCCGCTGCCGGTGCGCCGCCGTCGCAGTTGCGGTGCTCGACCGGTCGCCACGGCGCCGAGTAGGTAGACGGCAACCGCGGTCGCCAGCGCGGCCAGCAGCCTCATCGCGGCCAGCTCCCGCTCTCTAGCAAGTCGCGCACCGTCAGCTCGCGTGGCAGGGCGCGTTCGATGTGGTCGGTGGTCGGGGGCAGGATCCCCGTCCACTCCAGTGGTCCGCCGATGCGCTCGCGGGCAAAGATGGGCTCGGTCGAGAAGTCGTCGTGCAGCGACGGGACTACCGCGATGATCTCCATGACCTGGCGCCGCAGCCCGTGCGCCGGGTCCGCGCGGTTGGCGTCCTCGAGGTCGCAGTGCACGACCAGGTCGATCGCCGAGGCGAAGACCTTGCGCACGATCGGCTCTTGCACGTTCTCACCAGCCATGATCGCGGCGTTGACAAGGGCGTTGAGCGCGTCACGCGCGGAGTTGGCGTGGACCGTGCAGCTGAAGCCACAACCGGCGTTGACGGCCCGCGTCAGCTCGAACGCCTCCGAGCCACGCACCTCCCCGACGACGATGTGATCAGGACGCATCGCCAGCACGAACTTGACCAAGTCGCGCAGCGACACCTCCGCCGTTCCGTCCATGCCAGGCGGGCGCGCCTCATAGAAGGAGCCGTGCGCCAGCGGCACGTGCAACTCGCGGATTTCCTCGCAGCAGCGGATGCAGTGGCTGGACGGCGCGGCGGCGAGCAGTGCGGACAGCAGCGAGGTCTTGCCGGCGCCGGGCGGCCCGGAGACCAGCACGCCGCTGGTGGTCTGCATCGCCGCCCACAGCAGCCCTGCGGCGGCCGGTGTCAGCGTGCCTCGCTCGATCAGGCCGGGCAGCGTCTCACGCCGTAACGTGTGCCGCCGGATCGTGGCGGACAGCGCGTCGGCGACGGGCGGGATGGCTGCGGTCAGCCGCGCCTGTCCTTGCAAGACCCGTGCCTGCACCAGCGGGTTGCCCGCGTCCAGGTGGCGCTGCGTCCCACCCAGCAGCCGGTCGATCACCTGGCGGTTCTCGTCCTCGGTGGCCGGCGCGGACAGTCCCTGCAGGCGACCAGAGCTGTCGATGTAGGAGACACGGGCACCCTCGATGAACACCTCCTCCACGTCGGGGCGGGCCAGAAGCTCGGTCATCGGCCCGTATTCGGTGATGGAGCGCAGCAGCCGGGCCACCATGTCGGACGGGTCGCGCAGGGCGGCCCCGTCGCCGAGATGGGCACTGCGCTGGTAGCCCTCGACGGCTGTCACCACTGCCGCGCGTACACCGTCGACGTCGGCCGCAGGGTCGAGCCGGTCGCGTTCGATGCGACCGATGGCGTCGGTGCGGATGCGGTCGTATGCCCCTGGGGCGAGCACCGTCATCGGCGGCCTCCGACCCGCCGGCGCCCCGAGTCCTGCAATCCCAGCAGCGCTACCGCCAGCGGCTGCACAGCACGGCTGAACGGGCCGTCGCCGACCACGCCGCCATCCCATGCGGCCTGCATGACACGGGGGTCCTCGGGCAGGAAGGCCAGTTCCTCGGGATTCACGACGCGGCGGACCTCCCGCTCCACTTCGCCGCGGCGGAAGCGCGACCCGGGTGTGCGGTTGAACGCCACGCGCACCGGCGTGCGCGGAGCGATCGAACGGGCCTGCGCCAGCCAGCCCAACAGCCGTGCGACCCCCACGGGGCTTGGCAGGCCTACGCCGAGGACGCCGTCGGCGCGGGTGAGCAGCGCCCTACTGACGCCGTAACGGCTCGGGCCGTGGGCACCGAGGTCCTCCAGCCGGTGACCGACGTTGGCGATGACGTCGACGGGCATCAACAGCAGCCGCTCGATGACGTCGGTGACCTCGTTGGGCCGGACGTGCGTCCAGTCACGTGGGGCGCTCAATCCGGGCAGCACCGCAAAGCCGGCCTGTGTCGGGACGAGGCTGTCTTCCAGCAGACCGTCGTGGTGCTCGACCGCTGCCACGGCCGACCGCAGGTTCGGATAGGGACGGACGCCGAGGCGTTGGGCCAGCGCGGGGGCGGTCTCGTCGCCGTCAACGAGGACGGTGCGATGCCCGTACCTGCCCGCGGCCGCGGCCAGGGCCACAGCCACCTCTGTGGCGCCGCAACCACCCGGTGGCGCCCCGACCGCGATCAGGCGACCAAGCTTGGTCGCGGCAGGGGCGGTCGCCGGCTGGACCGGGTCCAGGGTCGCGATCATGCGGGTGAACTCGTCGGAGCCGGCATGGGTGGCCAGCGCGGCGATGACCTCGACGAACTCGCTGGCGGGCGCGTCGCGCGCGATGACCTCGTCGATGCCGAGATCCAGCAGCTCGCCCTTGCCGGCAGCGTCGTCGCCGTCGTAGACGCCCAGAACCCGCCGGCCGAGCTGCTGGAGCTGGCTCACCAGATGCCGCGACAGAAACGAGGTCGTGTCGTCGGCGAGAAAGACGTCGCAGTGCTCGGCGAGAGCCTCGTGTGGGTGCAGGACCGTGGCGCGAACGCGGCCGCCGCCGTGGTCAGCGACGTGGCGATGCAGGCGCTGAGCCCATTCCCGTGGCGACGCGGCGAGGACGATCTGCGGCTCGAACACTCAGTCGCCCGTCCCCAGCGGCACGGCGGAGGCGGGCGTGGCACCAGTGGAGCGCACCACGTCGACCGACTCGGAGCGGATGGCCACGGCCAGCCGCAGCGCGGCGTCGGCGTCCACCGCCACCGTGATGCTGAAGCCGCCGACGCCGCCCAGTCCACCCGTCCCGCCTCCGGTGACGGCCAGCACCTCGGCACCGGTGAGCACGTAGGCGGCGCGATCCTCACTGACGTCGATGACGTCGACGCGGTCGCCTGCCCGCAGCGCACCCCCGGCGGCGTGGGCAGGGTCGACCGGAATGCTCATCGCGCGCTGCCCGTCGGGCGCGGCGCTGCTGCGCAGGTCGCTGCGGCGCAGCACGTCGCCGACCTGCAGGTCGCGAACGGCGACCCAGTCACTGCCGCCGGCGGCTGCGGCCTCGGTCACCAGCGAAGCCTGCAGGGAACGACCGATGCCGAGTGGTTCATAGCGCAGCGCGTCGGCCGTCAGCGGCTGCCCGGCGGCGACCGGGGCCGCCACGACGGCGACGCCCACCCGTTCGTTACCCGACCGCAGCGCCACCAGGTTGAACAGCCCCGCCACGATCGCCGCCACCACCATCAGGACGTGGCCGGCCGACAGCCGACCCAACCAGGACTTTCGAGGGGTCACGGGCTCGTCGGTAGACACGCCGGACCCACGCGACAACTCAGTGACGGCCACACTCCCCCCTTTGGTGGCGGCAACAGCCTCGGGACCGTAGACAAGGTCGTGCGGCACCACAAGAGTGCATTTCTATGCCTGTGGATACCGCTCGAACCGTGTCAACGCTGCTTGGCAGGCGACAAGATGGCCCAACACTCGCCAGTGTGGACAACACCATGTTGCTGCTGTCGACGTCTGCTAGCGTCGGTCAACATGGCTGACGATCGCGACGACTACCCACAGGTGCTGGACGCCGCGCAAGTCGCGCGGTTGTTGCAGCTCAACATCGATTACGTGCGCAAGTTGTCGCGCGAGGGCGTCCTGCCGGCGCACCGGCTGGGCCCCCAAGGGCGCACCTTCCGCTACCTCAAAGACGAGATTCTCGACTGGCTGCGTGGCCAGCCCGTTGGCGACCCGGACGCGCCGCGGATTGTCTCCCCGGCGACGTCAGGTCAGGACCGGTAGCACCCAAACGAGCCTGGTCAGCGGGATGAACCAGCGGCTGCCGCTCGGCTCGTCGACCACCACGTGGTCGGTGGCCACGGCAGCCAGTCGAGCGACCAGCGCGTCATCCGGCGACGTGATGCCCAGCTCCAGGGTGGCGCCGACCGCCTCGTGCTCTCCCAGCCGGGCCTTGAACGACGCCGGCCCGCCCCGTCCGACGCCACCCCGGCGGTGCCGGGTGAGCACCTGCCAGATGGTCGCGTCGCCGACGTGCAGGTCCACGGTGCCCAGCCGCGTGCGCAGGCAGGCGAGGTCGCCGGCGGCGTGGACCAGCGTCCCGGCGAAGCGCCGTCCCGCGGCGTGCACCGCGACCTCGTCCCCGCGGTGGAGCAGCTCCAAGGTGACACCGGCGAGATCGCGGCCGCGTAGCAGGTCGCGAGCCGCCAGCTCCTCGTAGGCCTCGTCCTCCGCCCGGTCGTCGGGGTCGCGGCGGCTCATCCGGCGAGTCTGGCACGCACGGGCGGGCCACGGCGACCCGCAGGGCCGGCGTCGGTGGACCGGAGCGGGTGGGGTTGGCGATCAGCTGGGAGCGATCAGCCTCGGAGGCGCATGCGCGGCTCGCACAGCTTGAACCCGCCACGCTGCGAGGTGCGGTAGTCATAGCTGCGGCCCTGCGCCTCCAGCACCACCTGGTAGCCGTCCACCAGTGCCTGGGTGTACTGCTGGCCCGGCTGTGGGCAACCCAGCGACCCGTCGGAGAACGTCTTCGCCTCGGCGCTGACCACGCGTACGGCTTCCGCGTCCACGCCGCTGCGCGCGGCGACGTCGGCGGTCAGCTGCTCCAGTAGCTGGGTGGGCACCATGGCGGTCTCCTCGGTGGCAGGTGGCGTCGCGGCTGGCGTCGGCGTCGCGGTAGCGGTCACCGTCGGCCTGGGCTCGGTGCCCACTTGCGCCGCCGGACCGGCGGCCGCGCAACCTGCCAGCAGCAGCACCGCGCCGACCAGCCACCCCGCAGACGCAGACTTTCGGCAGCTTCCCACGTGTCCCTCCCCGTTGTCCGTGGCTGGTTGGACGCCGTGGGAAGGCGGCGAGTTCCGTGGGTCAGCGTAGGTGGCGGCGCAAGAAGTCGATGGTGGCGTCCCAGGCGTCGTGGTCGGCCTGCGCGGCGTAGGTGGCGGGCGCGTCGGCGTTGGCGAAGGAGTGCTGGGTACCGGGATGGGCCGGGTGCTCCACGCTGCCGCCGGCGTCGGCCACGGCGGCGAAGAACCGCTGCGGCGCTTCGGGGGAGCCCCAATCGTCTTCCTCGGCGAGGTGGATGAGCGCCGGCGCGCGCAGCGGAGCGAATTCGTCGTCGCTGAGGATCGCGTAGTAGCCGACGACCGCGTCGACCTCCTCCTGGGTGGCCACCAGCAAGGCCAGGTCGCCGCCCATGGAGTAGCCGAGCAGGCCCACCCGGTCGGGCGCCACCGCTGCGTGGAGGCGAAGGTAGGCGACGGCCGCGCGCAGCTGACGCAGCGCTCGGTCCCTGTCCAGCTCGTCGAGCCACGCCTCGGCCTGGGCGGTGTCGGTGGTGGTGCGACCGTCGTACAGGTCGACCGCCAGCGCCACAAACCCGGCGGCGGCCAGGTCCTGGCAGCGGCTGTGGACATGGGGCAGCGGCCCGAACCAGTCGTGGATCACCACGACCCCAGGTCCCTTGCCGCCCTCGGGGAATGTCAGCCGTGCGGGCACCTGGCTGTCGTGCTCGCCGATGGCCACCGTGTCGTCCATGCCGCCTCCACCGCGCCGGGTGCGTCAGGTTATCCGGTCGCGAAGATGGGCCCGAGATCGGGTGCGGTTACCGAGGAGCGAAGAATGATGCCGGACAAGTCCGCGGTGCGGCGTGCCCTACGCGGACGCTATCCCTGACTGGACCACCCCGACCTGGGGCCTGCCGCGGTCGAGGCCGGTGAGTGCGACCGTTGCGGCGCCGAGGCCAGGCTGGTCCCGACCTGTGGACCGAGCCGCCGTGCCCCATCGCGTCCGCGCGCTACCTGAGGCCAGTTCCGTGCCCCATCACGTCCGCTCGCTACCTGAGGCCAGTTCCGTGCCCCACCGCGCCCGCGCACCCGTGGAGGTCGGCCCGATCTGTTTGGGGCGCCGTTGTGCGGCAGCCCTCGGAGCAGACGCCTGGTGTGACGGCCACCGCCAGGAGGCGGCCGAGGCGTTGGCCTGGCTGTCCATGCTGCCCGCGGAGGCCGACGACGTGGCGCGGCTGTGGTGGGTCGCGACCGGAGAGGTGCGCCTCGACCCCGCTCTGGTTAGCACCGCCGTGGCGCGTCTGGGCCTTCCCGCTACCTCAGTAACCGACTAAGCAGTGTCAGGTAACCGTGTCATCCTGGCTGGGTGGACGCTGACCCTGGCTTGTTCGGCCCCGACAGCGTCACCTGGCAGCTGCACGCCGACCCGGCCGTGGCCTTCGGTGGCCTCCGCGCCCTGATGCTGCAGACCTTGCACCCACTGGCGATGGCGGGGGTTGCGCAACACTCCGACTTCCGCGACGACCCCTGGGGCCGGCTGTTCCGGACCGCCGACTACGTCGGGGTCATCACCTACGGGACCACCGACGAGGCGCACCGCGCCGCGGCTCGGGTGCGCGGAGTCCACCGGCGGCTGCGGGGTGTTGAGCCCGAAAGCGGTCGCCGCTACCGGGTCGACGATCCTGCACTGCTGCTATGGGTTCACTGTTGCGAGGTCGACTCGCTGCTGGCGGCCCACCGCCGTTGCGGCGCGCCGCTGGCACGCGGTGCTGACGACGCCTACGTCGCCGAGCAGGTCCGTGCCGCGGCGCTGGTCGGGCTGACCGCAGCCCACGTGCCGGCCAGCACCGCCGACCTGCGCGACTACTTCGCCGCGGTGCGACCGCAGCTGCACACCACCGCCGCCGCACGCGAGGCCATGCGCTTCCTGCTCGGGCCGCCCCTGCCCCTGCAGGTGCGCCCAGCCTGGATCGGGTTGGCCTCAATCGCCTTCGGGATGCTGCCGCGCTGGGCCCGCGCCCGCTTCGGGTTGACCGGCTGGCTGACCGCTCATCCCGGCGCGGACCTGGTGACGGGGATGGCGGGGCGCAGCCTGCGCTCGGCGGTGCAGCTGGCGCCGCGACGGCTGTGGGAGTCACCGGCCCGGCGCGCCGCCGAGCAGCGGCTGGCCGCCGCCAACGCCGCCGTGGCCTGCCGAGCCTGACCCCGCAGCAAGACCCGGGGCCGAAGCCCGCCTCGCTAGCATCGCCGGTGATGTCACTTTCCGTCTGTGTCTACTGCGCCTCCTCTGACTCGGTCGCTCCGCCGCTGCGGGTCGTGGCGGCCGACCTCGGCCGTGCCCTGGCAGCCGAGGGCTGGTCGCTGGTCTACGGCGGCGGGAACGTCGGGTTGATGGGGGAGGTCGCCCGCGCCGCGCTGGCCGCCGGCGCGCACGTGACCGGGGTCATCCCGCATCGCCTCGCCGATCGCGAGATCGCCTTGGAGGACGTGACCGAGCTGCTGCGCACGGACACCATGCGCGAGCGCAAGGCATTGATGGACGACCGCAGCGACGCCTTCGTGGTGCTGCCAGGCGGCATCGGCACGCTCGAGGAGTTGGTGGAGATCCTCACCCTCAAGCAGCTCGGCTACCACGACCGGGCCATCGTGGTCCTGGACGCGGGCGGCTATTGGGACCCGTTCCTGGCGCAGCTGGACCGGATGGTGGAGCTGGGGCTGGCGGCGTCGTCGCTGCCGGGCCTGCTCGACGCCACCCACGACGTGGCCGAGACGGTCGCCGCGATCCGCCACTACCGCCCGCGCCGGGGTCCGGCCGACGATGCCGAGCAGGTCGAGGCCGTCGAGGCGCCCCGCTCCTAGCAGCCTGTGCAGGGCGACAGGTAAGCGATCAGCTCGCGCATCGTCGGGGCCAGCGGATGGGGAGCGGGACTCGAGCCCGCGTACAGGGTGTAGCACTATCTATCAAGAGTGATACACTCAGGCGATGCCTACCACCCGTCCTCGTCACTTCGTGACGGAGACCGACGACCTCGCCGACGCCCTGGATGCGGCTGCCTCTCGCTGGCCCGGTCTGAGCCGTCCGCAGTTGCTGGTGCGCTTGGCGCTGGAGGGTCACCAGGCTGCGCAACGGGCGCATGACGAGCGGCGCCGCCGCAGACTTGCGGCCGTTCGGCAACACAGCGGAATCCTCACCGGCGCCTACGGACCCGACTACCTGCAACAGCTGCGCGAGGAGTGGCCGGCGTGATCGTGCTCGATGCCAGCGTTCTCATCGCTTACCTTGACGGTGAAGACAGCCACCATGGGGCAGCGGAGACGCTGCTTACGCGCGCGATCGATGACGACCTCGCTGCCAATCCGCTGACGCTGGCGGAAGTGCTGGTTGTGCCCGCCCGGGAGGGCCGCATGGATCTCGTCCTGGCCGCTCTTCGCGACCTCGAGGTAGAGGCGCTGCCGTTTCCCGCCGACACAGCCGTCCGACTCGCCCAGCTACGCGCGAGTTCGGGGCTGAGAATGCCGGATTGCTGCGTCCTGCTCGCCGCTGAGGACGCAGGCGCGCGTGTCGCGTCGTTTGACGGCCGGCTCGCACAGGCAGCGCAGGACCGTGACCTCCTGGTCCTCCGCCGTTGAGCACGCCCTCCGTTCAGCGCCGCCAGCGAAACGTCATGCGCCGTCGGCTGTCGCAACAGCCACCTCGCCAGCGATCCGCTCTTGTCTGTCTCACTCCACACCGGTCGGGTGCGCTATCGCCTGCGGGGCTACATGAGCGCTGTCCACAGCCTGGCCCACATCGCTGTCGGGGGCGTCACAGGGTGCGGGTACGGTGCCAAGCAGCTGGGTTGGTGCCCGGGTTGGTGTGGATGACGGGCGATGGTACGGTTTACAGCCCTACCACCGTCCTGCTCCTGGCGGGGCGCGTCGCAACGCGCCCGACAGCAGGGGCCACTCGACCACAGGATGGTCCATTGCGCACGTACGAACTCATGATGATCACGAACGGCTCGCTCGACGATGCCGCCGTGTCCAGCAGTGTTGATCGCTTCACCAAGTTGATCGCCGACCAGGGCGGCACGGTGGACAGAGTCGACCACTGGGGCAAGCGCCAGTTCGCCTACGAGATCCAGCACATGAACGAGGGGTACTACACGGTCGTCGACCTGCAGATCTCCTCTGAAGGGTTGCTGGAACTCGAACGGCAGCTGCGGCTGGCCGATGAGATCGTCCGGCACAAGGTCGTTCGTCCAGGTGTGCGAACCAAGCGTGTGTAGGACTTCGCGCAACGACCAAATGGAGGACTCGTGGCGACTGACAACGTGATCACCATCGTCGGCAATCTGGCCGACGATCCCGAACTGCGCTACACGCCCGCCGGCGCCGCCGTGGCCAACATACGGGTGGCGGTCAACCAGCGCTTCTTTAACAAGGAGACCAACCAGTGGGATGACCGTCTGGACGGTTTCTTCACGGTCAACGTGTGGCGTGACTACGCGGAGAACGTCGCCGACTCGCTGCACCGCGGCACCAGGGTGATGGTCACCGGCCGGCTGCGCAGCCGCTCGTACGAGGATAAGGAAGGCCAGACCCGCTGGGTCACCGAGATCGAGGCCGACGAGGTCTGCCCCAGCCTCAAGTGGGCAACGGCCAAGATCGAAAAGATGAACCGCGGCGGCAGTAACCGCGGCGGCGGCGGGCAGTCCGACACCAGCTGGAGCGGCGCACCAGCGCCGACGCAGGCGCCCGCAACCGAAGACGTTCCCTTCTAGCCTGCCCCGATTTCGTCGCTTCCCCAGGAGAGCTGTGATGGCGCAACGACGCAACGAAAAACCAGCTAAGCGCAAAGACTGTTACTTCAGCAAGAACAAGATCGAGTACATCGACTACAAGGATGTCGCGCTGCTGCGCAAGTTCGTGTCCGACCGCGGCAAGATCCGCTCGCTGCGGGTCACCGGCACGACGCCGCAGTACCAAAAACTGGTCGCCCAAGCGGTCAAGAACGCCCGCGAGATGGCGCTACTGCCCTACACCACCCGCTAGCCCTAGGAAACGGCTCGTGAAGGTCATCCTCAAGCAGGACGTCGACAACCTCGGCGGGGCCGGTGACGTCGTGGACGTCGCCGACGGCTACGGCAACAACTACCTGATGCCGCGCAATCTCGCGATGCGTGCCACAAGGGGAGCACTCGCCGACGCCGACGCGATGCGAGCCGCCCGCGGCAAGCGTGAGGCCCGCAACCTCGGGGAGGCCCAGCAGCTCAAGGCACGCCTCGAGGCCAAGCAGGTGTCCATTCCGGCCAAGGCCGGCGAGGACGGCACGCTGTACGGCTCGGTCGGTAACACCGCCGTCGCCGCTGCGGTCAACCAGCAGCTCGGCGTGCCGATCGATCGCCGCCGCATCCCGCTGGAGCGGCCCTTCAAGGAGCTCGGCGAGCACGAGGTTCCAGTTCGCATCCATCCCGAGCTGACCGCCACCCTGCGGGTGGCGATCGTCCGCGGCACCTAGACCGCTCCGCCAACCACTGCACCACCCACGACCCTCGCCACAACCGGGCGGGGGTCGTTCGCGTTGTGTATGCCCCACCCAAATTTCAGCTGTGCCGCCTGCCCGGCCAGGTGGGTGCGTGTTCGGTCGTGGGCGTCCGCTACGGCACCCGGTCGGACCCTGCGGGGCTCGAACAGCGAGGGTAGGTGTGCGCTCCACGCGCACAGCCCGAAAGTGCTCATCTGTGAATTCACGCGCGCCCATCCACACGGTTGTCCACGACCCGCGCGAGGCCGTCCACAGCACGACCGAGTCCTGCACACCCCGCCAGCGCCTGTCCTCCAACGGCGGTCGAGTTATCCGCAGCAATGCTCAGCCACGGCTCGCGCGGAGCCTTCGTCGTGTCGCACCCCCGACGTAGCGTGCCAGGGATACCTCAGCAAGGAGCGGAGAACGTGGCGAGCCGGGCAGAAGACCTCGATCCCAACGCGCGCGTGCGCGCGTTGCCCGGGACACCAGCGGCCGCCCGCTTCGATCGGGTGCCGCCGCACAACCTCGACGCAGAGGTCAGCGTGCTCGGCTCGATGCTGCTGTCGCGCGACGCCATCGCCGAGGTCAGCGAGCTGGTTGGGCCCGAGGACTTCTACCGCGGCGCCCACCGCACGATGTTCGAGGCGGCCCGGAACCTGTACGACCGGGGCGAGCCGGTCGACCCGGTGACGGTGGCCGACGAACTGGAACGTCGCGGCACGCTCGGCGATGTCGGCGGGGTCGTCGGCATCGACGACATCGTGCGCAGGGTGCCCGTTGCCGCCAACGCCCTGTACTACGCGCGCATCGTCGCCGACCAGGCCTTGCGCCGGCGGCTGATCGAGGCGGGCACCCAGATCGCCGGCCTCGGCTATGAACCCGAGCAGGGGGTCACCGAGGCGGTCGACGCGGCCGAGCAGGTCATCTACAAGGTCGCCCAGCGCGGCAACCTCGGCGACTTCGTGTCGATGAAGCAGTTGGTGACGGCGAGCTTCGATCTCATCGAGAAGCTGCACGAGAACAACTCGTCCATCACCGGGCTGGAGACGGGGTTCAAAGACTTCGACGTGCTGACCGCCGGGTTGCAGCCGTCGAATCTCGTGATCATCGCCGCCAGGCCGGCGATGGGAAAGTCCACGCTGGTCACGAACCTGGCCACGCACGTCGCGGTGGAGTCGCGACAGCCCGTGGTGATGTTCTCGCTGGAGATGTCGCAGATGGAGCTGGTGCAGCGCATCCTCGCGGCTGAGGCCCGAATCCCCTCCGATCGACTGCGCACGGGTCGCTTGGAGGAGCCGGACTGGCCGAAGCTGTCGCAAGCCATGGGGCGATTGGCCGAGGCGCCGCTGTACATCGACGACACCCCCGGGATCAACCTGATGGAGATCCGTTCCAAGTGCCGCCGGCTCAAGCAGAAGCACGGCCTCAGCCTGGTCATCGTCGACTACCTGCAGCTGATGCAGTCCCACCGCCGGATCGAAAACCGGGTGCAAGAGGTCTCCGAGCTCAGCCGGGGATTGAAGATCCTCGCCAAGGAGCTGGACCTGCCGGTCATCGCGCTGTCGCAGCTGTCGCGCAAGCCCGAGGACAGGGCCAGAGACGACCGTCGCCCCCAGCTGGCTGACCTGCGCGAGAGCGGCTCCATCGAGCAGGACGCCGACCTGGTGGCGTTCATCTACCGCGACGAGGTCTACGACCCCGAGTCCGCGCACAAGGGGGAGGCCGAGCTGATCGTCTCCAAGCACCGCAACGGGCGCCTGGACACCGTGCGGTTGTCCTTCATCGGGCAGCACTCACGATTCGCCAACATGGCTCGGGGACCCATGCCCGGCCGAGGTGGGCCGCTGTAGTCGCTTGGAACTCCTGGTGTCGCGACGGCGTCGAACGACCGAACCGCAGCCGCTCGCCTAAGGAGGACCTCATGTACCGCTCACCTGTCGCCTGGTTGTGCCTCTTGCTCGTGTTGGCAGCTGGGTGCAGCGGCGGAGGCGGAGCCGGGAGCGGCGCGTCGCTGGAGGAACAGGCCGCAGGCGGAGCAGAGGCTGGAGCGGATGAGAGCAACCGAGGGCAGGACAGTACGGGCGGCAGCACGGCCGGCGAGCTCGCCGAGGGCTCAAGCAACGGCAGCATCTGGCAGGCGCTGCCGGTGGCCGCCACGGGCGAGCGGGTCATCAAGGACGGCACCATGGTGCTGGAGATCGAGGAGGGCGCCTTCGACACGGCCTTCGCCGAGGTGGTCACAGCCAGCGAGCGTCTCGGCGGCACGGTGGTGGCGACGACCACCGACAACAGCGTGGGTCGCCCCCCAGCGGGCACCGTGACCGTGAGGGTGCCCGCCGACGAGTACGAGCAGTTGCTGCTGTCGATGCGCGACGTTGGCATCGTGCGCAACCGGCGCATCAGCTCCGAAGATGTGTCCACCGAGTACGTTGATCTGCAGTCCAGGTTGCGCCAGCAAGAGGCGCAGGAACGCTTCTACCTGGGGCTGTTGAACGACGCGCGCGACGTCGAGGACGCGATCGCGATCCAACAGCAGTTGCAAGGCCTGCAAACTGACATCGAGCGCATCAAAGGACGGCTGCAGTTCATCGACGACCGCACCACCTTCTCCACCCTGACTGTGGAGCTGTACGAGCCGGGCGGGGCCCCGATCACCGAGCCGCCGTCCGGGCCGAGTCTGGCCGCCTCCTGGCTGCGGGCGCGTGAGGCCTTCGTGGCGGTAGTCGGTGCGGTGTTGGTGACCACGGTCTCGCTGCTGCCGCTGCTGCTGATTGCCGCGGTTGCCTGGGCAGTGTGGCGCTGGTCTCGACGGCATCCGTCCACCCTTGGCGCTCACCCAGAGTGAGGCGGATCTCTGCGTAGCACGGGCCGTAGGATGCGCCGATGAGCACCGCACGCGCCGACCGGGTCGACCGCAGCGAACTGTTGGCGTTCATCACGCCGCGGCACAAGGCGATCTTGACCACCGTTCGCGGCGATGGACGCCCGCAGCTGTCACCCGTCGCCATAGGCGTCGACGAGCAGGGCCGCATCGTTATCTCGACCTACCCGGAGCGGGCCAAGACCGCCAATGCCCGCAAGGACGCGCAAGTGTCGGTGTGCGTCCTGTCCGACGACTGGGACGGCGCCTGGGTGCAGGTCGACGGCCACGCCGAGGTCCTCGACATGCCTGAGGCACTCGAGCCATTGGTCAGCTACTACCGGGTCATCTCCGGCGAGCATCCGGACTGGGACGACTACCGCCAGGCCATGCAGCGGCAGGACAAGAGCCTGATCCGCGTGACGATCGAGCGCTGGGGCCCGATCGCGACGGGCGGCTTCCCCCCGCGCCTGACGCAGTAGCGCTCAAGCAGTGCACCGTATCTGCCGCTACAGGGTCGGCTTGAAGACCATCGCCCAGACCACCGACAGCAGGATCAACACGTTGATCAGGTTGTAGGTCCGCAGCCGTGCCTGCAGCGCCGACATCCGGGCCGGGTCCGGATCATCGCTTTCGCTGAGCTCGTTCAGCTGGTGGCCCAGCCGTGACAGCAGGGCACCGCCGAGGGCCATGGACACGACCATGCCGAGCAAGCCGTAGGCGATCCACAGCTGTTCGAAGCCGATCCGGCCCACCACCACCATCACGATCCCGGCCACGAGGGTGATCACCGCGGCCGGTCCAACCACCGACTGTCCGTAGAAGGCGGCTTGGCGGCCGAGCGCGGCCGTCGCGGCGACATTGCGCTCGCGAGCGAGGCGCGCCGGGATCACCACCAGGGCGACCACGCCGCCGAGCCAGACGATGACGGCGACCACGTGCAGGAACTTGAACAGGTTGTAGGTCGTGTACACAGCGTCTCCCGACCCGGGCTTGCGGCAACGAACGGTTCCAAGCCGCAACGATTACGCGACGCTACCTACGACCGGTGCCGACCGCCAGTGATCCACCCGCACGGCAGGTCACCAGCGGGCGCGGTTGCCTTCCTGTTGTGGCAGCTGGGGCGAGCGGCGCCGCAATCCCAGCGACCGACGTGCCTGCCGGCCGCGACGGTTCCCAGTGGTCGGCGAGCTAGCGCGCCGCTCGGGCGTGCGGCCGGCGGTGCTGCCGGCTCGGCTTGTGCGGCGCTTTGCGCGCCGGCTTGGCGCTGGTGTGCGGACGCTCGGGCACTCGCGCGACGATCGGCTTGGGCCGGAAGTCGGTCGGTAGTTGCTCGAGCGCCACGCGGTCGACCCCGCTGGGCAGGGACAGCGCCCGCTGCAGGCTCTTGACGTCGCGCACCTTGTCCGGCGGCACCAGCGTCAGGACCAGTCCCTTGGCTCCCGCGCGCCCGGTGCGCCCCGAGCGGTGCACGTAGTCCTTACCCGTCTCCGGCGGGTCGAAGTGAACCACGACGCCGACGTTGTCGACGTGGATCCCCCGCGCGGCCACGTCGGTGGCCACCAGCGCGTGCACGCGCCCCGCCATAAAGTCGGCCAGGGCCCGGTCGCGCTGGCCCTGCGAGCGGTTGCCATGGATCGCGACCGCTCCCACCCCGTCGCGTTGCAACTGGCGTGCGACACGGTCGGCGGCGTGCTTGGTCCGGGTGAAGACGATGGCGGGCGCCACGCTGCGCACGACGTCGCCGGTGACATGCACGCGCGCGGCGGCCTCGGTGTGCCAGAACAAGTGGCGGACGTCGTTGCGTTCCTCGGTGGTCTCGGCCAACTCGTGGCGGATCGGGTTGCGCTGGTAGCGGCGGATGAGTACGTCCACGTCGCCGTCGAGGGTGGCGGAGAACAGCAAGGTCTGTCGTTGGCGCGAGGTGGCGTCGAGCAGGCGCTTGACCTCCGGGAGGAAGCCCATGTCGGCCATGCGGTCCGCTTCGTCGACGACGACGAAGTCGACATCGGCCAGGTTGACGTCCTTGCGCCGCACGAGGTCGGCGAGGCGGCCGGGGCAGGCCACCGCGATGTCGATCCCCTGGCGCAGCCGGCGCTGGTCACGGCTGATGGACATCCCGCCGTAGAAGGTCGCTACGGAACGGTCGAGGGGTTCCGCCAGCTGGCGAAGCTCGGCGGACACCTGCGCCGCCAGCTCTCGGGTCGGCACCAGGACCAGGCCGCGAGGGCGTCCGCGCGTGCCCTTGCCGATCTTGGCCGCCATGGGGATCGCGAAGGCAAGCGTCTTGCCCGACCCGGTGGGCGCGCGGCCACATAGGTCGCGTCCGGCCATCGCGTCGGCGATGGTCAGCGCCTGGATCGGAAAGGGATTGGTGACCCCTCGCTTGGCGAGGAGACCGGCGATGCGCGCGGGCACGCCGAGGTCGTTGAAGGTGGTCAAGCTGCTACTCCTGTTCGAGCGCTTGTGCTCGAAGACGGTGAGCGCGCCAGGCGCGCATGGGCGAACACGCCCGAAAACGAGGAGAGCGGCTCATGCCACGAGGTCGAGTTCGGCGTCCGGAGGGCGTCGCCGTGAAACGGTCGCCGCGCCGGTGCGCGCATTCAACGGCGAAGTTCGCGACGCCGTTGCCCTCACTGTAGCGAGTCCTGCCAGCGAGTCGCGTACCAGGCGTTGTACCCCTAGACCGCGCAGCCAGCGAGTCGCGTACCAGGCGTTGTACCCCTGGACCGCGAAGCCCAGGGGTTACGGTGAGCTGAGTTACGGTGCGCCGATGTTCCCGGGATTCGCAATGGGGCGCCCGTGACCGCCGACGACGGGCCGGTCCAGCTCGGCCACGCACCGTCCGGTCTCGGCCGCGACTTCTGGTGGCTGTGGACCGCCTCCGCGACCTCCAACCTGGGCGACGGCATCCGCCTGACGGCGCTACCGCTGCTGGCCGCCGCCATGACCGCCAATCCCACGGCGGTGGCCGGCGTCACGGCGGCGACCTACCTGCCCTGGCTGCTGTTCGGCCCCGTCGGCGGAGCGATCGCCGATCGCAGCGACCGGCGGCGGATGATCATCGCCGTGCAGGTGGCCAGGGCGGCCTGCGTCGGCGTGTTCGCCGTGTCGCTTGCGGCGGGCGGAGCCTCGTTGCTGGCGCTGTACGCCGTCGCGTTGTGCATCGGCCTCGGTGAGGTCGTCGTGGACGGTGCCTTGCAGGCAGTCATCCCGCTGGTGACCCCGCGCGACCGTCTCGACGCCGCCAATGGCCGCATGGGCGCCGCCGAGCTTCTCGCCAACGAGTTCCTTGGCGGGCCGGTCGGTTCGCTGCTGTTCGCCCTCGCCGCGGCGTTGCCCTTCGCCATCGACGCACTCACCTTTTCATTGGCAGCGGTGGCGTTCACGCGGGTCAGCGCCCCGCAGGTGCGGGGTCGTCCCACCACGTCGACCAGTCTGTTCGCCGACGTGCGCGAAGGGGTGCGATGGCTGTCGCGCCACCGCCTGCTGCGCACCTTCGCGGTGGCGATGGCGGTGACCAACCTGGGCTACGCGGCAGGGTCGTCGATGCTGGTGCTGCTGGTGACCGACACCTTCGAGGCCAGCGGCATCGCCTTCGGCCTGCTGTTGTCGGGGGCGGCCGCCGGCGGTTTCGTCGGCACCTTGCTGGCCGAGCGGGCGGCCAGCTGGCTGGGACGAGGCCGCGCGATGGGCGTCACCCTGACGATCGGCGCGGTGCTGTTCCTCGCGGTGGCCGTCGCCCCCACCATCTGGGTCGCCGCCGCGGCCTGGACGCTGATCTCGCTGACCACCGGTGCCTTCAACGTCATCGGCCGCTCCCTGCGCCAGACGATCATCCCCGACCGGATGATCGGCCGGGTCATTGGAGCCTTTCGAGTGCTGGGGTACGGCGCCGTGCCGATCGGGGCGCTCGGAGGTGGGGTCATCGCCACGGCCTTCGGCATCCGCGCGGCATTCGCCGCGGGCTTTGTGATCAACCTGCTGGCCGCACTGCTGTTCGCCCGGGTGGCCACGGAGCGAGCCGTGGCCGATGCGGTCGCCCGAGCGGCCTCGATATCGGGCCACGACGGCGTGCAACCTCGTGCGCCGTAGGCCCACGTCGCCCTGGAGGATGCCGGCCGGCGTTGCAGAATGGCGCCAGCAAGACGAAGCGGAGCCTTGATGACCAGCCAGCCCACGGCCGAGCGCAGCGAGTCCCGGACCCGCCGGCCGCTGGTCGGACGCCAGGTCCTGCATGGGCCAGCGTGGTTCGCCGTGCTGGCGCCACCGCTGGTGCCCGTTGTGCTGTGGCTCAGCTCGGACGCTGTGTCCGTGGCGTTCGCGGCACCGGCGGGAGCGCTGCGCAGTGCGGCGTTACTGGCGGGCCTGTGTGGCTATTCGGCGTTCGCCACCAACCTGGTGCTCAGCGCCCGCTGGCCCGCGGTCGAGCGCTTGTTCGGCGGCCTGGACCGCATGTACCGGTTCCATCGTCGTCTGGCCGCCGCGGTGGCCGCGCTGCTCGTCGCCCATGTGGCGCTCGTGGTCGGCTCGCAGGCTGCCACGCCCGGCGCGAGCGTGGCTGGGCTCCTGCTGCCCGACGCGGGCTGGCGGGTCTTCGCAGGCGTGCTGGCCTTCGCCGGCTTCGCCGCAATCCTCACGGTGACGCTGCTCGGCCGGTTGCGTCATGAGCCGTTCCTGCGGGTGCACCGGGTCTTCGGGCTCGTCTTCGCCGTCGGCGCGCTGCACGCACTGCGGGTGCAGGGGATCGGGTCGCAGATCCGCTTCCTCGACGGGTACCTGCTGGTGCTGACCGCCGCGGCGATCGCGGGCTGGATCTACCGCTCGGGGTTGGGGCGGACCCTGGTGCGGCGCAACTTCTACCAGGTGGCGTCGCTGCGACCACGGGGGGCGTCCATCGCCGAGGTCGCGCTGGAGCCGGCCGACGCGCCCCTGGATTTCGAACCTGGTCAGCACGTGTTCATCGGCATCAACCACCCCGCCGTCGGCCGCGAGCTGCATCCCTTCTCGATCACGTCCGCGCCTGGGGAGCCGACGCTGCGTCTGGCGGTCAAGGCCGTCGGCGACTACACCAGCGCGCTGCCCGGCGTCGAACCCGGCGCATGGGTTCGCGTCGAGGGGCCCTATGGCGGCTTCTGGCACCGCGGCGAACAGGTGCGACGGCAGCTGTGGATTGCCGGCGGCATCGGGATCACGCCGTTTCTGTCCATGGTCCGCAGCCTGCCCTTTGGGCAGTCCTCGGACGACGGCCAGACCTCCGGCGACGGCGGGCTGGGCAAGGACCGCAAGATTGACCTGTACTACCTGACCGACAAGGCTGCGGCGGCGGTGTTCCTCGACGAGCTGCTCGCCCTTGCAGCCGACCGCCCGGGGCTGCGGGTCATTCCCCACGCCGACGAGGACAGCGGCTTCCTGACGGCCGCTCGAGTCGTCGAAACCTCCGGGGATCTGACCGGCGCCGCGGTCTACCTGTGCGGGCCGAAGCCGATGACCGACGCCCTTACCACGCAGTTGGTCAACGTTGGGGTGCCTCGCCACCGGGTCCACTTCGAGGAGTTCCGCCTGGGCGGCCCCCTGCGGTAGGCGGGGCCCCAGGACCCGGGCCCGGATCGGCGGCGGCGCCCACCAGCACGCCGATGGTGCGCAGCACCGTCAACAGTCCCGCCGGCAGGTCGATCAGCTCGTCGGTGAGCAGCTCGACGACAGCGAGCGGTTGCCCCGAGGGGTTGGCCTTGACCGGGAACGCTAGCGCGCTGCGCAGCCCGTGCCGCAGGGCCGCAGCGGCGCGGGGGAAGTTGGCATCGGCGGCGATGTCGGGGATCCAAGCGGGCCGTCCCGATTGCCACACCCTGCCAGGCAGGCCGGCGCCGGGGACCAGTCGCTGCTGACGGGTCATCGCCCCGAAGGCCGGATAGCGGTCGGCTCCCTCGCCGATGTGCGCGCACCGCAGCCGCTGGGCGTCCTCGTCGATGATCCATGCCGCGGCGAACGGCCACGCCAGCGCCCGCGCCAACGTGTCGCCCGCGCGTCCCGCCAGCTCGTCGAGTGCCCGCGAGGCACCCGGCGACGAAAGGTTTGCAGCGATCTGTTCCACGGCGGCGAGCCCGCGGTCGAGCAGGCGCTGGGTATCCGTCTCGTCACGGTGCGCCAGCTCTCGCAGTGAGCCCACAAAGCTCCTTCTGCCGCTGTCGTCGACGAACACGCTCAGCAGCAGTTCAACGGCGACCTCGGTGCCGTCGCGGCGCAGCGCCGGAACCTTGACCGGTCGTCCGATGAGCTGTGGCGTGCCGGTGACGAGGTAGCGGGTGTAGCCGGAGATGTGAGCCTCGCGTAGCCGCGGTGGGACGATGGTGGTCAGGCGCCGGCCGGTCAGGTCGGCCGGGGACCAGCCGAGCAGGCGTGCGGCGGCAGGGTTGACGTGGGTGATGCGGTTGCGGTCGTCGCCGACGACGATCGCGTCGCCAAGCTGGTCGATGAGGCGGCCGGAGGAGACGTCGGGTTCGGCAGGCGCATCGTCGGGCTGGTCGACGGTGAACGCCGGCCACGGGGTCGGCGCCGCACCGCCGCTCTGGGCGATCACTTCGCCGAGCCACCATCGGCGGCAGCCGCGCACCTCCGGCAGCGTGGGCGGGGTCAGCAGCTGACCGCCGCGGGCCAGCTCGTCGGCTTCCTCCAGCATGGCCAGCAGCCGGGCGCTGGCCTGCGCATCCGATCCACTGACCATGCCGACAAGGTCGGCGGACTCCTCGCCGGCGGCGTCGGCGCCCAGCAGGCCGGCGTCCAGCTGTGCGATCACGACCTGGGCGACCGCGCCCGCCGGCGCGGCGACACTCGCAGCGTCACCCAGGGTCAACAGGGTGTGCTCACGTCGCAGCGCCTCGTCATGCTGCTGCATTGCCCGGTACAGCGTGACCGGCAGGCCGAGCAGGTGCACCGCAAGGCGGCGCTCGTCAGCGGGCACTTGATCGGGGCGCACGTCGGGTGCGCCGTCGCCGCCGTCGCCGAGTGCGCCGCCGCCGCCGCCGTCGCCGC
>JACCTL010000072.1 GCA_013812395.1 Euzebyaceae bacterium
AAGGGCATGGCGCTAAGGGCAAGGCGCTAAGGGCAAGGCGCTAAGGGCACGGCGGCATAGGCAGGGGCGGAAGCGATGCCACAGTCATCGATCAGCGTTTTCCTCGCGGACGACAGTCTCATCGTGCGCGAGGGTGTGCGCGCGCTGTTGTCACTGGAGGACGATCTCGAGGTCATCGGCATGGCGTCGGACTACGACGAGCTACTCGAGGGCGCGGAACGCACGGCGCCGCAGGTGCTCGTCACCGACATCCGCATGCCGCCGACGTTCCAGCGGGAGGGCATCGAGGCGGCCAAGCAGCTGCGCCTGCGCCACCCCGGCACGGGCGTGGTGGTGCTGTCGCAGTACGACGACCCTGAGTACGCGATCTCACTGCTGTCCGAAGGCGCCGCGGGCTACGCCTACCTGCTCAAGGACCGGGTGGCAGAGGGCGACCAGCTGGCGAGAGCCATCCGGGAGGTGGCCACCGGCGGGTCGATGCTCGACCCCAAGATCGTCGAAGCGCTCGTGCGCCCGGTGACCACCGAGGACGGCCTCGCGCTCACGCCGTCCGACGAGGATCTGCTGCGGATGGTGGCCGAGGGCAAACCGATCAAGGCGATCGCCGTGCTGCGCCAGACCACGGCCGCCGACGTCGCCGACTCCATCGAGCGGCTGTTCCTGACGCTGGCGCAGGGTCTGAGCAGCGGTACCGCAGGGTGCCTCGAGCGGCTCAAGATGCTGCACCAGGCGATCGTTCAGCGTGAGGAGCAGGGTGAGAGCCTCAGCCGCTTGCTGCCCGGTGGGATCGCCGAGAAGCTACGCGCCGAGGGCCGGCGGATCGGTGAGACGGAAACCCTCCAGGTCACCGTGCTGATGTCCGACATCCGCGGCTACTCCACCATCGCGGAGCGGACGTCACCCAGCCTCCTCGCCCGCCAGCTCGGCGAGCACCGCGCCGAGATGAACCGGGCGATCCTCGGCGAGGGCGGGACGGTGATGCAGTTCGTCGGCGACGCGGTCATGGGCGTGTTCGGCGCTCCCGTCGCCCAACCGCAGCACGCCGACCGTGCGGTGGCCGCGGCCGAGGCCATGCACGCCGCTCAGGAGCAGGTGAACCAACGTTGGACCGCCGACCGGCTGGAGCCGTTCGGTCTAGGCATCGGGCTGTCCACCGGCGAGGTGGCCGCTGCCCTCCTGGGTTCTGACGAGCGGCTGGAGTACTCCCTGGTCGGGGACACGGTCAATCTCTCGCAACGCATCCAGCAGTGGGCCGAGCCCGGCCAGACCGTCGTCAGCGAGCCGACGTACCGGGCGCTAACCGTCGTGGTTCCCGCCGATGCCCTGGAACCGCGCCTGGTCAAGGGAAGGCAGAACCCGGTGGCGGCGTATCTCGTCGTACCGGCAGTCCGCGCTCACGCAGTAGGAGGCGCGCAGAATCGGCCGGTAGCGGCCACAGGGGGATGACCATGCGACGACGTTTGCTGTGGGGTGGGCTGGCAGCGGTGGCGGCCGCGGTGTTGACCGCTTGTGCCGGGCAGGCCTCGGGACCACAGACCCGGCAGGTCCTGGTCGACTACGTCCACGACGAGGTCGCCAGCTCCTTCCTGCTGTACTTCCCCCGCGATGTGACGGTCCGCCCCGGCGAGTCGGTGCAGTTCCGCCAGGAGTGGACCGGCGAGGCCCACAGCGTGACCATGGGCACGATGGTCGACGAGATGATGTCGGTCATCACGCCGCTCATCGACAAGTACGGGGAAACGCCCGAAGAGAAGGTTCCCCCGAAGGTGTTCAAGCAGTTCGAGAAGGCGGTGGCTCCCCTGCCGTGGATGTTCGGCGAGTCCGACGAGGTCCCGGTCAACCAGAACGCGGCGCAGCCGTGCTACCTGGACACCGGAGGTCCGCCGAAGAAGGCGAGCAAGCCCTGCGCCGACGCCGACCAGGAGCAGCCAGCCTTCAACGGCCGCCAGTCCTACTACAACAGCGGCTTCATCCCCTACGAAGGGCCGCAGGGCAACGAGTTCACCGTCCAGCTGGCCGACGACATCGACCCGGGGGTCTACAACTACTACTGCAACCTGCACGGGCCGTTCATGGCGGGCACGATCACCGTGGTGGAGGAAGGGACCGCGATCCCGTTACAGGACGACGTGTCGCGCCAGGCCCTGCGCGAGATCGACGAGGCCGCAGCGCCACTGGTCGTCGCCTACGAAAAGGCGCCACGGATGGGCCAGGCCAAGATCTACGGGCAGACGGTCACGCCGCCGCTGGCCGGCTGGGGCGTCGATGATCCCGGTTCGCACACGTCGCTGAACGAGTTCGTCCCCGAGATCCTGGAGGTCAAGGCCGGCGAACCGGTGGAGTGGACCTTCGTCGGGTACCACACGGTCAGCTTCCAGGTGCCCGACTACTTCGCGCAGATCGTCATCGAAGACGACGGCACCGTGGTGTACAGCGAGGACGCGACCCAGCCGGTCAACAGCCCCGAACCGCCCAAGCCCCCTGGGGGGGGCGGGCAGTCGGGACCGCCGAAGCCGGCGGCCATTGACGCCGGCACCTTTGACGGGAGCGGCTTCACGTCGTCGGGCCTGCTGGAGGACGGTGCCAAGTACCGGCTGAAGTTCTCCCAGCCGGGCAGCTATCCCTACGCCTGCCTGATCCATCCGCAGATGGTGGGCACCGTCGAGGTCAGCTAGGTGAAGACCCCTCCCTCGACCGTCGTCCCCGCGAGATCGGAGACGATGGAGGCGCCGGCGGGGGTGGCGGCGTCTGCTGAGCCCAGCCGGCCTCGGATCGCCCGGCTCGGGGCCGGTGACTGGCTGTTCGCGCTGTGGTTCGCCGTCTACGGGGGATACGCCCTTGCCGTGCTGGCGTCCGGACTCGGTGCGGCTGCGGCTGGGACGTCGGAGGGGCTGCACGAAACCTTCCACCTGTGGGGGCTTCGGCCAACGCTGCTTGGCCGGCTCGGCCAGGCGATGGCTGATGCCGCCCATCGCACCGTGCCGTTGGCGGTCGTCGATTACGCCTTCAGCGGGTTCAACCTGGCACTAGCCTGGCTGTTGCTGTGGCTGCGCCCTCGCGAGCGGGCCGCGCGGCTGCTCGTGGTCGGGATGACGGGCACCGCCGCGGTCTTCAACCTCCAGGCATACGGGATCTACGAGGCGCTGTCGCCGACGGCGCTGGACGCGGGGCTGCACGTCGTCTTCCAGAGCGTCGCCGCCAGCTCGTACGTCCTCGCCCTGTTGCTGTTCCCCGATGGGCGGCTGGTTCCTCGTTGGGCGCCACCGGCACTCGCGCTGCTGTACTTGCCGATCACCGCGGTGGTGGTGGCGCTCGCGCTGAACATTCGCGGCACGTCGCGCACAGTGGCCCTCATCATGGTCTTCGGCTTGCTCACCCCGGCCGTCGGGGTGGCGGCGCAGGCCTACCGCTTCCGGCGCGCCGCCAGCGACGTGGAGCGCCAGCAGTCCCGACTGTTGTTCTGGGCGCTCGTGCCTGCCCTCGTGGTCGGCCTGTTCGTGCTGACCCGCGGGATCAACTCATCGGCGTTCGCCGACTTCCAGGGCCGTTCCATCGAGGTTATCCCGGTGGCGTTGTTCCGCGTCTTCCAGCCGGTGTTCGGAATCATCCCGGTCGCGCTGTTCATCGGCATCCTGCGCTTCCGGCTGTGGAACATCGACCGGATCCTCAACAGGGCCCTGGTGTACGGCGCCCTGGGGGGTTTCGTCACCCTCGTCTACGTCGGCGTCGTCGTCCTCGCCGGGCGAGCCATCGGCACCCAGGGCAACAATGTCTGGTTGTCGATCGCCGCTACGGGCCTGGTCGCAGTCGCCTTCGAACCGGTGCGCGCACGGGTGCAGACCGTGGCCAACCGCCTGGTCTACGGGCGAAGGGCGACACCCTATGAAGTCCTGTCGTCGCTGTCGGAGCGCATGGCCGACGAGCTGGTCACCGAGGAGCGGTTGGCGCGCATGGCCCGCCTGCTGGCCGAGGGCACCGCCGCCCGGCGGGCCGACGTGTGGCTGGTCGTGGCCGGCGAGCTGCGCCCTGCGGCGTCGTGGCCGCAGGAGGGCGGGCCTACCGAGGCCTTGCGGTTGGCAGGCTCGGAACTGCCACCGCTGGGTCCGGTGACCGGTTGCGAGCCGGTGCGGCACCAAGCCGAGCTGCTGGGCGCCTTGACCGTCACAAAGCCCGGTTCAGAGACGCTCAACCCGGTCGAGTCCAAGCTGCTGGGCGACCTCGCGGGTCACGCCGGACTGGTGCTGCGCAACGTCCGGCTGACCGCTGAGTTGCTCGACAGGGTGGAGGAGCTGCGGGCTTCCAGGCAACGGATGGTCACCGCCGGGGACGAGGCTCGACGCCGCCTCGAGCGCAACCTGCACGACGGGGCTCAGCAGCAGCTGGTGGCCCTCAAAGTGCGCCTGGGGTTGGCGGAGCGGATGGTCGCCAAAGGGATGCCGATCGACGACCTGCTACGCCAGCTGGGCGCCGACACCGACGACGCCATCGACACGCTGCGTGACCTGGCCAGGGGGATCTACCCGCCACTGCTGGCCGCCGAGGGACTGGCCGCCGCCCTGGTGGCCCAGGCGCGTAAGGCGGTCCTGCCGGTCACGGTCGAGGCCCAGCAGATTGGCCGCTACGACCAGGCCACCGAGGCCGCGATCTACTTCTGCTGCCTGGAGGCGCTGCAGAACATCGCCAAGTACGCCAACGCCACCGAGGTCCGGATCCGGCTGGAGGTCGTGGGAACAGATCTGTTGTTCAGCGTCACCGACGACGGTGACGGGTTCGACCTCGAATCGACCTCGATGGGGGCGGGCCTGACGAACATGACCGACCGGATCGACGCGCTGGGGGGAACGCTGTCGGTACAGTCGGCTCCGGGTGTTGGCACCACGATCTCCGGCCGGTTGCCCATTGCGGTGGACGACGCCTGAGCCGCCTCTTCAGCTGCGCCCGGCCCGGCCGAATCACCAGCCCGTCATGAGGCTCCAGCCGCGGTCTTGGCCGCCCGCCAGGCCTCTTCCAGGCTGTCCGGGTCGAACTCGGACTTGGCGATGAACGCAGCCGCTCCCGCACCGGCCGCGCGGGGGGCGTACTCGTCGGCCTCGTAGGTCGACAGGACCACGATCACGGGCGGGCGTGCCGACCCCGCGAGGATCTGCCGGGTCGCCTCCAGCCCGTCGATACCTGGCAGGTTGACGTCCATCAGCACGAGGTCGGGGGCCAACTCGGCGGCCAGCTCGACCGCGGACTCGCCGGTCTCGGCCTCGCCGACCACCTCGAAGCCGTCACTCAGCGCCACCACCATCCGGGCCGCCGAGCGGAACGGGGCCTGATCGTCGACGATCAGGACGCTGGCTGTGGCTTCTTGCATAGCGACATTGTCCCGACTCGCGGTTGCCTCTGCCGACAGGCCAGCAGGCGACTTGCGGGTGTGCTGGCACCCCTTTGGGCGGTTATGCCTGCTCGGCCAGGAACAGCAGCACCGCGCGGACCCGCCGGTTGGTGTTGCGCTCCTCCGACAGCCCCAGCTTGGAGAAAATCGAGTTGGTGTGCTTCTCCACGGCGCGTTCGGTGAGGAACAGCGCCGCAGCGATCGCCGCGTTGTTCTTGCCCTGGGCCATCTCGCCGAGCACCTCGCGCTCTCTCGGGGTGAGCTGCTGCAGGCGTGAGCTGGCCGCGGCCAAGCGAGTCGACACCAGCATCTCCACGACCTTCGGGTCGATCACCGACCCGCCGGCCGCGACCTCGCGCACCGCGGCGAGCAGCTGCTCGATGTTGCCGACGCGCTCCTTGAGCAGGTAAGCGCGGCGCTCGGAGCCGTCCCCGAACAGCGACAGGGCGTAGGCGGGATCGGCGTACTGGCTGAGCACGACGACCCCGGTTTCGGGGCTGGTGGTGCGCAGGCGCTTCGCCGCCTGTATCCCCTCGTCGGTCCCGCTGGGGGGCATGCGGATGTCGGTCAGGACCACGTCGGGGCGGTGATCCTCCACGGCGGTCATCAGCGAGTCGAGATCCTCGCAGACGGCGACGAGTTCCAGCTCCGGCTCGGTTTCGAACAGCAGCCGAACGCCTTCCCGGACGATATAGCTGTCTTCGGCCAGCACGACGCGAATCGGCATCGCGGCTCCTATAGCTGGTCGCGGGACGGCCGGGCGGCGCAGCAGGATACCCCGGCGGCGACCCTGCGGTCCGAAGCCCATGACCGCGCTGGGAGGACGGCTACTCCCGGGGTCGGGGCACGACCTCGAAGGTGCCCGACAGGCGACCGTTGGGCAGCTCCAGGGTGAGCGAGCCCGCATAGCGGCGAAGGGGCTGGACGGTGGTCGTCCGCAGCTGCCCGCCTTCGGCGCGAACCCGTTGGGTGCCGACACCCAACTGCACGTCCACGACCGCCACGTCGCTGATCTCGTCGCAGGCTTGGGGGGCGCACTGCTCGGCGGCCACGGGCAGCGCCTGGTCAGCGGCCAGCGCGTCGGGGTTCTCCACGATCAAAGCGAAGAAGTTTCCGTCGATGGCGCGGGAGAAGAAGCACAGATCGGTGTCGGGCCCCTGGTTTGGGTCGCAGTCGCCGACCCGCATCCGTGGTGCACCGTCGTTGACGGCGATCTGGCGCCCGTCCACCGTGCCCGACAGGCTCAGGCCCGAGCGACCGTTGCGCGGCGTGATGCCGGCGACGCCTTGCCCGGTACCGGCCGTGCCGCAGCCCGTCAGCACCGCGGCCACCAGCCCGACCGCCAGCCCGATCGCCGGCACTCGACGCGCCCTTGCACGATGGCCGCGGTGGCGGCGGATCATCGCCGCGCGCCGACCCGAGGGCTTGTCCGCGGCTGGTTCATCGACCCCGATGTTATCGACCTCGTTACAGCGGGCCAGCGACGGCGTGTGAAGGCGCCCCCCACGGGGCATCCCAGCCTGGAGAGCGCCACTCCTCGCAGCGCCGTCCCGGAAGGGGAGCACACATGGATACCCAGCAGCTGATCATCATCGGCGTCGTCGTCGTGGTCGTGATCGTCGTGGCCATCCTGCTGGTCGTGTCGGCCCGCAAGCGCAAGCAGCGCGAGGAGTTGCGCAGCCGCTACGGCGACGAGTACGACCGCACGGTTCGTGAGCGCGGGAGCAAGCGCGCCGCCGTCAAGGACCTGCAGGAGCGCGAGGCGCTGCACTCCGAGCTCCAGCTGCACGACCTCAATGAGGCTGACCGCGAGCTCGTGCGCCGGCATATGGCCTCGTTGCAGTACCGCTTCGTCGAGGACCCCGACGACGTGATGCTGTCCACCGAGCGCGTCATGACCGAGGTGCTGCGGGCTCGTGGCTACCCCGTGGCGGACGACCGTGACCAGGCGCTGCGGCTGTTCAGCGTTGATTACCCGCACGATGCCGGGCAGGTCCGCACCGTGATCGAGGGCAACTACGGCGGTGACATCGGCCGCATGCAGGAGGCGTTCCTCGGGGCCCGCCGTACCTTGGCCGACGTCGCCGGCGTCAGCTACGTGCTCGGTGACGCCACCGACGAGCAAGATGAGCACATGGCCATCGGCGACTCGTCCAGCGCCTCGACCGGCTCGTCGTCCGTTTCGCCCGCCGCGTCGGACACCACAGCCGCCACCGCGCCCGCCGAGACCCCGCTGTCGGACGAGGAGCGCCGCCGTGCCGAAAGCGAGCGCACCGCCCGCATGGAATGACGTTGCTTCTCCCGTTCCCGTGGCGATCGCTGACGTAGAAGGCAG
>JACCTL010000074.1 GCA_013812395.1 Euzebyaceae bacterium
CGTCCGAGGCCTGGGTGGCGGCGCAGGCCAGTGCGGCGCGCGCGCCGGCGGCCGTGCCCGCGTCCAGGGCGGGCAGCGCCCGCGCCAACGCCGGAACCGCATCGGGCGATAAGCCGGCCAGGTAGGACACGTCGAGTTCCGCGCCGGCCTGGGCCCGGGCGAGGTTCTGCCGGACGATCAGCGCGTCGACGCCCACGACGTTCAGCGTCGCGGCGAAGCCAACGGTGGCGACGAGGGACGCCAGCAGGAACCAGCGCACCCGGTCGCGCAGCTCCAACAACAGCAGCGCGACCAGTAGGAGCGCCAGCCACACCATGAACACGTCTGCCACAGCCCGTGCGCGGGTGAAGCCGAAGGCCTGCTCGTACAGCAACAAGCGCCCGAACGACGAGGCGAGGATCACCAGCACCAGAACGGTGAGCACGGTGGTCAGCGCCGTGAAGGCGACGCGCTTGGCCGACGTCTCGCGCCGCGTGAAACCGGCCAGGGCAAGGTGCAGGCACAAGCTGGCCACGGCCACGACGACGAGCTCGGCGAAGCCGCGCCGTGCGTACTCGGCGTAGGTCATGCCATCGGCCAGCACGGCCGCCTGACCTCCGAAGAAGTAGCGGGCCTGCACGGCGACGAAGGCGGCGAACAGCAGGTCCACGCCCACGAGCACGATCGCGGCCTCTGAGAACCCGAGGATCCGAGGAATCGCCTGGTCCGCCAGCACAGGCTGCTGCCGGCGTTGCAGCTGGTGCCAGAAGGCACCCGCGACGATGTACGCCACCGTGACGGCCAGGAGCGACCGTCCGACCGCCTGGTCCAGACGAGGCAGCCGCACCAGGTCACCGAGGGCGACGAGCCGCTCGGCGAAGATGACATCTGCCGACGCCAGCAGGACGCCGAACACCGCCAGGACCGGCACCAGCAGGGCGATGCCGCGCAGGACAGGCAGCGCTCGGCGCAGCCCTGAGGCAGCCGGTTCGGCGGCAGACGCGCGCCTGGCGGCGCCGACCAGACCGGGCGCCCCCGTGACCTGGTGGCCGGCGAGTCGTAGCGCGGCCAGCAGCCAGTCACGCAGGCCATAGCGGATCCAATGGTCGGTCGGGTAGCCGTGGACCAGGATCGCCAGCGCCCCCAGCACCACGAGCAGGTTCACGACGGTCGTCACCGGCTCGGCACGTACGGCCACGGCGATCGCGAACGTCGCGGCCACCGCCATCACGGTCATGGTCTGCGCCGAGGCGACGGTGCCTTGCCGGCGAGCCACCACGACGACCGCCGCCAGCACCGCGATCACGAACACCGGCACCGCCAAGCCGGGCAACACGCCCCAGAACAGCATCTGGAACAGCACGCCAAGCCCGCCCGCCACCCAGAGGACCTCATGTGGGCGCCGGACCTCGGCTGCCGTCGGTGCACGCTCGGAGATTGTCGTCATGAGTGGACGGTAAGCGGCGAGGATCCCTCCGTAACCCGGCCAGCCGGGCAGGAGTGCCCGCCGCTCGCCGGCGCCCTATGCCCGACCCCGGTGCGTTCCTGCTACTTGAGCGCTGATCTAGCGTGGTGGCGAGGGAGCGTCGCGCTTCGCGACGAGGTGGTGGACGATCCAGCGATCGAGCAGCTGGTCGGACGAGAAGGAGCGCCCCATGAGCGCAACGTTGTCCCAGCCGAGGACGCTGCCGAAGACCGCCCCGGACACCCTGACCCGACCCGACGTCGCGCCGACGACGGACGGCGACCATGAGCGCTTCAGCCACATCGTCCGTGCCAAGGACGGCAGGGGCGCGTCGGTGATCGTCACCGAGGCGATGGTCAACGGCACCCCCGTCGAGGCGCTGTGCGGCAAGGTATGGGTGCCGTCGCGTGACCCCAAGCGCTACCCGGTGTGCCCGACCTGCCGGGAAATCGCCGAGGGCATGCCGTGAGCGGATCGTTCTCGGTACCTCGCTGCACGGCCGGCGAGAACAAGGCACTTGCGGTCTGGGTTTAGATCGGCCACTATTGACTCAATGCAGAATGAGCTAGCGTCCGGGCCACGGCTGGCCATGCACCGCGCCCTGGCTGACGAGACGCGGTTGGCGATCGTGGACGCGCTGGCGTTGTCGGACCGCACCCCCACCCAGCTGCGCGGTCTGCTTGACGCGCCGTCCAACCTGCTGACCTTCCACATCGACACCCTCCAGCGGGCCGGCCTCGTGGCACGCAGCACATCGCGGGGCGACGCTAGGCGCCGCTATGTCCGCCTAACCGCAGCCGCGCTGCCGTTCGTCGCGCCGGCGGTGGCGGCAGCGCCCGGCTTGGTGCTGTTCGTCTGCACTCACAACGCCGCCCGCTCGCAACTCGCCGAGGCCCTGTGGCGAGCACGCACCGGCCTGGCTGCGCTAAGCGCCGGGTCCCATCCCGCGGATGGGGTCGACGCGGTTGCCGCCGAGGTCGCTAAGGCGCACGGGCTCGATTTGTCGGCTGCCAGACCCTGTGGCTACGACGCCATCGACACCGCACCCGACCTGGTGGTGTCGGTGTGCGACCGGGCCGCCGAAGCTGGCCTGCCCTTCGCCGCGCCGCAGCTGCACTGGTCGGTTGCTGACCCGCGCGGTGGTGACCGCGGCGCCTTCGACACGGCGTTCGACGACATCGCCGCGCGCATGGACCGGCTGGTCACCGCGGTGCACGCATGACGGCTCGTCGGCTCGGCGCCGAGTTCATCGGCACGACGCTGCTCCTGCTGGCGATCGTCGGCTCCGGCGTCAGTGCCTCGACCGACGGTCCCGCCTCCGCGCAGCTGTTCCAACACGCCACCGTCGTCGGGGCGGCGCTTGCGACGCTGATCGTCACCTTCGGATCAGTATCGGGCGCGCACTTCAACCCCGCGGTGAGCATCGTCGACAGCATGTTCGGTGGCCTCGATGGGCGCACCGCCGCCGGCTACGTGGCAGCGCAGGTCGGCGGCGCCGTCACCGGCGTGGTGCTGGCGAACTCGCTGTTCGGGCTGCCACCTGTCGCGATCGGCACCACGGACCGCATCGGCGCAGCGCTGGTGGCCAGCGAGGTGGTCGCAACCTATGGACTGCTCGTCGTCATCTTCGGGGTCATCCGCTCAGGGCGGAACGCCGCTGTACCCGCCGCGGTGGGATCGTGGATCGCCGCGGCCATCTACTTCACGTCGTCGGCGTCCTTCGCCAACCCTGCCGTCACCATCGCCCGCCAGCTCACCGACAGCTACACCGGGATCGCCCCGGCTGCGGTTCCCGGGTTCATCGGCGCCCAGCTCGTCGGTGCGGCCGCGGCGTGGCTGACGATCCGCTGGCTGTTCCAACCGGCACCCGAGATGGCCGGTGACGTCGTCGTCCCACGCCGTGACCCCGCCGACACAGGAGCCTGTAGATGACCGCCACCCTCACCCTCGAGCAGCGCACCCTGATCCACAACGCCGCGGTCCGCCTGCATGGCGAGTTCGCCGGGGTGTTCAGCGAGGAGACCGTCGAAGGCATCCTCGCCGACTCCCTGCAGCGCCAGCTCGCCACTGCCCGCGTGACGGCCTTCGTCCCGCTGTTCGCCGAGCGTTGGGCCCGCGAGAGGCTGCGGGCCAGCGCCAAAGTCGAAGGGCTTCGCGTGACCGATAACCCCACCGTGCTCTTTCTCTGCGTCCACAACGCCGGTCGCTCGCAGATGGCTGCCGGCTGGCTGCACCACCTCGCCGGCGACCGCGTCGACGTGCTCTCCGGCGGGTCCGCTCCCGCCGAGCAGATCAACGCCGCCGCCGTGGAGTCCATGCGCGAGGTCGGCATCGACATCACCGACCAGTTCCCGAAGCCATGGACCGAGGAGACGCTCGGAGCCGCCGATGTCATCGTGACCATGGGCTGCGGCGACGCCTGTCCCGTGATCCCCGGCAAGCGCTACCTCGACTGGGAACTGGACGACCCGGCAGGCAAGCCGGTCGAGCAGGTCCGCCCCATCCGCGACGACGTCGAACAGCGGGTGCGCGGCCTGCTGGCCGATCTCGGCGTCGCACCGGTGCGCTGACCCGCTGACATGCCCCGCCCGTCGATCGACGCATCACTGGTGAGTCGGCTGGTCGCAGCACAATTTCCTCAGTGGGCGGACCTTGCCGTGACACCCGTCGAGTTCAGCGGGTGGGACAACCGGACCTTTCGTCTCGGCGAGGACATGACGGTGCGGCTTCCCAGCGACGAGGGATACACCCGGCAAGTCGACAAGGAACACCGATGGCTGCCGATCCTCGCGCCGCAGCTACCGCTTCCCATCCCCGTCCCGGTGGCCAAGGGGGTTCCTGGCGAGGGCTATCCCTTTGGCTGGTCGGTCTACCGGTGGCTGGACGGCGAGAACGCCAGCATCGATCGCATCGACGATCTCCGCGAGTTCGCGACGACGCTTGCCGGCTTCCTCGCCGCCCTGCAGCGAATCGACCCCGGTGACGGACCGCCGCCCGGTGAGCACAGCTTCTTTCGCGGCGGGCCGTTGGAAACCTACGACGCCGAAACCCGGCGCGCGATTGACCGATTGCGCGGTCAGATCGCCAGCGACACGGCAACGGCGGTGTGGGAAACGGCCATCGCGGCGACCTGGCACGGCACACCCGTCTGGTTCCATGGCGACGTCGATAGTGGGAACCTGTTGGTCAGAGACGGCGGCTTGGCTGGCGTGATCGACTTCGGATGTTCGGGCGTCGGTGACCCAGCCTGCGACGTGACCATCGCCTGGACGCTGCTATCGGGCGAAAGCCGAGCAGCGTTCCGCACCGCGCTTTGCGTCGATTCTGCAACCTGGGCGCGAGGCCGCGGCTGGGCGCTGTGGAAGGCGCTGATCACCCTCGCCGAGCACCTCGACACCAACCCCGTCCAAGCAGCGACGGCGCGACGCGTCATCGACCACGTCCTCGCCGATCACCAACGATCAACCCGACGCCCGGGAAGTCGTCGGACCGGTTATTCGGCGACGTTGAACAGACCCGGATGGCTTCGGAATGCGCTGCCGGTGAGGGCGCTACCGGGCTGACGGCGGCAGTGGAAAACCTGTGGTGGATCCCGCGCGGATCGTCGATGATTGCGGGCATGTCTACCCGTAAGTTCCCCGACATGTGGGTCGACCCCGAAGACGACCCGCGGGAAGGCGGACCGTCCCTGGGCGATGAGCGCACCACGCTCGTTGAGTTCCTGCGCTGTCAGCGCCTGACGCTGGAGTTGAAGTGCTCGGGCCTCGACGCCGCCGACATGGCTCGTCGCTCCGTGGAGCCCTCCACGCTGTCGCTGCTCGGGTTGGTGCGTCACATGGCCGAGGTGGAGCGCGGCTGGTTCCGGCGAAGGATGGCGAGGCAGGAGGCTCCGCAGCTTTTCTCCTCCGCTCCCGGCGCCGACGGAGACTTCAATGGTGCCGTGCCCGACCCCAGGGTTGTCGCGGAGGCGTGGGACGCGTGGCGAGCCGAGGTCGCGTTTACGGATCGGTTCGTGGCGGAGGCGCCCGATCTCGACGTCACCGGCAACGATCCCGACCAGGGCCCGATCTCGCTGCGCGAGCTGCTCGTGCACATGGTGGAGGAGTACGCCCGGCACAACGGCCACGCCGATCTGCTGCGCGAGCGGATCGACGGGAGGGTGGGTCAGTAGCGGTCGAGACTCCGCCGCCCACGCCCCGGATCCGAAGTTCAGATTGATGAACGTCGATGCAGCGGCTATGCTATGCATCGATGAACGTCGATACTGTGGACACGAGAGCGACCTCCGCGCCGGTCATGGGCTGCTGCGCTCCGCTGCGCGCCCCCCAGCTGTCAGCACAGGAAGCGCTCGCGACCGCCACGCTGTTCAAGGCGCTCGCTGACCAGCACAGGGTGCGCATCGTCAACCTGCTGGCAGCGGCAGGCGAGCCGGTGTGCGTCTGCGACCTCACCGCGTCGCTGGGCATCGCCCAGCCCACCGTGAGCCACCACCTGCGAAAGCTCGTCGACTCCGGTCTGCTCACCCGTGAACAGCGCGGCACCTGGGCCTACTACGCCCTCGACCGCAATGCGATGCGCCGGCTCGCCGACGTCGCCACCCTGACAGGAGGATCGCCATGACCGACACCGCCCAGACCCAGGACGACCTGCGCGAGCAGGTCCGTGCCCGTTACGCCGCCGCCGCGACCGGGGCGGGAACCCACGCTGACGGCTGCTGCGCCGGTGGCTGCTGCGGTGACGCCGGCTGCGGCTGCGGGACGACCGCGGGGGACGGCTTTGGCGCGACCCTGTACAGCCTCGACGAGCAGGCCGAGCTGCCGGATGCCGCGCGGCTGGCGAGCCTGGGTTGCGGCAACCCCACCGCGGTCGCCGAGCTACGGGAGGGTGAGACCGTGCTCGACCTCGGCTCCGGCGGTGGCATCGACGTCCTGCTGTCGGCCCGCCGCGTCGGACCCGGTGGCAAGGCCTACGGCGTGGACATGACCGACGAGATGCTCGATCTCGCCCGCCGCAACGCCGCCGAGGCTGGCGCCACCAACGTCGAGTTCCTCGCCGGCCACATCGAGGCCATACCGCTGCCCGACGCGTCGGTTGACGTGATCATCTCCAACTGCGTGATCAACCTGTCGGTGGACAAGCCCGCCGCCCTGGCCGGGATGCACCGTGTCCTGCGGCCCGGCGGCCGGATCGGCATCAGCGACGTCGTCGCGGGCGATCACCTCAGCCCCGCCGAGCGCGCCGAGCGTGGCAGCTATGTCGGCTGCATCGCCGGCGCCCTGTCCGACGCCGAGTACCGCGACGGCCTGACCGAGGCCGGCTTCACCAACGTCACGATCACGCACGCCCACGAGGTTGCCGACGGCATGACCAGCGCTATCGTGCGCGCCACCAAGTCGAGCTGATGATGCACCACCTGCTGCGTGGCCGTCGGCGCTAGCCCGGCGGCCACACCGGCCTTCGAGATCTTGCAGTCCCAGGAGGTCCAGCAGCGCTAGCAGCCGACGCGAGGCGTGGCGCAGCGCCACCTCGCGTCCCAGCCGCCGAGCGGTCAGCTGCAGCCTGGCCAACGCGTCAACCGTGTCCACATCCGCAATGACCAGGCCGCCAACGTCGCAGACGACCACCTCGCCGTCGCTGACCTCCAGCAGCGCGCGGAAACGCTCACACAGCCAGAGGATGTCGGCGCGAGCAATCCGACCGTCGATGACCACGACGACCCTGCTCGGCGCGGGAACCGGACGCGCTGCGGTCACTGATAGCGTCGGCGACCGCCAGCAAGCGGTCACCTGCGGACCTCCTTTCGGGGCCTTGCAGGTACAGACCGCCCGGCAGCGCAAAACTCACCGCCATCCGATGAGTTGTGCCCCGTCAGGCGGTCTAACCCCTTCGAGAGCCGAATCCCACCAAGGAGCAGCAACATGCGTTCTCGACCTGATATCGCGAGCGAGGCGACGGGTCTGGTCAAGCACTTCGGCACGACGCGGGCGGTCGACGGTCTGGACCTGGAGGTTCCCCGGCCTCGTCTACGGCGTGCTAGGACCCAACGGCGCCGGCAAGACCACGGCCCTCCGCATGTTCGCGACGCTGCTGCGGCCCACCGATGGCAGCGCCGTCAGCGTCAACCCCATCACGATCCTGGTCACCGCGATCCGTGGCCTCATGCATGGACAGCCGGTCAACGGCGAGATCGCGGTGGTGTTCGCGGTCAGCGCGGCCCTGGTCGCGATCTTGGGTCCCCTGACCATGTACGTCTACCGCAGGAAGTCCTGACCCGACCAACCGCAGAACCCATCACAGACAAAGGAGACGGACATGCTCGAGAACAGCAAGGCGTTCAGTGGCTTCTCGGTGGACGACGTGCCGGCGGCCAAGAGGTTCTACAGCGAGACGCTGGGGCTGGATGTGTCGGAGGAAAACGGCATGCTGTGGCTTCGCGTCACCGGTGACAGCGGCATCTTGGTCTACCCCAAGCCTGAGCACACGCCGGCGTCGTTCACCGTCCTCAACTTCCCAGTGGACGACATCGACACGGCGGTCGACGAGCTGACCGCGCGCGGGGTGCGCTTCGAGCGCGACGACGACTTCGACCTCGACGAGAAGGGGATTTTCCGGGGCGGCGGCCCGCTCATCGCCTGGTTCAAGGACCCCGCCGACAACGTCCTGTCCGTCCTTCAGGACAGCTGAGTACTCCCGGACGAGTACGGGGCCACTGCTGACCCGCTGCTGCGCCATGTGCACAGCGGGTCAGCGGGTGATCTCATCCGAGCTGGCGGTGGCGGCGTGGGACGGCCAGGACCCGTTGACCGATCGCGGGCGGGACGTACTGCGCCTCGCGAGTCTTGAACTTGGTCGCCCAAGGATTCGGTCAGTCTGCAGAGGCTCGATCGACCGCAGGGGTGCGGTTAGCCCCCCGCCATGGCGCCCACGACCAGCAGCGGCGCGTCACCCTTGGCGACCGCGTCGGGTAGCGCGGCGTCGGGCTGCTCGTGGGACAGGTCCTCCTCGCAGGCGAAGAACCTCACCATCGCGCGGCGTTGCTGCGTGGCGGGATCACGGATCGTGCCCAGCAGCATCGGATAGCGTGCTTCGAGCGCATCGACGACCGATCGCTGGGTGACCTGACCCTCAACCTCAAGCTTCACCTCGCCGTCAACGTGCGCCAGCGTCCGCAGATGTGCCGGGAGCACGACGCGGATCATGGCAGCGTCTGGACTTGCACGGACAGCACGGCCGGAAGGTCTCGGACGATGGGCGTCCAGTTGTCCCCTGCGTCGGGCGACGCGTACACCTGCCCACCGGTGGTGCCGAAGTACACGCCGCACGAGTCGAGCGAGTCGACGGCCATCGCGTCGCGCAGCACGTTGACGTAGCAGTCCCGTTGCGGCAGGCCCTCGGTGAGCGCCTCCCACTCGTTTCCGCCCGTTCGGCTGCGGTATACGCGCAGCTTGCCGTCGGGCGGGTAGTGCTCCGAGTCGCTCTTGATGGGAACGACGTAGATGGTGTCCGGCTCGTGCGGGTGCACCTCGATCGGGAACCCGAAGTCGGACGGCAGGTTGCCGCTGACCTCGTGCCATGACTCGCCGGCGTCGTCGCTGCGCATGACGTCCCAGTGCTTCTGCATGAACAGCACGTCCGGCCGCGAGGGGTGCATCGCAATGCGGTGAACGCAGTGGCCGACCTCGGCATCCGAGTCGGGGATGCCTCCCGACTGGAGACCGCGGTTGGTCGGCCGCCACGTCTTGCCGGCGTCGTCGGTGCGGAACACGCCGGCGGCCGAGATGGCGATGAACATCCGCCCGGGGTCGCGTGGATCCAGAACGATCGTGTGCAGGCACATCCCGCCGGCGCCTGGTTGCCAGGACGACCCCGAGTCGTGGCGGCGCAGTCCCGAAAGCTCCTGCCATGTCTGCGCGCCGTCGGTCGAGCGGAACAGGGCGGCGTCTTCGACCCCGGCGTAGACCGTGTCCGGATCGGTCAAGGACGGTTCGAGATGCCAGACTCGCGCGAACTCCCATGGATGCGGCGTGCCGTCGTACCACTGGTGCGTGCCGGGGACACCGTCGTACTCGAACTGGTTACCCACCGGTTCCCAGGTCGTGCCCCCGTCGTTGGAGCGTTGAATCAGCTGCCCGAACCAGCCGGTGGACTGCGACGCATACACCCGATTCGGGTCGGCGGGTGAACCCGCGACGTGGTAGATCTCCCAGCCCGAAAAGTGGGGGCCGGCGATGTCCCACCGCTCCCGCTTCGCGTCCGACGTCAGGACGAACGCGCCCTTGCGTGTGCCAACCAGTACCCGTACCCCGCTCATCAGTACTCCTTTCGAGCCCCATGCCGGTCTTCGCCGGCACCTTCTTCACGACTGACGCCATCCTTCTTTCGGAGGTCGCCAGCCACCACCAACATCGCGGCTGCGATACCCGGAGCCCCGATGATGGCGCTGACCTTAGTTGAGACGGCGGAGCGGCTCGAAACTCATCGCTGACCGACTGCTTGCTGACTGTCGGGCACCGCGGCTTCGTTGCGTTCGATGCGGTCGAGGATCTACTCGGCATGCTCGGCGGCGTAGTCGATCGCGATCCGGATCTGCCGGGGGTGTAGGTCGGTCTCTCGCATGAGAGTGGCCATGCGTTGCTCCTCGCTTCCCTCAAGCTCACGCAGCCGGGCGATGATCTCCCAGATGTCAGGCCCGGCGGCCAAAGCCGCCCGGCGGTCGTGGGGCAGGCCACGGTGGATGACTCCGGCGTGGTTCAGCGCGTCGATGCCTTCGGTGATGAGGCGCTCGAGCAGTGCCGTGGCGCCCACGCCGTCGCGTTCAGCGCGGCCCGCAGGCGCTGCTTTGCCCCGGCTGATCCAAAATGCGGTGCTCTTGGCAGCCATGGCGCCGTCCCCTCATCGACGCGGCGACGGTAGCGCAGATGTAGCTCTGGCCCCGCCACTCCCCCGCCCCCCGCCTGCACCGTCGAGGCGCTGCGATCACGTCAACGGCGCGACAGCCCCTGCAACGCCAGCACCTTGCTTGCCTGATGGATCTAACCGTGGGGCGGTGCGATCAAGATCTGCTGCGTCTCCCAAGAAACGGTTGCGGCGAAGCAGGGACCATCGTCCGAACTGACCTGAACGTCGAGGTCCTCGCCACTGGCTTCGGCTCTCTCAACAACCAGCCGTTCGGCATCTGCCGCCACCAAGCACTCGTTGTGTCGAGTGATGCCCCGGATGGCGATCTCAACTTCGCGGAGATGGTTGACGTGAGCCAGAAGCGTCGCTTCGTCGACCGGGTCGTATCCCCTGGTGACGCAGTTCCCACCGTTGAGCACGACCGGCAAGAGATAGTTACCACGGGGAGCGGAGCAGACGACCGCCGAGGCGGCGTCCAGGGTCGCCATGTCGGTCCCGGTGGCACATTCGTCGACCAGGTGGTCGATGGACAACGGTTGGCTCAGCGACCCCTGCGCTGCCCAGGTCTCGATCACCTCGCCTTGGCCGTAGTCGCAGCGAACCGTCTCCGCGTCGAGCTCCAGACGCCAGCCGTCAAGATGAACGTCGGCTGCTGCGTCACCCTGACGGGTGACAGCTTCAACATCTACGGGGTCGGGCGAAAACACACCAGCGGCGAAGGCACCCCCAGCTCCAAGCATCATGACGGTGGCCACGGCCACCACGGCCAGCCGTTTGCGCGGCACCCGTGCCGTGACTGCGCCTCGGCGGGGCGTGGCGATGGGCTGGGTGTCGGCCGGCATGCTGACGATCTGCTCGAACAGGGCCTGCTTGGCTCCACTGTCGAACCAGGAGGCAGCTAGCCGGTCTGCCTCGACGCCGTCGAGCCGACGGACGTACTGGTCGACGGAGCGCTCAGGGTCACTCACAACACGTTCTCCTTGCCGCGGCGGGCGATCGCCCATTCGCCTGACTCATGTCCAGACGCCGTCGAACGTTGCACCCCCGCCTCCCGTAACGCACGATCGAAGCGCTTGCGGGCGCGGTGCAGTCGGACCCGCACCGTCGCCTGCGAACATCCCAGCACCGTCGCGATCTCGTTGTGGCCGAGCTCATCCCAACCGACAAGGGCCAGGAGTTCTTGATCCTGGTGGCTGAGACCGGTGAACGTAGCGACGATGGTGTCGGTGTCTGGTCGTTCCGCGATGTCTGTGGTCGCGTCGTTAACCAGTCGCGGCAGGTCGCTGTGGAGTCGAGCAACGAGTTGGGTATGCCGGCCCCGTCCGCGGTGGTAGTTGGCGAGCGTCCGGCGTGCGACACCGTACAGCCACAGCCGCGCGTCGTCGCCGGCCGGCACATCGGCGATGCGACGCCACGCCGTAACGAACGTCTCAGCAACGATGTCGCCAGCATCCTCTGCGCGCGCCGTACGCCGCAGTGCGTAAGCCAGGATCACGTGCGAGTACGCGTTGTAAATGGCCTCGAACCGTTCCCGGTGATCAGCATCGGCTGGCCGGTCTCGTTGGCGTGGCACGTCAGTTCCTCGCTCCTCCGGACGCCACGGATGGCCACCCTCACCTTCCCATGTCCGGCACGGGCCGGGTCGTTACACGCCAAGGGCTCGAGGGCTGTGGCCGTGCGCATCTTTGTGCAGTACGCCGGCTGGCACGTCGACGACGGCGACGCCGCGGTGCGGGTTGGCGAGCCGTGGGACGTCACCGTCGAGGTCCAGCGCCTCGGAGCCGTCACCCCGGACGACTGGAGGCCGCGGCTGACCCCCGCCTCACCGGCCGAGCGCCCAGCGGCTCGAGCCGAACCCCGCGCGGCCAGCGGCTTACACCTTCGTCGCCGACCCCGTCCAGAGCGGCGTGCCCGATGATGGTTGGACCACGCTGGAGGTGAACGGCGCATCCTGCACCGCTACTCCCCGACAGCGACGAGCTGAATGAGCACGCGTTCGTCGGATACGACACGGCGGAAACGGTCACCTCTACTCGGGATCGGCTACCGGCGGAGGGGTCGGGTGAGACACTCACGTTCCTCGTCGAGGGATTCCCGATCGTGGATTGACCGCTGCCTAGGCGACTCCTAGGATCGAGGAGCCTGTCGCGGGACAGGCTGGGAGGCGGGCTCCCCTGGATCGCGGCGCTCCTCCCTTGGCGGATACGGAAGGGATGCTCATGGCAGAGCGAACGGACCCCACGAAGATGCAGGCAGCGCTGCGGCTGGAGTTGGCGAAGGCGGTCGCCGGTCGCGAGTTCCCCGACGACGTCGTCGCGTCGGTGGCCAAGCAGCTCGTCTACGCCCACGAGAAGTGGCCGATCCACCGGATCGACGTGTGCGTGTACGGCATCTGCATCGACCGATTCGTCCCGGTCGATCGGTACCGCGAGGTGCTCGAGGTCCTGCTCACTGATGACCTGCCGATCCGCAGGCTCGAGCTGTTCCCCTGGGGGATCATCGACTGGGACATCGTGCAGATCCGCGTCGAGCAGAAGATCCCCGAGCTGGCTGGTCTCACGAGGGGTCACTGACCGGCTCGGGCTTCCTCTCGCAGCGCATCGTCCACGTCCATCCGACGCT
>JACCTL010000103.1 GCA_013812395.1 Euzebyaceae bacterium
CGCGGTCCAGCTGACCGCGACCGACCCGGACGGCTACACGATCGTGCTGACCGCGCCGTCGCAGCGCGAGCGCCCGCAGGAGTGGAGCCGCATGGTGCGCGACTCGGTCGTCGACCCGGACTGAGACAGCCAGGCGTCGGCCGACGCCTACGAGGCGGGGCGGCGGGCGGGGCGGTCGAGGACGTTAGCAAGGTCGGCGGCGAAGCGCTGCGCGTCGGAGGGTTCGAGGGTGGTGGTCGCGATCCGGATGGCGGGGGCCGCGGCGATGCGGTGGCGCTCGCCGGCGCCGACGGCCCATCCCGCGTCGAGCAGCCCCTGCACCACGGCGGCCTCCTCGGGCACCGGGACCCACAGGTTGGAGCCCGACGACGCGGTCACATCCCGTCCGACAGCACGCAGTGCCGCCACCGCGGCTCGCCGCCGCGCGGCGTAGACGCCGGCGGCGCGCGCGAGCAGCGCGGTCGTGGCCTCGTCGCGCCAGAGGACTAGGACCAGCTGCTGGAGCAGTGTGCTGACCCAGCCCGTGCCGAGCAGCTGGCGGGTCTCGATCCGCGCGACGGTGGTGTTGTCACCGGTTGCCACCGCCAGGCGCAGGTCGGGTCCCAGGGCCTTGGACACCGAGCGCACCACGATCCAGCGTTCACGGTCCGGCGACGCGAGGGTGTGCCCAGCGGCCTCGGAGAGCAGCGCGGCGTGGTCGTCCTCGACAACAAGGACGTGCGGATGGGCGTCGAGCAGGGACCGCAGTTCCGCGGCACGGGCGGCGTCGAGGGCGGCACCGGTGGGGTTCTGGGCTCTCGGGGTGATCACAGCCGCGGCCACACCCCTGGCGAGCACGCCGGCCAGTTGCTCGGCACTCGGCCCGAAGGCGTCCACCGCGACCGGCACGGGCGCGAGCCCCATGGCGATCACGAGGTCGAGGATCCCAGTGAAACACGGGTCCTCGACCGCGACGCGGTCGCCGGGACGCGTCCATGCGATCAGTGCCCGTTCGATGCCGTCGCGGGCGCCACCGACGACGGCCACCGGCCCGGAGGGGATGCGGTCCGCCGCGAACCGCTGCGCGGCTAGCTCGACCAGGTCGGGTAGAGCGCCCCACTCGTCGTAGCGGCGTGTGCGCAGGTCGAGCTGGTCCACGGCGCCGTCGAGTGGCGGGAGCAGGGCCGAGTCGGGACTCCCGTCGGCGAGGTCGTGGACGCCGGGGGGAACCTCGACAAAGAGGCGACGCTGCAGCGGCGACTGCGACCGGACCGTCGTGCCGCGCCGACCCTCACCGGCGACGAGCCCGCGCTCGCGCAGCTGGCGATACGCGGCGGCGACAGTGCCGGGACTGACGCCCAGCGCAACCGCCAGGGACCGGATCGCCGGCAGCCGCTCGCCGGACTCGACGCGGCCGTCGTGGATCGCCGCTTCGAGACCGGCGGCGATCGCGGCGCTACCGGCACCGCCGATCTGATATCGTTCCGACACATTCACAAGTTCGTACTATAACGTAAGAAGGTGGGATGGCGAGCGATGACCGCGCGACGCTGGTCGCCGTGGTGCCGCTCGCCGCTGCGATCGCGCTGTTCGGGGTCGTGTTCGGCGCGGCGTCACGGCCGGTGTTCGGCAGCGGCCTCACGCTGGTCTTCTCCGCGTTCGTGTTCTCCGGCGTGGTGCAGTTCACCGTCGCTGGCCTGGCGTTCGGCGGGGCGTCGTCGCTGGCCATCCTGGCGACCGCCGCCCTGGTGAACGCGCGCAACCTCGCACTGGGAGCGGTGCTGCGTCCCCATCTTCGCGGCGGCCCGGCGCGACGGGCCGGCCTCTCGTGGTTCCTCATTGATGAGACCGTCGGCCTGGCGCTGACCCGGCGCGACCAGGCGGCTCGGACGCTGCTGATCGGCGGCGTCGTGTGCTACGTCGCCTGGTTCGCGGGAACGGTCGTCGGTGTGGTCGGAGGTGGCGTGGTGCCGGGCGTCGCCGCACTCGCGGCCGCCGTGTTCCCCGTGCTGTTCGTCGCCCTGTCGGCGATGGCGGCGACCTCGATGTCGCTGGTGCGCCGGTCCCTGGGCGCCGCCGCCGTGACGGTGGTGCTGGCACTCGCATGGCCGGCCGGGCGCGCGATCGCCCCGGTGATCGCCGCCATAGTCGTCGCGCTTCCCCCCGAGCGCCGTGCCAACTCCGCCGCTGCCGGTGCCCTGCACACAGGCAGCCAGGGAGGCGGTCCGTGACGCTCGGCCTGGTGGTCACCCTCGCCGTGCTGACCTATGCCAGCCGCGCCGCCGCAGTGGTTCTGCTGCCACCGCCAGGGCCGCGGCTCGCAGCTCTGCTCGACCGCATGCCGGCGCCCCTGTTCGCCGGGCTCGCCGCCGTCGCGCTGATCGAGGACGGTCCGGCGCTCGCGCCGGTGACCACGATCGCGGCCCTGGTCGGGGCGCTGCTGGTCGCCTGGACACGCTCGATGCCGATCATCCTCGCCGGCGGCCTCGGCGCCGCGGTGATCGCCACGCTGCTGACCTGACCGAGTCAGCGCATCGTCTCTACTCTCGCGCGGTCGGCGCCTCGCAGTCTGGAGAGGGTGACGTCATGGCGCGTTCCACACTGCTCGTCGGCGGCGTCCCCTTGGACGACGCCGAGGAAGCGATGAGCACGGCACTTACCGAGCTCGGCCCGACGCTGCACACCCTGCCCGACGGGGAAACCGGCGCGTCGGCGAGCTGGCGGAGGACTCTCAGGAGTTGAGCGGGGTTGTGGACGCTGCTGAAGAAGTCTGCGTCGGCAGCCTCAACGACGGCGACAGCCTGTTGGGCGAGGCGGCGACCAGGGTTGGTAAC
>JACCTL010000106.1 GCA_013812395.1 Euzebyaceae bacterium
GGTCCCCCCGCGCGCGGTCGGCAAGGTAATCGCCTGGCTGACCGGAGCCGACTCCTGGCCGGTCTCCGGCGCGGTGATCCCCGTCTACGGCGACAGCTAGACGGAATACTTCTTCGACGAAGGGAACCTTCCGGCCGCGGCCTGGCACTGTTGGGACGTGAGAACCGATCCCGACGTGCTGGCCCGCCGCGCTGCGCGGGGGGATGGCGACGCCTTCGAGCTGCTTGTCGGACGCTGCAGGACGATGTCTGGCGCTACTGCCGCGCCCTCAGCGACGATCACGAACTGGCGTTCGAGGCCGCCCAGGAGACCTTCGTGCGCCTGGTGCCGGCGATCCGGCGGTTCCGGGGTGACGGGCCGGTGCGGGTGTTCGTGCTCGTGATCGCCCGCCGGGCGGTCGCCGAGGTGCTGCGCCGCGAGTTGCGTTCCGCTCGCCACCAGCCGTTGACCGCAGCGGCCGAGCCAGCGGCGGACGACCCCAGCGCCGCAGTCGACCTCGAACTTCTGTTGGGAGTCCTGCCAGCGGACCTGCGGCAGGCCTTCGTGCTGACCCAGCTGCTGGGCCTGTCCTACGACGACGCCGCCCGAGTGGCCGGCAGCCCGATCGGCACGATCCGCTCCCGGGTGTTCCGCGCCCGTCAGCGACTGGTGGCCGCGATCGACGGCGGCGCCGAGGAGGCCTTGTGATGTCGGACGACGCCACCTGCGCGAGCGCACGGCGCTGGCTGTCAGCCGATCGCGACGGTGGGCGTTCCCCGACCCCTCCGCCCGCGCCCATCTGGACGGCTGCGGGTCGTGCCGGGCCTGGGAGCACGCGCTCGACGACGTCACCCGCCGGCTCGTGGTGCACCCGGCCGGAAGCCCCGACACGCTAGGCCCCGCATTGGCGTCCTGGCAGGACACGTCCGCCGAGTCCTCGGATCCCGAGTTGCGGGTCGCGCGTGGCGTTCTGGCCCTGGCCGGCGTGCTGGGGATGCTGCTGGCGGCCACTGCCGCGTTCATGCCCGCCCCGTTCGGCGCCGGTGCCCACTTCGGGCGCGACCTGGTCACCTTCGAGGCGGCCCTGTCGTGCGGTTTCCTGCTGGCCGCCTGGCAACCCCCGCGCTACGGCAGCAGCCTGCTGCCGGTGGCGGGGATCGCCGGCGTCGGAACCCTGCTGCTGTCCGCCGGTGATCTGACGACCGCGTCGGTCGGCCTGCTGGCCGAGGCCTCCCACGTCCCGGTGTTGTTCGGGCTCGCCGGCTTGTTCCTCCTGTTCGACGCCGCCAACCGCAGCGGGCGGCGATGGACGACCTGAGCGACGTGGACGGTCACCGCAGCAATGCGTCACGGCTGCTGCTGGTGGTGTTGGCCGCAGCCGTCGCAGTGTTGAACGCAGCGTCGCCGGCGGCGGCGCACACGGCCTTGGACGCCACGATGCCGGCCGACGGCGCCCGGGTTGGCCCCGGACTGGACAGGGTGGTGCTGCGTTTCACTGGCCCCATCGATCAGGACCGGGTCGCGACCCGCCTGCGCGGTCCCGACGGCGCGGTGATCGACACCGCCGTCCCTGTAATCGCCGAGGCCAGGGTGGTACTGGAGCTGCCTCGCCTGTCGAGCAACGGTCGTCACATGCTGCGCTATCGGGTGCGCGCCGCCGACGGCCATCCACTGGACGGCCGCTTGCGGTTCACAGTGCGCGGCGCCGCCGGCCGCCAGGACGGTGACGGGTCGAACGCCGAGCCAACCGAAGCCGACGTCGACCCCACCGAAGACGAGGCCGGCGCGGCCAGCGAAGCCCCTCCGACAGATAACACCGGCAAGGCCAGCGAGCCCCCGGCCACAGGCGAGGCCGGCGCACGAGGCACCGGTGGCAGTGCCGCGGCAGGCACGGCCGCGCCGGCCGGGGGGTCGGACACCCCGGCGTCCGGCGGACCCAGCCGCTGGCTGCTGTCGCTGGCCGCGGTCGTCGCTCTCGCAGGCGGCCTCGCCGCGGCCGGCATCCGCTCGGAGCGCCGCCGCGAACAAAGGGCGTCGCCCCCCTGAGCAAGGACCGTCACCCGATCCCATCCCGCCCGAGCACCGTCAGGACACCGATGCGCTGGAAGCGACTGCTGTTCGCGACGGCCACCGCGTTCCTACTGAGCGCCGGCCTGGCGTTACCGGCGTCCGGTCATGCACTGATCCGCGCCACGACGCCCAGCGACAGCGAGGAGCTCGACAGCGCGCCCACCGAGGTGCTGCTGGAGTTCAACGAGCCGGTGACCGCCAACCCCGGCGCGGTGCGCGTATTCGACACCGACGGCGAGCGCGTCGACGTTGGTGACGCCCAGGTCGTCGGTGGCACCGAGCTGCGCGTCGGTCTGCAACCCGACACCCCGCAGGGCACCTACATCGTCTCTTGGCGGGCGACGTCGGCCGACGCGCACCCGGTGCACGGCGCGTTCGTTTACAGCGTGGGCCCGGCCGGACAGGGCGACGAAACGGCCATCGCCGAGATCCTGCAAGGCGACGATGACGGCACCGTGCAGGCCGTCGCGGCGATCGCCCGGTTCCTGCAGTACGCCGGGGCGCTGCTGGCCGCTGGTGGCGTCGCTTTCCTGGTGTGGGTCCACGACCGCGTGCCCGCCGAGCAGCGGGCGCTCACCCGGCTGCTGTTTGTCGCCGCGTTGGTCACCATCGCCGTGACCGTGGTCGGCTTCGGCTTGCAGGCCATGCTGGTCACCGGCCTGGGCCTGCGCGCCGTCGTCAGTGCCAGCGCACTCGCCAGCGTCGCAGGCTCCAGCTACGGGCTGGGCACCGCCGTGCTGCTCGTCGGCCTCGTCGTCCTGGTCGTCGCCGTGCGACGGCTGTGGGACCGCTGGGCGGTCGCCGGCTCGCTCGGCGGGGCCGGGCTGGTGCTGGGCTCCTTCGCGCTGAGCGGCCACTCGGCCAACACCTCCCCCGGCTGGTTGGTGGTCGCTGCGGACCTCGCTCATGTGCTGGCCGGCGCCGCCTGGTTCGGTGGCCTGGTGTTGCTACTGGTCGCCCTGCGTCGCCGGCGAGCCGCCGACGATGCGATCGGCGGCGGGACGATGGTCGGGCGCTTCTCGACCATGGCCGTCGCCGCCGTCGCGTTGGCGACCGTCGCGGGCGTGGCGTTGAGCTGGGCGGAGGTGCGCGCCAGCCGTGCGTTGTTCTCGACCGCCTACGGCTGGACGCTGCTGGCCAAGCTCGGCATCGTCGCCGCTGTCGTGGCGATGGGCGCCTACAACCAACGACGGCTGATTCCGGCCCTGCGCCGGGCACAGGGCGCGCCGTGGCCGAAGCTGCGGCGGGTGGTGCGTGCCGAAGTCGTCGGGCTGTGCGCGCTGTTGGTGGTGACGGCGGTGCTGGTCAATCTCGTGCCGGCCCGCGACGCGGCAGGGATCACCGGCCCGTTGTCGGTGCGGGCCGAGGCTGGCCCGAATCACCTGCTCGATATCACCGTCGAGCCGAACCGCGCCGGCCGCAATGAGATGCACCTGTACCTGTTCACCGACGACGGCCGTCCGGCGAAGGCCAGCGACGTGTTGGTCACGCTGTCGATGCCCGCCAAGGACATCGGCCCGATCGAACGCGAGCCGACGCTGACCGGCCCGGGGCACTGGACCCTCTCGGGCGCCGAGCTGCCTCTACCGGGGCGCTGGAACGTCGGATTCACGGCGGCCGTCTCCAAGTTCAACGACGCGACCGCTCAAGTGCCCATCGACGTCGGCGGCTGAGCGAAAGGGTTCCATCCACGACTCACCTCGTGAAGGCTGCTACGCAGGTCGGGCATCCTTGCGGTGTGACCGACGAGAGGACGGCAGCCGTGCCGGACGCACCTGTATTCGAGATGCCTCCGTCAGTCCCGCCAGGCATGCGTCTCGAGCTCAGCCGTGCGCGCTTGCTCCCCGGCGCACAAGACGAGACCGAGCGGTGGATGAAGATGATGCACGACCGCTACGACGACTGTCTGGACACCCTGAGCGCCGAGCGCATGGCGTTCGAGGCGACGTTCCGGCACACCGACGCAGACGGCACCGAGTGGCTCTACCACCTCAGCCTCTATGGAGAAGGCACCTCCGGACTCGATCTGTCCAACCCGGTCAATCAGGCGCACCAGGAGTACGCCATGCGGTGTAAGGAACAGGGATGGGAGAAGATGCGGCCGGTGCTGATGCTCGCCCCCCGGCCGATCAGACCGGCGTTGGAGGCGTGGGGACGCGAGGGGCAATCGACGGCGCCTCCTGAGCCGGTCCCAATACCCTCGCAGAGATCCATCCTCTTCAGGGGTTGACCCCACACCTCCAGGCCTGCCCCGTTTCACCGCTCGCCGTCGGCTTCCGCTCCTTCGCCGCAGTCGCAATCACCGCAGCGTGGTTGTGGTGACCCTGGTAATGGCCACCGCAGCCCGGATCAGGCGGGCATCCGCCGGCCGGATCAGGTCTCGTCCAGCGCGGACCTCATCCGCTGAATCATTCATCTGGGCCGGCATACTTGCCACACCCGGACTTAAGCAGCCGGCATCCTGGCGAGGAGAGGAGCGTACGGAATGACACCGACACGCGGGCCGGCCGGGAGCACCACGCTGGTGTTGCAGGCTCCCGCGAGCGGTTCACGGTGACCCCTTCATCGGCCCCGGGCCCTCTCGCACGTGTGGCAGCGGCCTTGCACCATGTCGAGAACGGTTTCTATGTCATGGTCGCCGTAGCCCTCGCCTTTGCGGGAGCGGCTTTGTTCGTCAACGCGATCTACCAGTTCGGGGTCGGCCTCGGGCAACAGTCGCTGAAAGCCGACATCCTTGACGTGCTGGACGGGTTGCTGTTGGTCTTCATCGTCAGCGAATTGCTGCACACAGTGCGGACTGTCATAGACGCAAAGACCCTGCGTCCCGAGCCGTTCCTGATCGTGGGGATCGTGGCGGTGATCCGGCGACTGATCGTGATCAGCGCCGAGGCCGCCGACTTTGTGGGAGATCCCAGATTCACAGATATCATGATCGAGATGGGAGTGCTCGTGGGGGCGGCCGTGGGACTCGGCCTGACGGTATTCCTGATGCGACTTGCACGCAGCGAGCCGGTGGCCCCAGGGTGATGCCGGGCCCGGCATGATTGACCCATGATCGGCCGTCTACCGCCGCTCGAGCGGACGGCAACTGCCAGCCAGGCCAGGGGGTACGACCGTGATTGGCCTGGTGATGCCACATTGGTACCAGCTTGGGGTTCGGTGCCTGGCCTGCAGGACGCGATCCGGACAGCGCCGAACGCCGAAGACCATGGCGGCGATGCCGCGAACGACGAAGAGCATGACAGCAGTGAGCAGGCCGCGTTGGCTCGCGCCGTCAAGGGGACCGAGGCGCCCGCTGCTGCTGGCTGCGCTGTTGGCCGCCGCCGCGTGCAGCCAGCCGGCGGCCGCGCCGCAACTGCCAGCCGCCACCGATCGGTGCCAGGCGGCTGAGTTACAACCAGTGCAGGGCGGTAGCCACCTGATGCCCAACCAGAAGCCTCCCGTGCCCTACAACTCCATCCCGCCGACCTCGGGCTGGCACACGTCCGGCCGCGTCAAGGTGCGGGTGGCGCTGCCTGAGGCACCCCTGACCGAGCCCGAGCAGGTGGCCGTACTCGAGGCTGGCGCGGCCGTCGTCAGCTACCGCGACCTCCCCGCCGATCAAGTCGAGGTGCTGCGCCGGCTCGCCGAGGAGCGTTATCCGGGCAGGCTCGCCGTCACCAGTTACGCCAAGTTGGACAAGGGCGAGGTCGCACTGACGGCGTGGGGCGTGCTGCAGCGCTGCGACGGCTTGGACGAGGGCGCCGTCACCGCCTTCGCCGACGCCTATGGCCGACAACCCTCGGAGTCATGACTGTGGGTCACACCTGCCCAGGACGCCCGACGCGGCGCGACGGTCCACCGCGATGCGGCTAGGGCCCGCGGTACTGCGGCGGCTATACCTGCGTATCGCGCCCGTAACCCTCCAGGGGCTCGTCGGCGCGTAGCGCCCGCAACCAACGGTCCTCTTCCTCCACGGCGTCGGCCTTGGCGGCCCGACGTCGGCCTTGGCGGCGCGGCGGTCGCGGCGGTCGTGGCGCCGCGGTGGCGATGCCGGCGGCCAGGGCGGTGGTCAGCGGCACGGCCGCCACCAACCCGATGGAACCGATGAGCGTCTTGACGACCTCCTGCGCGACGAACTCCCCGTTGACGATCTCGCTGACCGCCACACCGCTGGTCGAAAACAGGATGAGCAGCGGGATCGAGGCGCCCGCGTAGGCCAGCACCAGGGTGTTCACCACCGAGGCGATGTGGTCACGCCCGACGCCCATCGCCCGGCGGAACAGTGTCGCCCAGCCCTGCTCCGGGTCGGCCTCGTGCACCGCGAACACCGTCGAGGCCTGCGACACGGTCACGTCGTCAAGGACCCCCAACGCGCCGATGATCAAGCCGGCGAGCACGAGCCCTCGCAGGTTAAGCCCCTCCACGGTGAGCGAGACGAACTGCGCCTCTTCCGACGACAGGCCCGTCACCTTGGCCAGCTCGCTGAAGGCGACGCCGAGCACCGCGATGAGGCACAGCGCGGCGGCCGTGCCCACCAGTGCCGTGGTGGTCTTCAGGTTCAGCCCGTGGCACAGGTACAGGGTGAGCAGCATCACCACGAAGGATCCGACCAGCGCAACCGCCAGCGGGCTGGCACCGGCGAGGATGGCGGGGATGACGAACTTGGTGATGACCAGCAGGCTGCAGCCCAGGCCCAGCAATGAGCGCAGCCCGTGCCAGCGACCCACGCCGAGCACGGCGACGACGAACAGCCCCAGCAGTAAGGTCAACGGTCCCAGCCGGGCGTAGTCCTGCACGTAGTAGCTGGGCTCACCCCCCGGCGGGGTGGAGTCACCGACACGCACGTGGTCGCCGACCTCGAAGGCCGGGTAGCCCTGCTCGCCCGTGTCGACGTCGACGGTCGCGCCCGCGCCCGGTCCTTCCAGCACCTCGATCTCGGCTCGCACGCACGGAGGGCGGACAGGCACCAGGGCCTCGGAAGGGCACTCGACGACCTGTGCGGAGCGGACAACACCGTCGACCAACGGCGTGGGGGCGGTCGCGGGTTGGGGCGGACGGCCGGGCCACAGCACCACCATGCCGACCACCGCGGCGACCGTGAGCACCGCCACCACCGCCAGCAGCCGCGCATGGAGCGTGTCCATGCAAACAAGTACACCATTGCCCACGCATCCGGCCTACCAGCAAGCGGTGGTCTTCAGTGGCCCCGGTCGGCCACGGAGGTGCTAGAGCGCACCTCCGAACACGTCGTCGGCTTCTGACCTGCCAGGAATCCCGGAGGTGTCCTGCGTGAGTCCGCGTGCGCGTGCGCCCGAGATGTCTGTCGCTGAGCCCCACAGGACGGTGACCATTCCGGATGTCACGCCTTCGAGGTCCTCATAGGGGTCGGACACGATGACGTCCGGCGCGAGGCTACGGCCGACGTCGCCGATACGCAGGTGCAGACCCCAGTAGTCGATCGGCTGTTGCCGGCCAGCGATCCCGGGCGTGGCCTGGGTGAAAGAGCGCACACGGCCGATACGCAGCCCGTGGGGGCTGCCGTGGATCTCGAGCAGACGTCCCCAGGAGGTGCGTGTGTTGGTGCCGGCCGTGATGACGATGTCAGCGACTCCATCATCATTGAGGTCGCCGACGGCCAGTGCGTCCCCGAGCTTGCCTGTGGCGTTGTCGACGAGGCCGTCGTGTTGCACGTACTGATCGCCGGCGGCGGTGACGCCGCTCGCCGACCCTCGCAGCACATGCAGCGCACCCCATGTCCCAGTGACCGGTGTGGGCTGCTGCAGCTGCCCAACCACCAGATCCTTGCGGCCGTCACCGGTGACGTCGCCAACATCGACCGCGGACCCGAACGCATCCAGTTCCGCGGCGACGCCCTTGACGCCTGCGCTGTCTTCGGTCCAGACCTGTGGTGTGCGTGTGCGGCTGCCCCTGACGTCGAGCCCGTGGCCGGCGGCGCCGTAGACGACGGCGACGGCACCCCTGGCTTGGTCGTGCTGCATCAGCCCGATGGCCAGATCCGCCACGCCGTTGCCATCCAGGTCTCCCACGGCGAGATCGTTGGGGGCGGCGCTGCCGACATCCGGAAGGCCGCGCTGGGACCCGAAGGCCTGTGCCGGCTGCCGCCCTAGCCCGCTCGCGTGTCCGTAATAGACCAGCACCCCACCGAGGCCCGCACTCGTCGCCACCACGAGGTCACGGTCGCCATCGGCATCGAAGTCCGCGGCAACCAGGCGTGAGCCGAGCACGTTCCCCTCCCGCGCCGGGTCGCCCAACGGAGCAGATGAGCGTCCGAGCCTGTGCGCCGCCGCGCCGCTCAGGCCACGCGACCCGCCGTACAGGATCGTCACCGAGCCGACATCATCGTCGGTCGAGGTCCCTTCGCCAGGCGCCCCGACTGCGAGATCCGCGTAGCCATCCGCGTCGAAATCGCCCGAGGCGAGCGCCCCGCCGAAAAGGTCGCCCGCTTCGGCGACGCCCGGAACCCCAACGGTCGCCTGGCTGAACCGCACGGCGCGGCCAGTCAACAACCCCGACGATGACCCTGGCACCACCAGGACTCCTCCGGCACGTCCATTCTCCCCCGGCACGCCCACGGCAAGGTCACGCCGGCCGTCGCCGTTGAAGTCCCAGGCCCGCGCCGCCCGCGCTCCAGCCGCCTGCGCCGGCACGACGGCGGAAAGCAACAAGGCCACAACGAGCATGGCCGCCCACCGCCCAGAACGCATCACCCGTCCGTACCCACCAAGCCGACGAGACATGGCCACCCTCCTAGCACTCGACGCTCTCCGCTCACCATCTACCTACTGCGCCGATCCCGCCATGGCCGACCGGCCATGCGGCCACACAGTTGACCAAGCGCCCGTACAGTTGGCGGCGATGCCAGCGGTCGCCGCGTGGGAGCCCCTTGCCGAGGCGCTGGGGGCGGTGCGGCGGATCGTCGTCTTCAGCGGCGCGGGGATCTCGACCGAGTCGGGGATCCCCGACTTCCGCTCACCGGGTGGCGTCTGGACCCGCTACAACCCGCGCGACTTCACCTTCGCCAAGTACGTGGCCTCCGCCGCGGTCCGCCAGCGCGCATGGCGGATGCGCCGTGAGTTCTGGGGCGCCGAGCCGCGTCCCAACCCGGCACACCTGGCGGTCGCGCGGTTGGAAGCGGCCGGGCGCTGCCGCGGCGTGGTCACCCAGAACATCGACGGGCTGCACCAGGCGGCCGGCTCCGTTCGGGTGGTCGAGTTGCACGGCACGTCGCGCGAGGTGATCTGCATCGGCCAGCGCCCACGGGTGGGAACGCCCGCCGGCTGCGGCTTTCGAGCGCCGTACACATGGGCGTTCGCCCGGATCGACGAGGGCCACGACGACCCCACATGCCCGGACTGCGCCGGCATCGTCAAATCGGCGACGGTCAGCTTCGGGCAGAACCTGTTCCCCGGCGTGCTGCAGCAGGCCGTCGAACTGATCGGCGAGGCCGACCTGGTGCTGGCCGTCGGTTCCTCGTTGCAGGTCTACCCGGCCGCCGACGTGCCCGCGGCGGCCGTCCGCGGGGGTGCCACGCTGGCGATCGTCAACGACGAACCCACGCCGCTGGACGACCTCGCCACCGTGGTCGTTCGAGGCCGCGCCGCGGGGGTGCTGTCGGCCGCGGTCGAGGCCACGTTGACCCCCGCCACCTGACCCGGGACCGCTGGGCTGTGACACGAGGGAAGCCCCCGCCGGCGGCGAGGGCTTCGGGTGGTTGACGACCGGGCGGCCGGCTACTCCCAGCTGGCGACCTTGGGGTGGTCCTTGGCGACGGCCCCCACCTTGGCT
>JACCTL010000116.1 GCA_013812395.1 Euzebyaceae bacterium
CCGGCCAGGCAGCTGCGGTTGCGTCCACTACAGCAGCGCGACGGTCCGCACGGCAACAGAAGTCCAGCAAGAGCCGCGCCGCCCGGCGGCGCTGACCCAAGGCGACACCGATGCGCATCGAGCTGGACCTTCAGACCGTCCAAGGGTCGATCCGCGACATCCCGGACTTTCCCAAACCGGGTGTCGTCTTCAAGGACATTACGCCGCTGCTGGCCGACCCGGCCGCGTTCTCCACGGCGGTCGACGCCATCGTCGTCAGCTACGGGCGAGGCACGATCGACAAGGTGGTGGGCATCGAGGCGCGAGGCTTCATCATCGCCGCCCCCGTCGCCTACCACTTCGGGGCGGGGTTCGTGCCCCTGCGCAAGGTCGGCAAGCTCCCCTACGACACCATCAGCGAGACCTACGAACTTGAGTACGGGACCGAGACGCTCGAGGTCCACGCCGACGCCTTCGAGGCCGGCGACCGGGTGCTCATCGTCGACGATGTCCTCGCCACGGGCGGCACCGCCAAAGCGGCCTGCAACCTCGTCGAGCACAGCGGCGCCACCGTCGCAGGCCTCGCCTTCGTGATCGAGCTGGAGTTCCTCAAAGGCAGCGCCAAGCTCGACGGCTACGACTACATGAGTCTGCTGCAGTACTGATCCGGGCCCACCGCGCGCCACGCAAAGGGCGAACAACAGGGGCCCAATGGCGTCGAACTCAGGCGGCCGAGGGGTATCGTGGGCGATTCCTCTACGGACCGTAAAGGGAGTTGCGACGAGCCCAGCGGACCACAGCAGTTCGACACAGGCCCCTACCCGGCCTGAGACCATTGCTGCCCCGGCGCCCGGCGGGGCTGATCCCGCTGAACTCTCTCCAGGCGGGGCTGATCCCGCCACGCCCCTCGCGGCCGAGGACAGCCAAGAGCTCGAACAGCCAGCACCCGGCACCGACAAGCAGGCGTCATCGCGCCCCCGCCAGTCGGGGGTGCGTGCCGTGTTGGCCCGCCTGCCGATGCTCGACCTGGGACCGCAGGTTCCCGAGCGGCTGCAGCCGCTGATGACGACGCTGAAGGCTAATAGCCCCAAGGTGGACGGCAAGGCGGTGCTGCGCGCCTACGAAGTCGCGGACAGCGCCCACCAAGGTCAGAAGCGCCAGTCAGGTGAGCCCTACATCATTCATCCGGTGGGCGTGGCCGAGCTGCTGGCCGAGTTGGGCATGGACACCCCGACGATCGTTGCGGCGCTGCTGCACGACGTCGTCGAGGACACCGAGATGAGCGTCGACGACGTGGCCAGAGATTTCGGTCCACAGGCCGCCGCGCTGGTCGACGGGGTGACCAAGCTTGACCGCATCTCCACGTCGTCAAAGGAGGAGCAGCAGGCTGAGAGCCTGCGCAAGATGCTCATCGCGATGGCGTCCGACGCCCGCGTGCTGCTCATCAAGCTGGCTGACCGACTGCACAACCTGATCACGATCCACCATCTGCCACGTGACAAGCAGAAGCGGATCGCCACCGAGACGCTGTCGATTTACGCGCCGCTGGCCCATCGGCTGGGCATGCAGACCTTCAAGTGGCGCCTTGAGGACCTGTCCTTCGCCACGTTGCACCCCAAGCGCTACGACGAGATTAAGGCGATGGTCGCCGACCGCCAACCGCAGCGCGACCGCTACCTCGAAGAGGTCGTTGCCGAGGTCGACGAGCGGTTGCGCTCGGTCAAGCTGCGCACGGAGGTCACGGGCCGCCCGAAGCATTACTACTCCATCTACGAAAAGATGGTGGTTCGGGGCAAGGAGTTCAGTGATATCTACGACTTGGTCGGCCTGCGGGTGATCGTCGACTCGGTCAAAGACTGCTACGCCGCGCTCGGCACCTTGCACGCGATGTGGCGTCCCATTCCGGGACGCTTCAAGGACTACATCGCGATGCCCAAGTTCAACTTGTACCAGTCGCTGCACACCACGGTCGTGGGGCCGACCGGCAAGCCGATCGAGGTGCAGATCCGCACCCGCTCGATGCACCGCACCGCCGAGTTCGGCATCGCCGCGCACTGGAAGTACAAGTCGGTGTCGCGTGCCGACTCGTCGCGCCAGGCGGCCGACGGCGACGCGCAGTGGCTGACGCAGATGCTCGACTGGCAGTCCGACACCGCCGACTCGGGCGAGTTCATGCACAACATGCGCCTGGACTTGTACGCCGACGAGGTGTTCGTGTTCACGCCCAAGGGCGACGTCACGGCGTTGCCGCGCGGCTCCACCCCGGTGGACTTCGCGTACTCGGTGCACACCGAGGTCGGCCACCGCACCGTCGGTGCTCGCGTCAATGGCCGTCTGGTGGCCTTGGAGTACGAGCTGCGCAATGGCGACAAGGTCGAGATCCTGACCTCCAAGGCTGCCGACGCCGGTCCGTCGCGGGACTGGCTGGAGTTCCTCGGGTCGTCGCGCGCGCGCTCCAAGGTCAAGCAGTGGTTCAGCCGGGAGCGTCGCATCGACGCGATCGAGAAGGGCAGAGAGGAAGTCGGCAAGGCCCTGGCCAAGCAGGGCATGGGCTGGAAGCGTCTGGTCGCCGGCTCGGAACTCGCCGCGGTCGCCGAACAGATGAACTACAAGGACCTGGAGGCGTTGTACCGCGCCGTCGGCGACGGCCACCTCGGGACGCAGGCGGTCATCAATCAGCTGCTCAGCCGGATGGGGGGCGACGAGGACGACGCCGAGGAGGTCGTCGCCACGCCGACGGCCGTGCAGGCGCCGGCGCGTTCCTCGGAGGCCGTGGTCGTCGAGGACACCGATGACGTCTGGGTCACGTTGGCGCGCTGCTGCACCCCTGTGCCGCGCGACGACATCCTCGGCTTCGTCACCCGAGGGCGGGGGGTGTCGGTGCACCGCACCGACTGCTCCAACGCCGCTGATCTGAAGCGCGATCCCGAGCGGCTGATCCCGGTGCGATGGGACACCACCGCCCAGGCGACCTTCCGCGTCACCGTCCAGGTAGAGGCGCTGGACCGCAAGCACCTGCTGCGCGACATCACCACGGTGCTCGGCGACCTGCATGTCAACATCCTCGGGGCGCAGGTGACGACGCAGCGCGACCGGGTGGCCTACCTACGGTTCACCTTTGAGCTGGGCGACATCGCCCATCTCGACCACATCCTGGAGCAGGTGCGCCGCATCGAGGCCGTCTTCGACGCCTACCGGGTGGTGCCCCGGCCGCCGAAGGCGACCGCGGCCAACGCGCCGGCCTGACGCCCAGTTTCACGAGGCTGCTCGGCGGTCACGTCGCGGACGTGCGCACGAGTTCGCGGCGCACGTCTAGGCGGCGCATGACGGGCGTGGCGAGCACCCCGTGCACCAGCACCGAGCTCACGACGGCGAAGGCGACGGTCGCCCACAGCACCTCGGCTCCCTCGAAGGGCGCGGTATTGAGGGCGTAGGCCAAGTAGTACAGCGAGCCGATGCCGCGGATGCCGAAGAAGGCGATTGCCGCGCGTTCGCCCGACGGCAGATCGGTACCGCCGAGCCCCGCGAGGACGGTGACCGGCCGCACGACGAAGACAACGGCCAGTGCGACCAGCGCCGCTTGCCAGGTGAGAGCGGCCAGCAGCCCGCCGGCGATCGCCCCGCCGAGCAGCACCAGCAACCCGATGGTCAGCAGGTGCTCGATCTGCTCGGTGAAGTCGTGCAGGGTCTGGTGGTAGGC
>JACCTL010000117.1 GCA_013812395.1 Euzebyaceae bacterium
CGGGTCTGGGGCTACACCTTCGGCGACACGTCGACGGTCACGGTACATGTCCGGCGCCTGCGAGAGAAGGTCGAGGCAGACCCGGCTACCCCCTGCCACATCCAAACGGTCTGGGGTGTCGGCTACCGCTTCAGCCCATGAGCCTGGCCTTCGCTTCCTCCAACGGCCCCGGGATGCGGGCGCGCGCGGCGGCCGTGGCCGTCGCGGGCCTGGCACTGGCGGCGGTGACGGGTGCGCTGCTGGGCAAGACCGCCGCCGACATGGTCGTGCTGATCGGTGTGGCGAGCGGCTGCACCCTCGTGGCCGGCCTGCTCGGCGCGGCGGTGCTGCGAGCGCTGCGCGACGCCTCGTTCACCGCGCAGATCAGCGTGGTCGCGCTGACATCGGTGGTCGCCGTGGCGATCGCCGCTGTCGGGGCCGGCACCGCGATGTTCCTGTCCTCAACCGACCTGTACGCGCTGGTCGTCGTGGTGGTCGCCGCAGGAGCCGTGGGGATCTGCGTGGCGATGGTGCTGGCTGACCGCGTGGCGGCGGCGAGTCGGCTGTTGAGCGAGGCCGCGGCTCGCCTGGTCATGGCCGGCACCGACGGCAGCGGCTCACGGCCCTCGATCCGCGAGTTCGCCAATCTGGCGGAGCACCTCGACGAGATCGCGACCCGGCTCGCCGAGGCCCACGCCCGGGAGTCGGCGCTGGAGTCCTCACGCCGCGAGCTCGTGTCGTGGGTGTCGCATGACCTGCGCACGCCACTGGCCGGCATCCGCGCAATGAGCGAGGCGCTGGAGGACGGGGTCGTAGACGACCCGGCCACCGTGGCCGAGTACCACCGGACGATGCGCCTGGAGGCCGACCGTCTCGCCGGGCTGGTCGACGATTTGTTCGAGCTGTCGCGCATCCACGCGGGCGTGCTGCGCCTGCAGCTGGAGCCCGCATCGCTGCACGACCTCGTGTCCGACGCCCTCGCCGCCGCCGACCCCGTGGCCACCGCCAAGGGTGTGCGCCTGCAGGGCCGCCTCGTCGATACGGTGCCCGAGCTGCACCTGGCCCCTCCAGAGATGTCGCGGGTGCTGCGCAACCTGCTCGGCAACGCCATCCGCGAGACCCCGATGGACGGCACCGTGGCCGTGGAGGCCGGCCTGGACGGCGACCACGCCTGGGTCGCGGTGACCGACGCCTGCGGGGGCATCCCCTCCGACGACCTCGAGCGCGTATTCGACACGTCGTTTCGCGGTCACCGACCTCGCACGCCGTCCGCTGAGGCGGGCGCGGGACTGGGATTGGCCATCGCCAAGGGCCTGGTCGAGGCGCACCACGGCGAGCTGCACGTCGCCAATCAGGGCGCCGGCTGCCGTTTCACCGTGCGCCTGCCCCTGGTGATGCCGGGTTGATGGGCCGTCATAGGCCGGTGGTCCGGATCGCCGCGCTCGCCGGTCAGGCCGGCTGATGGGCTCTGGATGCGTGGTGGTGCTGATCGCCAAGACGCCGCTCGCCGGTCAGGTCAAGACCAGGCTGTGCCCGCCGCTGTCCGGGGCTCAGGCGGCCGCGGTGGCCACCGCGCTGCTGTGCGATGCGGCCGACGCGGCTACCGCCACGGGTGCCGACACGTGGTGCGCCTACCACGGTGACGAGGCAGTGCTACGCCGGCTGCTGCCCGACGCCGTACGCCTGCTCCCCCAACGTGGCGGGGACCTAGCGCAGCGGCTGGCCGCCGCGCAGGCCGACGTGTTCGCCATCGGCTATGAGCGGGTGGTGCTGTACGGGGCGGACTGCCCCACAGTCGCCGCGGCGGACCTTTGCTTGGCGTTGGAGTCGCTGGACCATGCCGACGTGGTGCTCGGCCCGGCAGCCGACGGCGGCTACACCATCCTGGCCTCGTCGCGGCCGACGCCGGCACTGTTCGACGGTGTGGTGATGAGCACTGAGCAGGTACTGGCCGACACCTTGCGCCTGGCGGCGGGCTTGCAGGTCACGCTGCTGGACAGTCGCCACGACCTCGACACGGTCGCCGACCTGCTGGCGGCGCTGGACGACGGCCAGCTGGACAACGCGCCGCGCACGCATGAACTGGTTGGCCAGCTGCTCGCGCGCCGGCCCCGACCCCCAGGTGGTGGGCGTCCGGTACCGATTCGGTAGCCGATGCCCACCACCCCGGGTGCGCTCCTGAACACCTGCCCGCAGCGATGTAAGCCGATGTAAGCCGCCACGCTCTTCCGCCGCCGCCGACTCCCGGCCACGATGGCGTCGAGCGCGGAGAGGGACGCGCGGAGAAGGACAGCGGATGCGAGTGGGGATGCGAGTGGGGATGACGTCAAGGTGATGCGCGCTCGCGTACTGGCCAGGCCGCCCGCCACCGGCGGGCTGCGCCCGGAGGAGGAGGGTCCTGGGCCGGGCGCACATCGTGATGCGCCGCATCGGGCGGTCGGTGTTTCGCACCGTCGCCCGCAGTCCGGGAACGCCTCGGCCAAGGCGCCGCCACCAGTGGCAGCTCACGTGCTGCTGATCGAACCCGAACCAGACCTGGCGACACGGCAGGGCCACCATCTTCGCGTCGCAGGATTCCGCGTCGACGTCAGCGCCGACCCGAGCGCCCACCCGCATGCGGGCGGACAGCGCTACGACCTGGTCGTGATCGACCTGCCCCTTCCCAACGGTGACGGTCTCGCGATGCTCGAGCGCCTGCTGCAACGCGCCGACGTGCCCGTGGTGGTGATCAGCGCTACCGCTGACGAAGCGGAGCGCGTCTGCGGCTTGGACCTCGGCGCCGACGACTTTGTCAGCGGACCCGTGTCCGCTGGAGAGTTCGCGGCCCGGATCAGATCGGTGCTGCGTCGTCGCCGCCTGTCGATCATCGCCGAGGAGGCGAGCACGCTGACTGCTGGTGGCCTAACCGTCGACCCGGTCAGCCGTCGAGTGGCGGTGTTCGGAGCGGCGATCACCCTGACCGCCCTGGAGTTCGAGCTCCTGCTGTTCTTCATGCGCCACCCAGGTCAAGTGCTGAGTCGCGGCCTGCTGCTGCGGCACGTGTGGGGTCCTGGCGGTGGGGACGGGAGCACTGTCACGGTACGCGTGCGAAGGCTACGCGAGAAGATCGAGGCGGACCCGGCCAACCCTCGGCTGATCACGACCGTCTGGGGCATCGGCTACCGCTTTAGCGGTTCTCCGGCCGTACCGGGCCCCACGGGCCAACCCTTGCGTTGGTCCTGAGGGGCCCTTCGCCCTGGGG
>JACCTL010000132.1 GCA_013812395.1 Euzebyaceae bacterium
CCCAGGAGGTCGCTGGGGTCCAGCTGCGACTTGTCCATCGCCGTCTTCAGCCCGCCGCGCTCCACCGCCCGGTTGAACCCGACCCGGTCCAACAGCTTGGACAGGATCTTGGCGATGGCCTTGGCGATGAAGAAGCCGATCAACAGGATCAGCAGGAACCCGACCAGCTTGGGCAAGAACTCCAGGGTCGAACTCAGCGCTCCCTCCACTGACTGCCCAACATCAACCTGCGCGACATACATCGAAAAGACTCCTTGGGTCGGCTTGCGCGACGGATGAACTCTCGTGGACCGGGCGAAGGCAGGTTCGAGCTCCTCGCCTGGTCCCTACACCCGTAGACACGCCTTTGCGGCCTCGGCATTACGCAAGAATCTTTGGACCCCCGGGGGGTGGCGATAGGCTCATCCGACCTGGGCAGACGCCCTGCACCCACCGACCGGACGGTCCTGTGGCGCCAGACGATGTCGTTGCGTTGACGCCATTGATCCGGCGCGTGGTCGCGGCTCGCGTGCGCGACCCGGAGGCCGTCGCCGACCTCACCCAGGAGACGATCACCCGGATCGTGCAGGTGCGCGGCCGCCTCCTCGACGACGCCGTCACCCCCTACGCGATCGTCACGGCCCGCAACCTGGTGGTCTCCCATGCCCGCGCGGAGCGCCGCCGGCAGCGCCACGCGCCTCGGCTGGTCGAGCACCGCGCCGTTGCCAATCCGGAGGACGAGGTGGTGTCGTCCGAGGAGCGAGCCGCCGTCCGCGCGGCGCTGCAGACCCTGTCGCCGCGTGACCGTGACGCCATCCTCGCCCACGAGGTGACCGGCACGGGCACCGCGGCGCTGGCCGACCAGCACGGTTCCACGCCGGGAGCCGTGGCGGTGCGCATGGCCCGCAGCCGAGGCAAGCTGCGCGTCGAGTACCTGCTGGCGATCGGCCGCGTCGAGCTGCCCACCGCCCGCTGCAAGCCGGTGCTGCTGGCGTTGTCCACCGGTGACCAGCGGCGCCAGCAAGCACTCAACGCCGGGGCACATCTGCTGACATGCACAACCTGTGCCGACCTCAGCCAAGCGCTGCTGCGCCGACGGATCCCTGCCGCCAGCCTGTTTCCTCCCGGTGTGGTGTCGGCCTGGGAGTTCCTCGGCGACCTTGTCCGTCGACATCCGGGGCAGTCGGCGGCCACGGTGACGGCCGCGGCAGGGGTGGCGGTGGCCGCCGTGCTGCTGCCGGCGCAACTGCAGAGCGCCGCGCCGCAGCCGCGGCCCCAGTCAACGGCGCAGAGCGCGGCCGAGCCGCGGCCGGTCAACGCCGGAGGCTGCGCCACAGCGTCGCAAGGCGCTGCCTCGGGCGAACCGGTCGTGCTCAACGACCGTGTCTTGGCCCGGTTGCGATCTGCCGCGGCGGAGCGTCTCGCCGGCTGCGCGGTTCGCGGCGACCGGATGATCGTGCGGACGGTTGCCGCCGACGAGGGGTTCTGGGTCAGCGCCAGCCCTGGTGGCCCGGACGTGTGGGTGCAGCTGACCCATCGGGGTGAATCCGCCGTGCGGGTGCGCTCGGGACAGCAGGTGTCCTTCGAGGGCGTCGTGCGCCGGCACGGGCCCGGCTTCGCCCGCTCGATCGGCCTAACCGGGCCGGAGGGCGCCGGCGAGTTGCGGCGGCTCGGTCACCACCTCGCCGTGCCCGCCGCCGGCCTGCGTCCCTGAAGCCGCGGAGCGAGGGCTACGCCGGCGGTGCCCACCGTGCGGCGCCCGATCCGGGGTCCCGCGACGTTGTCAACGCAGCGGCGACAAGATCGCGGGACCGCCCCAAAGTCGAGGGTGGCGCTCTACCGCCCCGCTGCCGACAGGGGGGGAGCCGCAGCCGTCCGACCTCGGCGCAGGACCACGGCGGTGATCGCCGCGCCGGCCGCGATCGGGATGCCGGCGGCGCCCGCGAGCAGCGGTTGCGCCCCCGCCCGATCCAGGAGCAGGCCAGTGATGCTCTGGCCGATCCCCGCCCCGACCAGGATCATCGCGGTGAAGACCGCGAATCCCTCGCCGAGGCGGCTGGCCGGGATGGTGTCCTGCAGGCGCAGCGAACCCAGCGCGTTCAGCGGTGCGATCGGCGCACCGGCCAGGAACAGCAGCACGGCCAGCCACAGGCGGCCGCCGCTGGCGGCGAGGGCGGCGAACAGCATCCCCATCGCGGCGAGCAGACCGACGGCAACGCGCGCCTGATGCCGGCGGTGGTCGTGGCGGGCGGCCGCGAGCAGCCCGCCCACGGCGCTGCCGCCGGCCGTCAGCGCCAGCAGAGGGCCGGCCGACGCGGCTGCCATGCCAAGCTCGGCTGCGCGGGCCGGCAGCGCCGACTCCAGCAAGCCCAGCGAAGCACCCATCGCCAAGGCCAAGGTGTACACGCTCACCGCACCGGCGGCGCGCCACGGGGGTTGGGCGGCCCGCTCGACGTGCGGCGGGACGGGCGGAAGGCTGTTGGTCAGCCATGCCGAGGCGACGCCGGCGACCGCCATCGCCAGCAGGACACCAACCGGTCCCACGACCAGCGCGAGGATGCCGGCCAGGCTCGGGCCGGCGACGAAGGCGACCTCGATGGACACCGCCTCCAAGGTGTTGGCTGGCGAGAGATCCTCGCTGGAGACGACCGAGACGAGCAGCGCTCTGAAGCCGCCGGACAGCGCCGCGGACGACACGCCCTGCGCCGCCGCCAGCCCGAACAACACCAGCAGTGGCGCGGCGGCAACCACGGCGGCGGCTTGCAGCCCGAGGACAGCCGCGGTCAGCAGGGCGGCGTTACGCAGCCCTTCGCGGAGGCCACCGCGGTCAAGCTGGCGTCCCCGCAGCGGTGCGGCGATGCCGGCGGTGACCGTCGCCACCCCGGCCAGCTGCGCACCGACCGCCAGCGAGCCGGTCACCCGCTCCCCGACGAGCACGAGCGCCAGGAGCGTCATGGTCAGCGGCAGGCGCCCGAGGAACGACGCCAGTGTCCAGCGGCGCCACAACGGCTGGCGGACGAGCCCGCCAAGGCCGGTGCTCATACGCCCGCGGCGGCCAGGAAGGCGTCAGCCTGGGCGTCCAGGCGTGTCTTGGCGCGGGTTCGGGCCGCGGCGACCGGCTCGTCGGGAGCCACCGGTTCGACGGTCTCGAGATAGAACTTGAGCAAGGGCTCGGTGCCGCTGGGCCGGGCCTGCAGACGCGAACCGTCGGCCAGCGTCAACGCGACCAGGTCGGTCGCCGGCGTTGGTAGCGCCTGCACCGATCCATCGTGGCCTGTGCGAGTTCCGGCGGCATGGTCGGCGACCGACGTGACTGCCACGCCGGCGAGCTGGGCCGGGGCGTCCTTGCGCAGCCTCAGCAGCGCCGCGGTGGTGATCATGTCGGCCTGCGGACCCTCAAGGCGCAGCGAACGCCCTTCGGTCAGGTGCAGCCCGTGTCGACGAGCGAGGTCATCCAGCGCCGTGGGCAGCCCGCGTCCCTCGGCCTTCAACGTGGCGGCCATGTCGGCCAGCACCAAGGCCGCGGACAGGCCATCTTTGTCCAGCACGGCCGTCCCGCACATCACCCCCAGCGCCTGCTCGTAGGCCAGCACCATCCGCCCGCCGGCTGCGTTGGCCTGCAGTGCCGCCTTGGCCAACCACTTGAAGCCGGTCAGGGTTTCGGCGTAACCGACACCGTGCGCCTCGGCGATGCGGCGCAGCAGCTGCGAGGACACCACGGTCGTGGCCACGGCACGGTCCGGCCCCTGCTCGCCGTGTGACAACAGCCACTCGGCCAGCAGGCAGCCGATGTCGTCGCCGGTCAGCGTCTGCCAGCGGCCTTCGACGGGCACGGCTGCCGCGATGCGGTCCCCGTCCGGGTCGTTGGCGAGGATCAGGTCGGCACCGGTGCTGCCGGCCAGCGCCATGGCCAGGTCAAGCGCTCCCGGGATCTCCGGATTGGGAAAGGCGACCGTCGGGAAGTCGGGGTCGGGTTGGACCTGCTCGGCCACCACCTGCACGTCGCTGAAGCCGGCCTGCTCCAGCAGCTGGCACGCCAGCGGGGCGGCGACGCCGTGCAGCGGCGTGTACACGATGCGCAAGGCAGCCCGCGCCTGCCGCTGCGGCGCCCGTGAACCTGGTTGCGCCGGCGACACCAGTGCGAGCGCGGCGTCACGGTAGGCGTCGATCAGCCCGGCCTGGAGATCGGCGATCCCGCCGTCGTCGGCTGCCGCGACCGGCACGGCCTCATCGGGGTCGAGGGCGTCGATGGCGGCGCTGATCTCGGCGTCCAGCGGCGGCGAGATCTGGGCCCCGTCGGACCAGTAGACCTTGTAGCCGTTGTCGGCCGCGGGGTTGTGGCTGGCGGTGATCTGCACGCCGGCGGCGGCGCCGAGGTGGCGCACCGCGAAGGCGACCAGCGGCGTCGGGGCCAACCCCGGGATGCGGTGGACCCGCAGACCGGCGGCGGCCAGCACTCCAGCGGTGTCCTGCGCGAACTGCAACGACTTGTGGCGTGCATCGTGGCCGACGACGATCCCCCGCGCGGCGACCTCCGGCTCAGCGGCGAGCCGCGCGGCCAGTCCCGCGGTCACCCGCCGTACTACCAGGCGGTTCATCCGGCCCGGGCCGGCTCCTAGTGGCCCCCGAATACCGGCGGTGCCGAACGCCAGCCTGGCCCCGAAGCGCTGCGCCAGCGCGCTGTCGTCGCCAGCCTCGACCAGCGCCTGCAGCTCCGCCCTGGTGTCGGGATCCGGGTCGGCGGCCATCCAGCGCTGCGCCTCGGCACGCAGGTTCATGTCTTGCGTCCTACCGCTTCGCTGCATGAGGACATGCGAGCCTCCCTCCTGTCGAGCCGCGGGGCGGGCAGCATAGTCGGCGAGGTCGGCGGACCTCCGGCCCTCCGGGCGGGGAGTTTTGGCCCTCCGGGCGGGGGGTTTGGTCCTGCGGGTGTGGGGCAGGTCGGAAACCATGGCCGGTTACCGCCCTTGCGTCCTGCTCGACCTCGACGGCACCCTCGTGGACTCAGTGTTCTTCCACGTCGTGGCGTGGGAGGCCGCGTTGCGCGCCAGCGGCCACTGCGTGCCAATGTGGCGTATTCACCATGCCATCGGCATGGGCGGCCAGCGGTTGCGGCCATGGCTGCTCGGCGAAGAGCCCGAGAACGCCGACGAGATCTCCGCCGACCACCGGCGGCGCTTCCTGGAACACGCCGATGAACTGCAGCCCACCCCGGGCGCCCTGTCCCTGCTCGATGACCTGCAGCGGCGAGAGATCGCCTTCGTGATCGCCACCTCGGCGGAACCGGAGACCACAGAGGCATTGCTGGACGCCCTTGGGCGTGACGACGTCGCGGTCGCCGACTCCGGCGACGTCGGCTCTCCCAAGCCCGCCCCCGACCTGCTGCTGTCGGCGATCGAGGACCTGGGGATGAACCCGGGTCATGCAACGTTGGTCGGCGACAGCCCGTGGGACGCCGAGGCGGCACGACGCGTCGGCATCCGCTGTCTGGCGGTGCGCTGCGGCGGCTTCGGCGACCACCGCTTGCTGCACGCGGGGGCTGATGATGTCGTCGACGACCCTCGAGCGCTGGTCGGCCGGCTGTAGCCGGCACCTTCGAGCCCCATCGCGAGGCGGGGTTCTTCGCCTACTCGTCGCGCCCGCTGTGGCTGGTGAGCGAGTTGCTCCTGCGGCCCGTCGAGCGTCGCGACGAACCAGGGGAGGTAGTTGCGCCCGACGAGCATCTCGTCGCCGAGCGCTACTACTTCCACGAGTCCGCGCCTGCCGGCGAGGTCGATCGCAGCGGCATGAACGGTGGCGCTGCGCATCGCGCCACCCACTCCCGAGACCCGCAGGACGTCGGTGAGCGGGAGGTCGAGGTGCTGGGCGAGCGCTGCGGGAACGACGCAGAGATCCGCGCCGCTGTCGACGAGGGCGCTGACCAGCACGGGCGCCTCGTCGTCGGGCGCTGCGAGGAGCAACGAGACGCTGGGAGCCGCACCTCATAGTGCGGTCGTAAGCCACCTGCATCGTCATGAGCGTCTGACGCGGGGCGTAGGGACGTTGACGATTCGCCCGCCGGCGACGCACTTGGGCATGAGCACCGGACGGCCGCCGAAGCGCTCGCGAACGCGGTCCGCCAGCGGTGCGAACTCCTGCTCGTGATCGATCACCTGCCGATCGAGGATTGCGAGGTACTCGCCCGCATGGGTCGCCGCTAGCCGATCGCGGTGTGCTCGGTACCAGCTCAGGTCGGCTTCCAGCCCCGTACCCGGGTCAGCTGGCTCGTTGTCTTCCACGGCAACCGCGCGCGCGCCAAGATCTCGGCGACGTAGGCGGTCAGGGTGATGCCTCGCCGAGCAGCACGCGCCTTGGACTCCCTGACGACGGTCCGAGGCAGTCCCCGCAGCTACAGCGTCGCGCCATCTTCACTGGCCGCCATTCACACTCCTACGCACTTGCTAACGCAGCTCACAAATGTTAGCAACCGCTGCACCTCGCTGAAGGTCTTTGCGGGTGCGGCAGCGGGCACCTGCGTCCGCTACGGCACCCAGGCGGCCGGGGCTACGCCGGCGCCGCACCGCGGTCGAGCAGCGCCAGCATCCGATCGACGTCCTGCTCGTCAGCGCCCACGACCGGCGGATCGGCCAGCCCCGGCGGCGGCGGGTACTTGTGGCCGACGCCGGTGTCGAAGGCGACCACCTGCTCGTCGGCACCGATCGTCCCCGCAGCGACGAGCTCGCGGATGGCGGCGAGCGCCGCGGCGCTCTCCGGACTGACGTAACCGGCGCCCAGCCGCCCAGCGGAGCGCTGCATCGCGTCGATCTCGTCCTCGGGCACGGCCACTGCCGTCCCACCCGAGGAGCGCAGCGCGTCGAGGACCAGCGTGTCGCCGATTGCGGCCGGCACGCGCAGTCCGCCGGCACGGGTGGTGGCGCCGACCCAGGGCTCCGCGCGACGTTCGCCGGCGTGGAAGGCGCGGACCAGCGGCGCGCAACCCTCGGCCTGCACGCTGACCATCCGCGGCCGCTCCGCGCCGACCAGCCCCATCGCCTCCAGCTCGTCGAACGCCTTGGCCATCCCGACCAGACCAGTCCCGCCACCCGTCGGGTAGACGATCACGTCGGGCAGGCGCCAGCCCAGATCCTCAACCAGTTCCAGGCCCATCGTCTTCTTGCCCTCGAGGCGGTACGGCTCTTTCAGGGTGCTGACATCGAACGCCCCGGTAGCGGTCGCGATCTGTGCGCTGATGCGCCCGCAGTCGCTGATCAGTCCTTCGACGAGCAGCACGTCGGCGTCGCAGACCAAGGCCTCTTCCCGGTTGGCGGCGGGGACGTCGGCGGGCATCACCACCGTCACCGGCAGGCCGGCCGCCGCGCCGTAGGCGGCCAACGCCCCGCCGGCGTTGCCGGCCGAGGGAGCGATCAGGGTGGTCGCCCCCAGCTCGGCCGCCCGGCTGACGGCGGCCGCCATCCCGCGGGCCTTGAACGAACCGGTTGGGTTGGCGCCCTCGGCCTTGATCAGCAGCCGGTCCATGCCCAACGCCCGCGCCAGCCGCGTCGGCGGGTACAGCGCCGTGGACCCCTCCCCCAGCCACAACTGCCGCTGGGGATCACGCACCGGCAGCAGCTCGGCCCATCGCCACAGGCCACCGCCGCGCTGCGCCAGCGACTTGGGCGACAAGCTGCGTGCCGCCCGGTCCAGGTCGTAGCGGGCGAGCAGCGGCCTGTTGTCGGCCGGGTCCGTGCGCTGCAGCACGTCCGCGTCGTAGGACCGGCCTGACTCCGAGCCCTCCAGGTGTGTCAGCGTCGACGTGGTCACATCACTCCCGTTCACAGGTATCGTCCCATCTCGTGTCCTACCGCTTCGCTACTTGAGGACAGCTTGTCCTACCGCTTCGCTACTTGAGGACTCACATGTCCGACCAGGGCGAGCTTGCCCGGATGCGGCGCAGTTACCGTACGGCCAGGTTGGAAGCCGCCGACGTCGACGCCGACCCCATCGCGCAGGTCAGCCGCTGGCTGGCCGACGCGGCCGCCGCCGATCTGCGCGAGCCCAACGCGATGGTGCTGGCCACCGTTGGCGGCGACGGCCTTCCCAGCGCCCGCACGGTACTGCTGCGCGCGATTGACGCGGAAGGCCTGGTCTTCTACACCAGCTACCGCGGCCGCAAAGCCGCCGAGCTCGCCGCCAACCCGCAGGCGGCATTGTTATTCCCGTGGGTCGACCTCGAGCGGCAGGTGGCCGTACGCGGCACGGTCGCCAAGGTGACCGCCGCGGAGTCCGACGCCTACTTCGCGTCCCGACCCCGCGGCAGCCAGCTGGGCGCGTGGGCGTCCGAGCAGAGCACGGTGGTGCCCGGTCGCGCCGCCTTCGAGCGGCGTCTCGGCGAGCTGGATTCCCGCTGGCACGACACCGCGGTGCCGCGACCCGACGACTGGGGCGGCTATCGGGTGTCGCCGGTGGAGGTCGAGCTGTGGCAGGGCCGCCCCGACCGGCTGCACGACCGGCTGCGTTACCGCTGCAACGCTGACGGCTGGACGCTGGAGCGGCTCAGCCCGTAGCCAGCCTGACCGCGACTGGAGTGCCGGAGCCGTTCCACCCGCAACCATCCGACCGCGACTGGAGTGCACATGGATCCCGAAAACCCGCAGGAGCGGTTCCTGTCCGCCCTCGCCGAGGAGGCGGGTACGCCGCCGGTCGGCGCCGACGAGGCCGCCGCCGTGCTGGACCTGGCCCGGGTGACCGCCCACCTGCAGCAGCGCCGCTTCGCGCCCCTGACGACCTACGCCTTGGGCCTGGCGATCGGCACCACCGACGCGTCGGCCGATCCGCTGGCCCGCGTCGCTCGCATCCGTGAGGTCATCGCCGTCGTCGAGGGGCTGGACGCTTGAACGGCCGCAGCGTGGCGCGCCGCCGTATCGTGGCCCTGCGCGACGGCACCGCCCGCCCGCGCAGCGACGAGCTGGCCGGCGAGGAGCCGCTGGAGATCCGCGTCGGTGGCGAGGCCGTCGCGGTGACGATGCGCACGCCGGGCAACGACTTCGAGTTGGCGCTGGGTTTCTGTCTGAGCGAAGGGATCCTGGCTGCCAGCGAACAGGTCGAGTCGATCCGGTATTGCACCGGACCGCAGGGCGCCGGCGACTACAACGTGGTGGAGTTGGCGCTGCGGTCGGGCGCCACGGTTCCTGAGGCCCAGCGCCGTCGCACCTACACCACCTCATCGTGCGGGCTGTGCGGCACGGCCAGCATCGAGGCTGTGCGCAAGCAGGCACCGCCGGTCGACGGCGACGACGCCCGCCTGGCGGTTACGACCCTGGTCGGCATGCCCGCCACGCTGCGTGCCGCTCAGCGAACGTTTGATCGCACCGGCGGGCTGCACGCCGCCGGGCTGTTCACCACCGACGGCACGCTGCGCTGCCTGCGTGAGGATGTCGGGCGCCACAACGCGGTCGACAAGGTGGTGGGCTGGGCCGCCACCGAACGGCTGCTGCCGCTGCGCGGCCACGCCTTGCTGGTTTCGGGACGGGTGGCGTTCGAGATCGCCCAGAAGGCCCTGCTTGCCGGCATCCCCATCGTGGCGGCGGTGTCCGCGCCGTCAAGCCTCGCCGTCGATCTCGCCGCCGAGTCCGGCATGACGCTGGTCGGGTTCCTGCGGGGACCCGAGCTGAATGTCTACACCGGCGGGCGGCGCCTCGAAGGGCTATGAGCGGCCACGGGCGGCGACCAGGGGCACGAGCATCTCGGCAGCGGTGAGGCTGCCGTGGTGCGAGCGCATCGCCGCCTCCTGCGACCATTCCGGGTCGGAGAAGATGACCGGCTTGCGGGCGGCGAGGATGACGTCGCCGACCCTGCCGCGCACCTCCAGCGAGGCATGCGGGCCGAGCCATCCCTCGTCGAACAGCCGCTCTCGGGTGAAGACCCACCCCGCGTCGGCATAGCGCTCCTCGCACGCCTGCGCCAGGTCACGCACCGCACCGCGGCGCGCGTACAGGGTGCGAAAGCGCCCCTCCCCGCCGTAGGCAGCCACCATGCCCGCCACCGCGTCGAGTGCGATCGCGTCACCGGCACTGACGTGGACCTGGCCGTGGTCGGCGGTGACCGCCAGCGCCCAGCTCGCCGGCAGCGCGTCGAGCAGCTCGCCCACGAGCCGGTCGGCGGCGGCCAGCTCGGCGGGTACGAAGGCGTTGCGCAACCCGAACTCGTGGGCCACCTTGTCGATGCCGTCGTAGTAGGCGTACACGAAGGAGTGCTTGTCCGAGGCCAGTCCCCGGCAGTGCTCGACCAAGGTCGCAGTGGTCTTCCAGCCGATCAACGTGCCGCTGCGCAGGTGTGCCAGCGTGAAGCCGCTGTTGCGGAACTCGGCCCGGGTCACGACGGGCACCTGGAGGCCGAGGAACGGCGGCACGGGCTGGGTGGTCGCCGGATCAGGGCCCTTCTTGTCCCACTGCAGCACGTTGAGTGGCTCCCCGCCCACACGGATGCGGTAGCCGGTCAGGCCATGCTCGGCGGGGGCGGCGCCGGTCGCCAGGGAGGTCAGCCCCGCCGCCGTCGTCGACGGCACCACGGTGGTGATCGGCCCACCGGCCATGGCGGCCAGCGTCGGCATGCGCGCCTGTTGTTCGCGCAGCATCGCCCAACCCAGACCGTCGAGGACCAGCAGCAGCACGCCCCGAGCGCCGGCCAGCGGCCCTGGCAGCCAATCAGGGTGTTGCCCGTTGAGCAGCGCCGGCATGACCGCGCCGGTCCAGGCGCCGGTGTAGTCGGGGAAGACCAGGTCCGTCGAGGCGCCGGCGTTGTCGGGCAGGACCGGGCTAGCGGACGACCCCGGCCCCGCGTCCGAGGTGTCGTCGGGCAGGGCGGTCACCCTGACCTTTCCATCCAACGATAGCCAAGCCCCGGCTCCGTGCGGATCATGCGTGGCCTGGTCGCGCTGTCACCCAGCTTGCGCCGCAGCTGCGCGATGTAGACGCGCAAGTAGTGACTTTCGGTGCCGTAGGTTTCGCCCCACACGCGCTTGAGCAGCTCGGAGTGGGTGAGCAGCATCCCCGGGTTGCTGACCAGCTCCAGCAGCAGCCGCAGTTCGGTGGGGGTCAGCCGCAGCATCTCACCGTTGCGCCGGACGACGCGTTTGGTCAGGTCGATCTCGACGTCGCCGACGGTGACAAGACCCGGACCTTCCGGTGCTGCCTTGCTGCGCCGCAGCACCGCGCGGATGCGTGCCAGCAGCTCGGCGGTGTGAAACGGCTTCATAACGTAGTCGTCGGCTCCCGCGTCCAACGCCCGCAGCTTGTCGGCGAGGGGACGGCGACCCGACAGCACCACGACGGGGACGTTGCGCGCCTTGCGCAGGCGGACCAGCAGGCTGACCCCGTCGGTGTCGGGGAGCACGAGGTCCAGCAGTACGACATCGACCTGGCCGGCGTCGTTGACCGCGGTGGCCTCCGCTCCCGTCGCCGCCTCGGTCACCTCGAAGCCGCTGCCACCCAGCACCGTGCGTAACGCGGCACGAACGGTCGGCTCGTCCTCGACGACCAATATCCGGATCTGCTGTGCGGGACCTCCGGACAGGGTCACAGCACCAGACCTACCCATCAGCCGGCCCTGTGGCACCTTTCCCACCTCCCCGATCGTTCTCTCGCCGGCCATCAGCGGTCCATCCGTGGCTGGCCGGCGGTTCAACGAGGCCCGCTACACCGGTGTCATTGTGATACTCGCGACCGAGGAGCTGGCGGTGCGCCGGATCCTAGCCCTGCTGGTGGTGGTGGCGGTCCTGGCCGTTGCCGGTAGTCAAGTCGCCGCTGGCGGTAGCTCCCATGACAGCGCGCCAGAAGCCGCCGGCGAGAACGCGGAGGGTAGCGCGCAAACGGCCATTGGTACCACGCAGACAGCCGTCGGTGGCGCGCGTGACAATGAGCGGTTGCTGGCCACGCCGGTCCACCTCACCGCCGACGGGGTGCTCGTCGTGTGGCCTGGTCCCGGCGCCAATCCCTGTGGTTGCGCGCCGGCGACCTCCACGCTGGCGCGCCTGCGCCGCCGAGCCGACGTCCCCTCGGTCGATCAGATGTTCGCACGCTACGGCCGCAGCGCTGCCTACCTGCTGACAGTCGGCAGGCGGTCGGCGGCCGATGCGCTCATCCGCGCCGCGCGGCGCTGGCGCCTGGATGGCACCGGCGGGCAGGTCGGCGTCGTGCAGGTCGCCACCGCCCAGCCCGCGGTCGCGCACCGGATGCGCCGGCTGGCGCCCGGCCTGCAGGTGGTTTCGCTGCGGCGGGCGAGCATGTTGCAGCTGCGCCACAGGTCCGCCCTGCTCAACGGCGCGTCCACACCGCCACCTCCGTGAGGTAATGCAGGCGCAGCCGGGCCCTGGGGTCGACTTGTGCTGCCGGGGCGTGCTCGGCGGCCAACGCCCGAGCCGCCTGCGCGATGCTGGCCTGCTCGCCGGCCGGCAGCGCGGCGACGAAGCTCATAGACAGCACGCGGTCCACCAGACCCTCCGCGTCGACCAGCTGCACCTGGTCAACGCGGTACTCACCGATCGCCCCTCCGACCCCGGGTCCCGCGAGTTGGTCAACGCCTGAGCCACCAAGTCGTTCGACCCCTGCCTGGAGCAGCGCGGTCCGCTGCAACGCCTCGCGCCACTGGCCTTTGGCATGCGCGGGCGCGCTCCCGCGATACGGCTGCACGAGCCGCGAGAGCGCGGCCTGCAGCGGGTCCTGGAGGTCACGGGTGTTGTAGATCACCCCGAGGCGCCCTCCTGGGCGCAGGATCCGGTGGATCTCCGCCACCGCCGCGTCCCCGTCGAACCAGTGGAACGCCTGTCCAACGGTGACCGCATCGGCGCTGGTGTCGGCCAGCCCGGTGGCCTCGGCGGTGCCGTCGACCGCCCGTGCCTCAGGGACCCGCTGTGCCAGCACCGCGCGCATCGCGGCGACCGGCTCCACGGCTACGACCAGGGCGCCGGTGGCGACCAGGTCGGCGGTCAGCTTGCCGGTGCCGGCGGCCAGGTCGACCACGGTGGCGCCTTCGGCTAGCCCCAACCGCTCGGCCATCCATGCCACGCCGGCTGGCGCGTAGCCGGGGCGGCCCCGGTCGTAGGCGGCTGCGCTGCGCTGGAAGCCCTTTGCCGCCACGGGTTGCATGCCGCGCCTCCTCGAGCCGCCAAGCGGCATGTGCATCCTGACCGCAGCCGAGATCGCACCGCCCGGCCAGGTCCCGTCACCCCTCGATGACGCCGAACACCATGGCAGTCACACCCCGACCGTAGGGTGCCGTCAGCGTTCTACATCGGAGACAGCATGGACGGCGTGGTGTTGCTGCTGTTCGTTGTCGCCGCCACCGCGGTGGGGGTGGCGGTGGGCGCCGCCGTCGCTCGGCGGTGGCCGGCGGCGGATGTGGACATGGCGGCCGCGATCGACGCCGTGACGGCGATGGCGGCCGAGCGCCTCGGCACGCACGCGGAGCGGGCCAGCGGCGAGCTGGGCGCGCGGGCGTCGCGGCTGGACGCCCAGCTGGCCGCCATGACGGGCGAGCTCGCCCGTGTCACCACGCTGGTCCGCCAGCTGGAAGGCGACCGCGAGCAGAAGTTCGGCGCGCTGGCCGAGCACCTGCGCCAGGCTGCCGAGCAGACCGCCCGCCTGGCCGACACCACCTCGTCGTTGCGCCAGGCGCTGTCCAGCACCTCGGCGCGCGGCCAATGGGGCGAACGGATGGCCGAAGACGTCCTGCGCCTCGCCGGCTTCATCGAGGGCGTCAACTACCGCAAGCAGCTGACCACCGCCCAGGGCCGACCGGACTTCACCTTCCTGCTTCCGCGCGGCCTGCGGCTGCACATGGACGTCAAGTTCCCGCTCGACAACTACCTGCGGTACCTCGACGCCACCACCACGGCGCAACGTGACACCACGCGCGCCGCGTTCCTGCGTGACGTGCGCGCGAGGGTCAGCGAGCTCGCGCAACGCGACTACGCCGCTGGGCCCGACTGCGTGAACTGCGTGCTGCTGTTCATCCCTAACGAGCAGCTGTACGCCTTCATCCAGTCGGCCGACGCGGCGATCTGCGAGGAGGCGCTGCGCACGCAGGTCGTGGTGTGCTCCCCGCTGACGCTGTTCGCGGTGCTGGCGGTCGTCCGCCAGGCTGTCGACAACTTCGTCCTGGAACGCACCGCCAACGAGATCCTCGCCGAGCTCGCGACGTTTGACCGGCAGTGGGCCAAATACGTCGAGCACAGCGACCGGCTCGGCCGCTGCTTGGAGTCAGCCAACCGTGCCTACAACGAGCTGACCACGACCAGGGCGCGAGCGCTGGAGCGGCCGCTGGAGCGGCTGGCCGAGCTGCGTCGCCAGCGCGAGGCGCCCGGCGACAGGGAGGTCACGACGCTACCTGCTGCTCGCGACGGGCCTGACGCGCTGCGAGCCGACGCCTGACTGGGTCCGCACACTGTCGGCGAAGCCGGCGAACAGCACGTCGTCGGTGCCGTCGGTCGTCTTCTCGGGATGCCACTGGACCCCCATGCAGTCCCAGTCACCGGTGTGTTCTAGGGCCTCGACGATGCCGTCGGGCGCCCGTGCGGTGACGCGCAGCTCGCTCGCGACAAGGTCGACCGCCTGGTGGTGATAGCTGTTGACCGCTCGCTGGGTGCGCTCGTACAGGCCCGCCACGCGGGAGCCCGGCTCCAGGTCGATGTCATGGCCGTGCACCTTGATGGCGTCGAAGTCACCGGTGGGCTCCGGTCGGTGCGGCCCCTGCTCGGCGATGACGTGCTGGCGCATGCTGCCGCCGAGCGCAACGTTGAGCAGCTGCATACCCCGGCAGATGCCCAGCGTCGGCAGTCCCCGTTGGCGGGCGCCGCGTGCCAACGCCAACTCGGCGGTATCGGCGCGCGCATCAGTGTCGCGGCTGAGCCCGTCGTTGCGCTGGCCGTAGGCTGCCGGTTCGATGTCACCGCCGCCGGTCAGAACCACCCCGTCAACGGCGTCGAGAATGCCCTCGACATCCTCGGGATCTGGCTGGGCCAGCAGCAACGGCACGAGACCCACCCGCCGCAGCGCCTCGATGTAGTGCTCGTCGAGGGTGAACAGGCGCGTGTGGGGATCCCAGAACGTCGGCAGTGCACGCTTCCAGGCGGTGACGGCGACCAAGGGCTTCATAGCGCCCATCCTGCCAACCGGGCGCCGGTTGGAGAGGCTGCCTACTTGGCCGGACGATCGTGCGAGTCTGCAACGACGCACGCAGCGACCCAAGCTATCCCGTTGCGATCACCGCTCTGGAGAGCAGCGATCGCCACGGGAACTATCTCGACGAGGGCAGGAGCACAGGAGGACACCCGATGCAGTATGACCACGAACGACCCCGTACCGCACTGCTGGCCGGCGGCACGGGCGGCCTCGGCGCAGGCGTGGTCGAGGTGCTGCTCGACCGCGGCGAGCGGGTCTGCGTCCCGTACCGCACGGAGGCCAATGCGGAGCGGCTGCGCTCCGCGCACGGCGAGGCGATCCGAGGCGGCAACCTGCGCCTGTCGCAGTGCGACGTCAGCGACCGCGACCAGGTCGCGGCGCTGTTGGACGTGCTCGGCGCTGACTGGGGGCCGCTGTGGCTGGCCTGCTCGCTGGCCGGAGGGTGGGCCGGCAGCGTACCGGTGGCCGAAATGGATGATTTCAGCCTGCTCGACAGGATGCTGACGAGCAACCTGCGCACCGCCGCCGTGGTCGCCGCCGAGGGCTTGCGGCATATGGGCGACTACGGTGGGCGGGTGATCGTGACCGGCTCCCGGCCGGTCCTGCGCGCAGTGGCCGGCCAGGCCGCCTATAGCGCCGCCAAAGCGGGCGTGCTGTCCCTGACGGCCACGCTGGCCGTGGAGCTTCGCGGCACCGGGCGCACCGCCAACGCCATCGTGCCGGCCACGGTCGACACGCCGGCCAACCGCGGGGCCATGCCCGACGCCCACCACGAGCGGTGGGTCCCCCCGCGCGCGGTCGGCAAGGTAATCGCCTGGCTGACCGGAGCCGACTCCTGGCCGGTCTCCGGCGCGGTGATCCCCGTCTACGGCGACAGCTAGACGGAATACTTCTTCGACGAAGGGAAC
>JACCTL010000149.1 GCA_013812395.1 Euzebyaceae bacterium
CAAAGAGTACTCGCTACACGTGAGTCTGGACGGGCAGCCGATATAACTCTAGTGATATAGTAACTGAGATGGATGCTTCCGGCCTTATCGCAACGGCGCGCCGCCAAGCCGGCCTGACACAAGTTGAGCTCGCCGCCCGGGCGGGCACCTCCCAGCCGGCCGTCTCGGCCTACGAGGCGGGACGGCGTTCGCCCTCGGTCGCCACGTTGCAACGACTGCTCGCGGCGTGCGGTGCCCGTGCCCGTGTCACGCTGGAGAAGGGGTCTGCCACGGCGCTGCGGAACGGGCCCGTGGGACGGCGACTGTCAACTCGGAAGCGCGAGGTCCGGCGTACGCTTGCGAAACACGGTGCTCGCAACCCGCGCGTTTTCGGGTCGGTCGCTCGGGGCGAAGACACGGACGCGTCTGATCTGGACCTGCTTGTTGACTTGCCGCGGGCTTCCTACGTGCTGCTGGCGCAGGTGAGCGCTGACCTCGCGGAGGTTCTCGGCAACGCTGTGGATGTCACGACGGCGCCGCTCCTTCGTGACGAGATCCGCGCCCGAGTGCTCTCCGAGGCGGTGCCGCTTTGATGCCGAGGAGCCTATGCGACCGGCTCGCTGACGTCTTGTCGGCGCTCGATAAGGCCGAGCGCTTCGGTCGCCGGGACCGCTCCGATGATGTGGTCGTTGCAGCCATCCTGCATGAGTTGACGGTTGTGGGCGAGGCCGTCAGCGTCCTCCTGCGAGACGATCCCGACCTGCTCGAACGAAGACCTGACATCCCCTGGCGGGGCATCGTCGGCATGCGCAACCGGCTCGTTCACGAGTACGAGAACGTTGAGCCGGCCTACGTCTGGGGGACCGTCGACGATGATCTCCAGCCCCTGCGCCTGGCCGTCGACAGCGAGCGTGACCGACTGGCCTGCGCCTAACGCGTTCATCAACAGTGGGGGAACGGCTTGCTACAGCTTGTCCGGCAGCGTCGCGAGGGCCATCCTGCAGGCTGCGGCATGCAGGCGACAGTCCCACGTCGCAACGGTCAGGTCGTTCGTCGGTAGCAGCAACGCGCTGGCCGGATGGATCGCATCGAAGCCGCTCAAGGCGTGTTCCTCAGCGAGGTCACCACTGCGTTGGCCGACGTCGACAGACACTTCGACAACGCGTAGCGCATTCCACAACGCCGCCCACAGGTCCTTGGCATTGGCGAGTTGTCGGTCGCTGAGCCGGCCGGCGCGGCGCGGCGGCCAATGCTGCTCGCACCTCCGCAGAGGCCACGCGACTCGACAGCACCACATCCGCGCCGTCCCAGAGGGCTGTGGCCTCCTCGCTGCCGGCCTCCTCGACCACCAGCTTCACCAAGGCGCTGAAGTCGAAGTAGCCGATCACCCTCGACGGGCTTCGCGCTCGGCAACGACGTACTGGGACACGCCTCCCGATGCCTGGACCCGAGGCAGACCGCGCGCCCGGGGGCGGCGGCTTCGAGGCTGGCTCACACGACCCTCCGCCACGAGCCGTTCGAGCTCTGACGGGATATCGATGCCCGTCAGCCGCGCGACCGGATTGCCGCGATCGGTGACGATCACCTCGTCGCCGGTCTGTGCCCGCAGGCGCCATTTCTTGCGATCTGTCGCAGCTGTGCGATGCCGACTTCAGACATCGTGCCACTCCCTACGTACATAGGGACTGCTCCCCGAGTGCACAGAGCCGCACGGGACTGGCGATACCCCAGGCAGCGGTAGCGCGGAACGTCGCCTTCTGGGAAGTCAGCGCGCCGATGCCAGAGGGTTGACCCAGCGCAGCTCCTCGAAGCGCGCGAAGTCGGTGTCGGCCGAGCACACCCCGACGCCGTGCTCGATCGCCAAGGCGGCGAGATGGGCGTCGGTCACCGCCTTGCCGCCAATCTGGTAACGGCGCGCCAGCCCTGTGAGCACCGCCGCGTGTCGCTCGGTTGGCGTGGGGAGCCAGGCGGCCGGCGCCGCGAGCCAGTCGCTGACCTGCTGCCAGGCAGCGTCGGGGGCCAACGGTCGGGCATACGCACGCGGGTTGGTACGGATCCGCACAAACGCTAGCAGTGAGGGCCACGGCAGTCCGATGCGGACGTCGCCGTTGAGCGCGTCGACCAGCCACCGCAGCGCCGCGGGGTGGTGCGGACTGGAGTCGTCCTGCGCGTAGAGCAGGACGTTGGCGTCCACGAGCATCAGCGGGCGGTCGGTCCCTCGATCAACTCGAGGACCTCGGCGATGTCGGTCACGTCGATGCGCGCGTGCCCGGGAGAGGTGCGCTGCTCGAAGCGCAGCAGTTGCGGTCTGCCGGAGAGCCCCCTGCGGATCAACTCGTTGACAGCACCACTGACGCCCAGACCCTCCTCGCGTCGTAGCTGTGCAATGGCCGCGGCGACATCCCCCTCGAACGTAATCGTCGTACGCATGCGACGATCCTAACATCTTGATGCTACTGACGTACGCCTGGCGTCGTCGGCCGGATCGGAAGATTCGGCGGCTGCACTTGAAGTTGACGTAACGTCAACATATACGGTGACGTGGGTCGGACAGTCCTGCCCACCACTGGAGGGATGTTCGACGATGAGCTGGTCGATCGCGGAGCTGGCCCGCATCTCCGGGGTGACCTCCCGGACGCTGCGCCACTACGACGCCGTCGGCCTGCTGCCACCGGCCTGGGTGGCCGGCAACGGCTGGCGTCACTACGAGCGGGAGCAGCTGCTGCGCCTGCAGCAGATCTTGCTGCTGCGAAACCTGGGACTCGGCCTGCGGGGGGTCGCCGAGATCCTCGAACGCGACAGCCGCGACGGCACGGTCGTCGTTCTGCGGCGTCACCGCCGCCGGCTGATCGAGGAGCAGGAGCGGCTGCGACGCCAGCTGGGCACTGTCGACCGAACCATCGACGAGATGCAGGAAGGAGGAACCATGACCGCAGACACCATGTTCGACGGCTTCGAGCACAACCCGTACGAGGCGGAGGCACGCCAGCGGTGGGGCGACGAGGCCGTCGACGCGTCCTATGAGCGGATGAAGGGCTGGACGCCCGCCGATGCCGACAAGGCCCGCACCAGTTACGGCCGGGTGCATGAGGGCCTGGCTGCTTTGCTCGCCGGCGGCGTTGCCGCCGCCGACGACCGGGTCCAGGAGTTGGTCGACCTGCACTACCAGGTCACCAGCCTGTTCTGGACGCCCAACGCCGAGGCCTACCGAGGCCTGGCGCAGATGTACGTCGACGACGAGCGCTTCACCCGCAACATCGGCCAGGGCAACGACGCCCTGGTGGCCTACCTGCGCGACGCCATGTCGGTGTACGCCGGCACCAGGTTGCGCTGATCGACGGGAGGCTGGGATCACCCCAGCCGCCCGTCCACTACCGCCGGGACCACTGGACTAAGCTAAGCTAGTCCGATGATCAACGTGCACGAGGCCAAGTCCACCCTTTCGGAGCTCCTCCGCCGCGTCGAGCGAGGCGAGGAGGTCGTGTTGGCAAGGGCGGGGACGCCCGTGGCCAAGCTCGTGCCGTACCGCGCCGCCACCGAGCCCCGCCGACCGGGTCGCTGGGCGGGCGAAATCTGGATGGCACCTGACTTCGACGACACGCCGGAAGACCTGCTGCAGCTGTTCGAGCAAGGCGCTACGTGATCCTGCTCGACACCCACACGCTGCTGTGGTGGCTTGCGGGAGGCTCGCCCCTCGGCGGGGAGGCGGTGAAGCGAATTTCCAGCCGGCAGACGCGCGTGCTGGTCAGTGCCGTGTCGGTCTTCGAGATTGAGACCAAACGCCGGCTCGGTCGGCTTCGCGCACCGCAGGGAGTAGTGGATGCCGTGACGGCCGAAGGCTTCGACCTGCTCGTCCTTGACGGCGCGCAGGCCGAACTAGCGGGGGCGCTGGAGTGGTCACACCGTGATCCGTTCGACCGTCTCCTGGTGGCGCAGAGCCGCCTTCGCGCAGCGCCGCTACTGACTGCCGACGCCCACATCATCGACTTCGAGGCCACCGCGATCCCAGCCTTCTGACCGCGGATACCCTTGGCAGTGCAGACCCGAGAATCCGTCCGGAATGGGGCGCCGGCCCCTCGGGATGGGATGCCTGCCTCTCAGGTGAGCAAAGGAGATGCGATGACCGGCGAGATGGCGTTCTTCGAACTCGGCGTGGAAGACACCGAGCGTGGACGCGCGTTCTACGAAGGACTGTTCCGGTGGACCTTCGAGCCAGGGCCGTCTGGCGGTGGGTTCATGATCACAACGCCGAACACGCAAGGTGGGATGCACGGAGGCGATGCCGGGGCCTCGCCGTACGTGTTCTTCAGCGTCGACGACATGGAGGCGGCACTCGAGCGTGTGCGCGACCTCGGTGGCAGCGTGGATGACATGGACGTGGAGGGCGATGCCGACTCCATCGCACGGCTCGGCCGCTTCAAGCTCTGCCGCGATGACCAGGGCTCGCCCTTTGGTTTGCACCAGCCTCCGACCGGCGCCTGAGGAGGCACCTGCAAGTTGGGCGGATTGACGGCCCGCAGAGAAACTCGGCGCCGAGGAGGAACACCATGACCTTGCGCGTCGACCGCCGGCAGGTGCTGGCCTACCGCGCTGCGGTCCAAGGGCTCGGCCGGGATGCCAGCGCGCCCGCTGAGCTGGAGGTCTTCGACCTCGGCGTCCAGGACACCAACGTCGGTTCCGCGCGTCTCGCGCTGGCCGCCCGGCTCGAACCCGGCCATGAGGATGCGATGACGGACCCGGCCTTCACGCTGCTGTGGTCGTTCCGCGGCGCACCCCACCTGCACCGCACCCGTGACCTGACCGCCTTGGCCAGCGCGCTGTGGCCGATCAGCGACGCCGACGCCCTCGCGCGCCTGCCCGGGGAACGAGGGCCGTTCAAGGCCGCGGGGGTGAAGGGGCTGGAGGCATTCGCCGCCGGGGCTGCGGCCATGCGCGCCGTGGTGACCAGGTCCATGACCAAAGGTGACGTGAGTGGGGCCGTGACCGCGCGTCTGCCTGCGGCGTATGCCTACGACTGCCGCAGCTGCCAGGCGACGCACGTGTACACCGGCCTGTTCCAGCAGGTCGGCCTGTTCGCAGGCGCCCGGCTGCTGCCGGATCACGCACCGACCACACTCGCCCCCTTGGACGACCAACCGCCGCTGCCGCCACAGTCCACGGGTCCTGGCGACCTCATCCGCGCCTATCTGCGCCTGCACGGGCCGGCGACGCTCGCTGACGCGGCGAGCTACCTGGGCAGCAGCGCGGCGGCCATGCGCCCGGCGTTCCCGGACGACCTGGAGTCAGTGCAGGTCGAGGGCCGCAAGACCTGGATTCCCGAGGAGCAGGTCGAACCCTTGCGGCAGGCGTCAGCGTCAGCTGACCGCGTCCGCCTGCTGCCGCCGTCCGACCCGTACCTGCAGGCCCGCGACCGCGACCTGCTCGTCGGTGACAAGGCTGAACGGAAGGCGGTCTGGCGCATCCTCGGCAACCCTGGCGTCATCCTGGTGGGCTCCGAGATCGTCGCTGTGTGGCGGGCTCGCGCCGCGGGCAAGGCGGGCGTCGAGGTCACGGTGCAGCCCTTCGACGGCGTTGCGACCGCCGTGCGGACAGGCATCGACGCCGAAGCCGACCGTGTGGCCGCGGTCCGCGGCGCCAACGATGTCCGCGTGCGTTACGAGCAGGCCTGACCAGCCGTTCCGCGCAGTGCCTTCAGCGCGCCATCGACGTCGGCCTCGGTGTTGTACAGATGGAAGGAGCAGCGCAGCCGCCCCGCTCGGATGCCAGCGACCACCCCTGCCGCGGCGAGACGCTCGGCGGCTCCACGTTGGGTGGCCGTCGACACGATGGCCGAGTTGCCGGCCGGCAGGCCAATACCAGCCCGGAAGCGGTTGGCGAGCGCCACGTTGTGCGCCTGGATTGCCGGGATGCCGAGCTGGGTGAGGAGGCGCAGGGCAGGGGCGGCGCCGACCCAGCTGAACCAGGCGGGCGACACGTCGAAGCGGCGCGCCGAGGATGCCAGCCGCAGCGGGGTGCCGTAGTAGGACGCGTGCACGTCCTCGCCGGCGTACCAGCCGGCGTGATGGGGTCGCAGCCCGTCCATCCGTTCGGGCCGCACGGCCATCCAGGCGGTTCCGCGCGGCCCCAGCAGCCACTTGTAGCCGGCGACCGCGAGGTAGTCGAAGCGCGACGCGTCAAGCGGCAGCCAGCCGCAGGCCTGCGTGGCGTCGACAAAGGTCTGGGTGCCGCTGGCGCTGGCCGCGGCCGCCAGTGCATCCAGATCCAGCACCGTCCCGTCGGCGGACTGCACGGCACTGACCGCCACCAAGTCGACGTCCGAGCCGACGGCATCGACCAGCCGCGACAACTCGACGACCCGCACCTGTACGCCACGGTCGCGCTGGGCGAGGAAGGGGAACAGCAAGGAGGTGAAGTCGCCCTCGGCGATCAGCACCGTGGCACCGCTGGGCAGCGCGGCCGCGACCAGCCCGACGAAGACCGACACCTGGTTGGCGACGGCGACGTGCGCCGCCGGGACGCCGACCAGGTCGGCAAAGCTTTCGCGCGCCTGGGTCACCGCCTCGTCCCAGGAGTACATGTCGCCGGCGCCGCGCCGCCAGTCGTCGAGGCTGTCTTGCAGTGCGTCCCACGCAGGTCGTGGTGGCAGCCCCATCGTCGCGGTGTTGAGGTACACGCCGTCGGGTGCGAACAGTGCCTGCGCCTCGGCGATTCGCGAGGCCGGTTCGGTCAGCATGGCCGCAGCCTGCCAGGCTCGGCGAAGATGTGTGGCGATGCCCGCCGCCTCCCCACGATCACGACCTTCCCGCGCCCAGCTGGCCGCGGCGCAGCACCGCAAGCTGCCCGACCTCATCCGTCTTGGGCTGCGCTGCCTGTTCGTGGGCATCAACCCCGGCCTGTGGTCGGCAGCCAGCGGCCATCACTTCGGCAATCCCGCCAACCGGCTGTGGCCGACGCTGCATGCCGCGGGGTTCACGTCACGCCGGTTCCTGCCCTCCGACGGCGACGAGCTGCTCGAGCTCGGCTTCGGGATCACCAACCTGGTGGGCCGTGCCACCGCCACGGCGGCCGAGATCAACCCCGCCGAGCTGCGGGCGGGGGTCCCGGCGCTGCGGCGACGGGTGCGCCGCTACCGCCCGGCGATCGTGGCCGTTCTGGCCATGACGGCCTACCGGGTCGCCTTCGACCGGCCCAAGGCGGTGCCCGGCGAGCAGGACGAGACGCTGGCCGGTGCCCGCGTGTGGCTGCTGCCCAACCCCAGCGGGCTCAACGCCCATTACCAGCTGCCCGAGCTCGTGCGCCTCTACGGCCAGCTGCATGACGCGGTCGACGCCTTGGAGCCGCCCGATGGCTGAGCCCTAGGGGCCGCTGCCGGCGATGCGCTCGAGCAGGTCGCCACGCGTTGCACGCCGCGCCCGCTCCGCCGCTACCGCAACACCGTCCAGATCGGCGGGTTGGACGATCTCGCGCTCGGCGTCCGCCATCACGAGTTCGATGTGGTCGGCGACGGCCTTGCGACGCTCGTCGTCGCGCGCACGGCACGCGGCGTCGGTCAGCAGCTCGAGCAGCGCGACGAGCACAGCCGGCTCCTTGGCGCCGAAGCGGCGGATCTGGTCGCAGGCGGCGGCTAGGTAGTCAGCGAAGCCGCAGCTGTCCAGCGCCACCCGCACCTCACCGCTGGCGTCGACAAGCACATGGGGACCGATCTCGCGTCCGGCAAGCGCACTCAGCAGCACGCTCAAGTGGCTGATGGCGTCGACGGCGGTCGTGGGATCGTTGACGGCCGGGGAGATGGCGCGGATGGCGATGTCGACCAGCTGGCGTATCCCGAATGCGACGTCCTGCTGCAGGGTGCGCTCGAAGCTGACCTCGACGAGGTCGTTGAGCGGGTCGGTGAGCCGAGCGCCGTCAAGCTCGCCGCCGTCGAGTCGCCATAACCAGGCCAGGGTGGTGCCGGTCACGACGTGCTCACCGATCAGGGGCCGTAGGCGGACTACCAGGTCGTGGTGCTGGGATACGACCAGCATCTGGGCCAGGTCGACGGCCTGCAGGAAGCCGCTCTCGTCGACCGGTACCCGCACCGCCGACTCCGGCACCGGCGGCATCGCCGCGACGCCAACCGTGTCAGCCTCGGAGTAGCGGTCACGGATCGTGGACAGGGTCCGTTGCTCGACATCGGCGAGAATCGACTCGACACGGATGGACTGGCTGATGTGGTGCATGTAGTAGACCAGCGCCGCGAGGCTCATCAGCACCAACAGAAAGGCAGCGGCCACGGCCCACTGAGGGAATGCCGCAGTGTCGGAGTCCGGTGGCAGGGTGCGCAGCAGCGACAGGCAGTAGGCGACGGTGCCGAGCAGAATGGACAAGGTCGTCTGGGTGCCGCGGTCGGCGAGGAAGTTGCGCAGCAGCCGGGGCGAGTATTGGCTGGACGCCATCTCCAGGACGACGATCGACAGTGAGAACACCGTGCCGGTAACAGTGATCCCAGCGCCGGCAATGGTGGCGAGGACCTGCCGGGCGCTGTCGGTGCCCGAGACGAACAGCGCTGGCCCACCCCGGACCACGGCCAGCGCGCTCGCGGCGAGGATTCCTCCCGTTACCGCCAGCGACGGCAATAGCCACAGCGACTCGCCGACGTAACCGGCGAGGGCGTGGGGGCGCGGTATCCGACGAAGCACGACCACCCTCAGATCCAGCTGGGAAACCACATGCGCAGCTGCCAGGTTGGCTGCGCCAGCTCGATGCCGGCCCAGATCGGATAGAAGAACAGGAACATGCCAATCACGACGGTGATGGCGGCCGCGGGGAGCCAGCGCGGCAGCTGCCTGCCGCTGAGTCGCGACAAGGCGTACGCCAGCCCCACGCACAAGAACGGCACCGCGGGGACCATGTAGAACAAGAAATTCGGGCGCGGCACCGCGAACCACGGCAGGTACTGCAACAGCAAGAACAGCAGCAGCGTCGCGGCACGCCAGTCCCTCCTGCGGGTCGCCCACCATCCCAGCACCGGCAGCGACGCCAACGCCAGCCACCAAACCGCTGGATTGCCCTGGCCCAGGATCTCCTCCACGTTGCCCTGCTCGGTGACGCACTCGCCCTCGGCCAGTTTCTTGTCGTCGCAGGACTCGTAGTAGTAGGAGACGGGCCGCTCCAGGTACAACCACGTCCACGGGTCACTGCGGTAGGCGTGCACCGCCTCTAGTTCCTGATGGAAGACGCGGATCTCGTTCTGTTCACCCCACCATTGCGTCAGCATCTGCGGCGGCGACACGGTGCAGACACCCTCGGGGCACAGCTCGCGCCCGGGGCGGGTATCGGCGAAGTTGGCGAACCAGCTGGCGTAGCTGCCCAGATAGATCACCAGCGGGACGAAGACCAGGGTCAGCACGACGCTGAGCAGCGGGCGGCCCAGCCGCCGCCAAGGCGTGCCGGTCAAGTGCCGGCGCCACAACATCTCGCTGGCAATCACGAACACCCCGCCAGCCCCGATCGCCAGCAGCGCCGACCACTTGGTGGCCAGGGCCAGCCCGAGCGCGACCCCTGCCAACCAGCGCCAGCGGTGCGACCGCCGCGGCAGCGGACGGTGGGGGTCCGCCTCGGTTGAGCGGTCGACGCCCGCCCACTGCCCGTCACGGTCGATCAGCAACAGCCACACGCCAGTGGCCACGAACAGGCCGAGGAAGGCGTCGAGCATGGCGATGCGACTCATCGTGAACGCCAGCCCGTCCAGACACAGTAGGAACGCCCCCAACGCCGCGACCCTGCGCCGGCGGAACAGCCGCATCCCGATGAGGTAGGTGACCAGGACCGTCAGCGAGCCGGCCGCCGCCGCAGCAAAGCGCCAGCCGAAGCTGTTGTTGCCGAACAGCGCTATCCCGCCGGCCAGCAACCACTTGCCGAGCGGGGGGTGGACCACGAAGTCGTCTTCCACACCGCGCTCCAGCAGGTGCTGGGCCTGCTCGGCGTAGTAGATCTCGTCGAAGTACATCCGCTCCGGGTAGCCGAGGCTCCAGAAGCGCAGCGCACCGGCAAGCAGGAGCAACAGCAACGGCAGCACGACGCGGGCGCGGAGTCGACCGCGCGGGTCCGGGGCGCCCTCGTCGGAGGTCGCCGCTGAGTCTGCCGGCGGCGCGCTGGTGTCGACGGCCATCAGCGGCAAGTCTAGGGGCCATGGTGGACACCAGCGCCGCTGCAGCCCAAGGTGGAACCACACGATCCAACGCTGACGCAGCCGGACGAGGTAGCGCACGCTCCGGCGGTCACGCGGCCGAAAGCGGTAGGGCATCATCCAGCGCCGAGGGCGCCGAGGGCGCCGAGGGCCGCCTCGTGCTCGTGGCCACGCCGATCGGCAACCTGGAGGACCTGTCGCCGCGTGCGGCGCGCATGCTGCGCGACGCCGATCTGGTCGCCGCCGAGGACACCCGCCGGAGCCGCGTGTTGCTCGACCACGCCGGCTCCTCGGTCCCGATGACCAGCTACCACGAGCACAACGAAGTGTCGCGCACCGGACCGCTGCTGGACCGCGTCGCCGGCGGCGAGACGATCGTGCTGATCACCGACGCGGGCACCCCGGCGCTGGCCGATCCAGGGTTCCGGCTGGTCCGCGAGGCGCGGGAGCGGGGGCTGGCCGTCGAAGCCGTCCCGGGTCCCGCCGCTGTGCTGCAGGCGCTGGTGCTGTCGGGCCTGCCGACGGACCGCTTCGCCTTCGAAGGGTTCCTGCCTCGCAAGGCCGGCGCCCGTGCGCGCCGCCTTCGCGAGCTGGCCGACGATCCTCGGACGCTGGTCTTCTATGTGGCACCGCACCGCGCCGCCGACGACCTGGCGACGATGGCCGAGCTGTTCGGGGACCGGCAGGCCGCGCTGGCGCGGGAGATGACCAAGCTGCACGAGGAGGTCTGGTGGGCCAAGCTGCCCGACTTGGCGCGGCGAGCCGGCGCCGACGGGGTCCGCGGTGAGGTCACGGTAGTCGTGGCCGGGGCGCCACCGCCGGCGCCGCCGTCGGCGCCGCAGTTGGCCGCGCGGGTAAGTGAACTGGTCGCGGCTGGGGCCGATCGCAAGGCGGCAATCGCCGAGGTCGCCTCTGCCACCGGTTCCCCCAAGCGCGAGGTCTACCAGGCGGTCCTCGACGCCCGCGGCTGAACGGGGGCTGGCTAGGATCGGCCCATGCCGGCCAAGGACACCTACTACCTGACGACGCCGATCTACTACCCCAACGACATCCCGCACATCGGGCACGGGTACACGACGGTGGCTGCCGACGTGCTCGCGCGTTGGCGGCGGCTGCGCGGCGACCGGGTGCATTTCCTCACCGGCACCGACGAGCACGGCGAGAACATCGCCCGTGCCGCGGCAAAGCGCGGGATGACGCCACAGGAGCACGTCGACGAGATCAACCCGCGCTGGCACGACATGCTGTCGCTGCTGGACATCTCCAACGACGACTTCATCCGCACCACCGAAACCCGCCACACCGCGCGAGTGCAGGACTTCATGCAGGTCCTGTACGACCGGGGCGACATCTATCTGGACACCTACCGGGGCGCCTACTGCGTGTTCTGCGAGGCGTACTACGTCGCGGACGAACTGGTCGACGGCCAGCTGTGTCCTGTGCACCGCCGGCCGGTCGAGCAGCGCGAGCAGGAGAACTACTTCTTCCGGCTGTCCCACTACGCCGACCAGCTTCTGCGGCTGTACGACGCCGAGCCGTCGTTCGTGCAACCAGCGGTCCGCCGCAACGAGGTCCGCAGCTTCGTCGAGTCTGGGCTGCAAGACGTCTCGGTGAGCCGCGTCTCGTTCGACTGGGGCGTGCCCGTCCCGTGGGACGACAAGCACGTGTTCTACGTCTGGTTCGACGCCTTGCTGAACTACGTCACCGCCATCGGCTATGGCAATGACCCGGGGGCGTTCGCGCGCCGCTGGCCGGCGGATGTGCAGTTCATCGGCAAGGACCTGATCCGCTTCCACTGCGTTTACTGGCCGGCGATGCTGCTCGCCGCCGGCTTGGCGCTCCCAGAGCAGGTCTACGCGCATGGCTTCCTGCTGGTCGGTGGCGAGAAGATGTCCAAATCCAACGCCACCGGCATCCGACCGGCGGAGCTGGTCGACCACTTCGGGGTCGACTGCTACCGCTACTACTTCCTGCGCGAGATCAGCTTCGGCCAGGACGGCTCGTTCTCCTGGGAGTCGATGGAGGCGCGCTACACCACCGACCTGGCCAATGACCTGGGCAACCTCGCCAACCGCGTGTTGCACATGGTGGGCACCTACTGCGGCGGCACGGTGCCTGAGCCCGCCGCGGCGGCTGGCGACGCCGAGGCGGCACTGGCCGCCGACTTGCGCAGCGCCATCGACGGGATGGCCGCCTTCGACCGGCTCGACTTCAAGAAGGGCCTGGAAGACCTGTGG
>JACCTL010000198.1 GCA_013812395.1 Euzebyaceae bacterium
GCGGCCGGTTGCCGCCGCCCAGCTCGGATACTGGCTGCAGCAGTACCGTCCACGGGAGCATGCCGCGGCTGGGTCGGTCCGGCCGAGGGCTTACCAGTAGTAGCTGCGTCCTCCCGCGGGGGCGGCCCATGGCGCCGAGTAGCCGCACGAATCGTCCGGGCCCTGACGCGGGACGTCTTTAGACTGGTAACCGGCGTCGGGATGCAATTCGCCTCGGTACTAGCCGCCGCAGGTCGTCGGCGTCGACCCGGCCGGCCAGGCCGTTGTCCTCGTAATCCGCGACGGCCGCACCATCGCCCGAGGGCACTACCGGCTCGCACCCATCGGAGACGGCTTGATCGTCGGTCAATCGAGGCCTGCTACTAGGCCGAGAGCCACTCGCAGCACAGCGTTCAGTCGCCCATCACTGGCGATGGCTATCGCCCTCTTGACGCGACGGGTACAGATTGCCGACACTGGGATGACTACAGGCGGGCAGCAGGCCCCTGCGTGGCGCGACGGACCAGCAGACCCTGATGCTGGCGCAACTGCGCAAGGGGGTCCCAAGAAGGGAGCGTCATGTTCGTACAGGTGATTCAGGGCAAGGCGAAGGACGCAGCGGCCCTTCGTGAGCAGTGGCAGAGGTGGGACCGGGAACTCCAACCGGCCGCGAACGGATTCCTCGGCAGCACGGCCGGCGTCACCGCGGACGGCGAGTTCATCGCACTTGCCCGCTTCGAAAGCGAAGAGGCAGCGCGCGCGAACAGTGACCGCGCCGATCAGGCTGCGTGGTGGACCGAGACTTCGCAGTACTTGGAAGGCACCATGTTCCACGACTGCACGCTGGTTGACTTGGTCAACGATGGAGGCTCGGACGGCGCCGGCTTCGTGCAGGTGATCCAGGGCAAGGTAACCGACGTCGACAGGGCGCGCGAGCTCGACAGGGAAACACAAGACCAAATGAAAGATGTGCGGCCTGACATGATTGGTGGGATCGTGGCGTGGCATCCGCAGGACGGACGTTTCACCAACGCCATGTACTTCACGTCCGAAGCCGAGGCACGCGCGAAAGAGAAGGAGACGTCGAGCGCGCCTGAGTTCGAGAAGTACATGAGTGAGTGGCAAGCCATCGCGGACGGCGACCCGAAGTTCCTCGACATCACCGAGCCCTGGTACGCGAGCAAGTAAGTGGTCCTGCTCTTAGCCGATGAGGGCACCGTCACGGGCGAGTGGTCAATCCCCGATAGCGTGCAAAAAGGCGCGCACTGCGGTGTTGAAGCCGCGGGAGCTTCGACGTTGCTGGCATGACCGACGTTGGGGACGACCCCGGCGGCGGCGACCACGGGGGCGGCGGCTTCGGAGGGTGGCTTCGGAGGCGTCGAAACGTTGACTCGCCGTCCTGGCTGTCTAGCCACTGCCGCCTAAGAGCTCGACGGTGATCTCGAGGCCGCCCTCTGGAAGATTGCGGGCGCGCACGCCACCGCCGTGGGAGGCGGCGACGGCAGCGACGATCGATAGTCCGAGACCGGCGGAGCCAGGGCGCGACGCGGCGGGGGTGTAGCGGTCGAACAGGGTGGGCAGTGCCTGCGCCTCGGCACCTGGCCCGCTGTCGCGCACGACCAGAACGGCGCCACCCGTGGTAGGCCCGGCGAGGATGTTCACCGCGCCGCCCCGCGGTGTGTGGCGCAGCGCGTTGTCGACCAGGTTGGCCAGCGCCCGCTCGATGGCCGAGGCGTTGCCATTGATCGTGACCGTACCGCTGGCGACAAGCGTCACGTCGCGCGCTCTAGCGACTGTGTCGAAGCGCTGGACCGCAGCGCTTGTCAGCGCACCGAGGTCCACCATCTGGCGGCGGTCGAGCGCCGCGGCCGCGCCCGCACGGGCCAGGAGCAGCAGGTCCTCGACCACGGCGGCAAGGCGGTCGATCTCCTCCAGGGCGCTGTCCAGCCCCTCCCGCGCGGCGGGCTCTGCGACCGCCCGTGCCAGCTCGACCTCGGCGCGCAGGATGGCAAGCGGCGTGCGTAGCTCGTGGCTCGCCTCAGCGGCAAAGTCGCGCTCCCGCTGCACGGCGGCTTCAAGGCGGTCCAGCATCCGGTTGAGCGTTGACCCGAGCTGGCGGATCTCGTCGCGGCGCGCCGGCACCGGGAGGCGCTGGGACAAGTCGTAGGCGCCGATAGCGTCCGCCTCCGCGGCCATGCGCGCCAGCGGCGCCAGTCCGCGGCGGCTGATCGACGCCCCCGCGAGCCCGGCGAAGGCGCTGCCGGCGAGCGCGACGGGCCCGAAGATGGCCAGCAGTGCCCGCTCGGCGTCGGCCAGTTCGGCGATTGGCGTGGCGACGACGACGATCCGGCCCGATCCGTCAGCGACCGTGGTCCCGACGAACCGCAGCGGCTCGTCTCGGACGACCGCGTCGCCGAAGACGGGCACCCCTGCGGCCACACGCACCAGTCGCCGGCCCGCCACGAGCCCCTCGGCGTCCGCGAGGCCCTGCGTCGTTCCCAGCACCGTGCCGTCGCGCGCCAAAATCTGCCTCTCCAGGTCGCTCGGCCCCAGGCCACCGTCCGGGTCAAGCTCAAGGTCGACGAGCAGGTTCCCGTCGGCTCCGGTCCTGACGGCCGCGCCCTCGACCGCCTTGGCTTGGACAGTGGCAACGTCGACCAGCTGCTGGTCAATGGTGGCGCGCAGGTTCCCGCGGAACTCGCGGTAGACGACCGTCCCTGCCAAAACCATGAGCAGGAGGAAGGCCGAGCAGGTCATGGCGGCCAACCGCACGCTGGTCGGTAGAGCACGCAGCCAAGCGGTCAACGCAAGCTCACTCGCCGGGTTGGTGGCGCAGTCGGTAGCCCACGCCCCTGATCGTCTCGATGACGTTGGCGCCGAAACGCCGGTCGAGCTTGTCACGCAGGTTCTTCACGTACGCGTCAATGATGTTGGACGACTGCTCGTCGGCTTCGGCCCCCCACACATGGCGGCGGATCGTGGAGCGCTGCACGACGTCACCGGCGTGGTGCATGAGGTACTCGAGCAGGGCGAATTCCCGGCTGGACAGGTCGACGGACGCCCCCGCCCAGGTGACGATGCGTGTGGCCGGATCCAGCCTCAGCGGGCCGCTGACCAGGGCGGTCGGCCGCGGCGGGCGGCCACGGCGAATCAGCGCGCGCAGCCTGGACACGAGCTCCTCGAACGCGAACGGCTTGGTGAGGTAATCGTCGGCGCCGGCGTCCAGGCCGGTGATGCGATCCTCGACGTCTCCCAGTGCGGTCAACACCAGGACCGGGGTCCAGATGTCGGCGCGACGCAACGCGCGGCATACGTCGAAGCCGTCCATGGCGGGCAGCAGGATGTCGAGCACGAGCACGTCGTAGTCGCCCGCTGTCGCCTTTGCGAGCCCCTCTTCCCCATCCGTGGCCCCGTCGACGGCGTAGCCGGCGGCGCGCAAGCCGCGCTGCAGCACGGCACGCATCTTGTCCTCGTCCTCCACGACCAGCACCCGCAA
>JACCTL010000003.1 GCA_013812395.1 Euzebyaceae bacterium
TCCAGGCGGGGAAGAAGACACCGGGTGCCACCTCGATGTCCTTGTTGACCGCGACGAACTCGTACTCGCGCACCGTCCTGCCAGACGCGTCTTTGGAGACCACCCCAGGGTCGAACTCGGTCAGCAGTTGCTGAGGCGTGAAGCCGTTGCGGGCATGATCGACAGTCCCGACCGTGCCCATACCACCATGCGATATTGCGGCTTGGCTGCCCGTATGGTGCTCGGCCGACCCAGGGACGGTCAGTTCCTGGGCTCCGGCCGGCCCTCGGCCGGCGAGCACTCCCGCCCCGCCGGCCAGCCCAGCGGCACCCAGCCCCCGCAAGAAGTGCCTCCTTGCCAGACCACTCACGGCCGCACCCCGGCCAGCGGTCGGCTACCTACACGACGAGCGGCCGCACTGTCGGCTTCGGACGCACGCCTGTCCTCTACCTCTGCTATGGCGTCCTCGATCCTCGGACTCTCAAGCCCTTCGACTTGGACCGAGCCGAAGATGCTGCCGACCAAGACGTCACCCAACGCATGCCGCGCGTCTGCGACGCGCACCCACAGCGGTCCGCCGAACGGCACCCGCTGCTCGACTTCCAAGACCGTGCCCGGGACGATCCCGAGGTCCGCCAGGTGACGCAGGACATCCGCGTTCCGATCGGATACACGCTCGACGACGACCCATGCCCCCTCCGGCATAGAGCCCAGCGGCCCTGGCCAGCCTTCCTCATGGACGCCGTCTCGTGGTGGGATGGGGTCGCCATGAGGATCATGGCTAGGGTGACCCAGCGTTGCGGCGATGCGGTCCTCGAGGCGGGCGCTGACGGCATGCTCCAAGACCTCGGCCTCGTCGTGCACCTCGTCCCAGGGCACCGCGAGGCACCGGTACAGAAACGTCTCGATGAGCCGGTGGCGGCGCACCGTCCGCAACGCCTGTGCCTCACCCAGCTCCGTCAGCACCAACGCGCCCGAAGGCAGGCGCCGTACGAGCGCCCCAGTTTCCAGCCGCCGCATCATCGCCGAGACCGACGGCGGTGAGATACCGAGACGCTCCGCGAGGCGGGCGTTGACCACCGCCTCGCCGCGCGTCTGCAGGGCATAGATCGCCTTGAGGTAGTCCTGGACTGCCCTGGTGGCCTCCAAATGAAGCCCCCCCTTCTGCGGGAAAGTAGCCGCACCTCACGATAGGAAGTTGTTCTGTCTTCGATCGGATGTTCGGAGCCACGAACCCTGTGGATGGCTTGCATGGAGTAAAACTAGACAAAGCGGTCGAGGACGACCAATCCATCGCGGCCACCGCCCCCTGCACCGCAAGCCCGCCGAGCTGCTTCGCGGCTGAGAACGAAGAGCCAGTACCTCACAGTCCTCAGGCAGGGCTGACAGCCTCACACTGTCTCTACTGCTGCGACAGGGCACGCCGATCCGGCTGCGACAGCGTTCGTAGCTCGCGCTGCTTACGTTGCCCACACCGGGTCATGCCCCCGAGGCTTGTACACCGACAGCACCATGGCCACGAGCGACGCTGGCCAGCGACTCGAAGCTGTGCTCGAGGCCGTCGCGCTCATCTCCCACGAGTCCCACGGGCACAACGACACCGAACTCGTGGCCTTCTTCCATCGAGACGAGCAGGTCGCCCGAGCGCAGCAGCAGCTGCGCGACATGATCCGAGACCTGCTGACCGAGGCCGCGGAAACCGGCGCCTTCCGCGATGATGTTGCGCCTGACGAGCTCGCGAGCTATTGCCTCCACGCCCTCACAGCGGCCGGCAGCGTGCCGTCCAAGGCTGCGGTGCGCCGGCTCGTCACGGTCACTGTGGCTGGGTTGCACCCGCGCCGACCAGCTAGCGACGATCGGCAGGAGCGGCCGCATGGTCATGCCGCTTGGGGGCTGTCAGCTGGCCAGAAGGCGGGCACACCAGGTGGCGTAGGTGATCGGCAGGTCATGGCCGGCTTGGGGGTGCGTGCGGGTTTCGATGGCGGGCACTTCGTCGGCGAGCTGGTCGACTAGACCGGGGACCGGCACAGCGTCGCGGGCACCGTTGACCATGCAGACGGGCACGCCGCGATCGACGAGACGTTGCAGGGCACTGCGCCACGAGGGTGAGCGGATGATCGCGTTCATGCCACCCAGGTAGGCGGGCCAGGTGTGACCGACGCCGAGCCGGGCCAGGGGAATGGGCCACTGCGGTGAGATGGCGACCGAAATCCATTGCGCAGCGTCGCGGTGCTCGCACATCCAGGCGCAGGTCCAGCGGGCCAGCGGTGTCTCGAGGGCGAACAGACCTTCCAGCACTCCCATCGCGCGGATGTGGTGATCGGCCTCGTCGCTTGTGCGGTAGAGCGGTGCGTTGAAGGTGACGACCCGTCGCACCTGTGGTCGATGCGCCGCCCAGTGCAGCGCCAGCAGGGCTCCCATCGAGTGCCCGGCCACGATCAGCGGGACCCCGTCGAGGTCGAGCGCTGTGGCCATGGAGTCGAGTGCGTCGAGGTGCGCTGGAAGACAGAAGTCGTCGCGGTGCGGGTCCAGGGAGGCGCCGAAGCCGAGCACGTCGGGGATGATCAGGCGTCCGTCGTTGGCCAGGGTGTCAAAGCCCGCCCCGAAGGCCTCGCCGGTCCCCGTGATCCCGTGCAGCAGCACGGTCGCGGAGCGCCCCACACCGAGCGTGCGGACGGCGAGCGGGCCGGCACGGACCCGGCTGCCGCTACCAGGTACCCAACCGCGCACGGCGGGAGCGGTGCGGTGGCGGAGCAGCCAACTCGTGGCGCCCGCAGCAGCCGCTTTGGGTAGGCCGCGCCTCGCCGCATGTCGCAGTGCGCCTAGGCGACTCGTCGGCGGGGTCACCGGGGGGTCATCTACCGGGGCGCGTAGTAGACAGTCCACGTCCGACCTCCGTCGCGTGATGCGAGGATGCCGCGGTCGACGACCGACGCGTAGACGATCGTGCCCTCGGCGTGGAGCGACTCGGGTTGCCCGCCGAGGTCGCCAAGCGTCTCCCATTCGCCGTCGTTGCGAGTCCGGGTGAGGACCGTCCCCTCGGGCGAGGCGGCGATGAGATCCGAGTCGCTCCAGGCGAGGACGGCGACAGGCTGATCACCAGCGCGACGCCACGTCCGTCCGCCGTCAGCGCTTGCGACCGTGCCCTCCGGTGTTCCGGCAACGATGCGGTCAGGATCGGCGGGATCCACGGCGAAGTCGAGTAGCTGGATGCTCGAGCGGGTGTCCCAGGAGACACGGTCGGCACTGACCATGAAGCGGCCGCTGGTGGCGTCCCATCCATAGATCCGGCCGTGCGCAGCCTCCAGTGCGTGGAAGTCGGTCTTGCCCAGCAGCGAGAGCGGCGACCACGTCTGCCCGCCGTCAGGGCTGCTGACCAGGCCCAACAGCGGTGGGGAGTCGAGGCGCTGCAGGGACTCGTCGCGTAGGTCGGGGTGCCCGCTGGCCACGAGGTCGTCGGGGCCGACGACCGTGAAGCCCATGAGGTCGTGGTAGCGCTGACCCACCCGTTGCGCGACGCCCTCGCTGATGCGGAACAGGCCGGTATGGGTCGCGGCGTACAGCGTCCCGTCGTCTTCGTCGACGTCCAGACCGTGCACGTGCACCACACCGGGATCGCCGGCCTGAGGCGCGGCCGCAGGCTCGTTCTCCCAGGTCACCGCCACGACTACTGCGGCAACAATGAGCAACGCCACAGCCGCGCCGGCCAGCGGTGGCCAGCTGCGCCAGGGTTGTTGGTTCATGAAGCGTCGTGGCACGGGAGGCCTTCTTGCCGCCTGTCCAGGTGGAAGCCAGGCTCGACTCCCACCCGTCAGGGTCGGCCTAGGACTGGCCGAGCAAGGCGTTGCAGGCCTGCGCGCAGCGGCGGCAGGCTTCCGCGCAGATCCGGCAGTGGTCGTGCATCTGGGCGTGGGAGGCGCACTCGTCTCCGCAGGCCTTGCAGGCCGCGGCGCAGGCCGTCAGCACCGCGGTGGTGATGGTGGCGTCATAGGCGGTCTGGCGTGACAGCACCCGACCGGTCGCGGCGCATACGTCGGCGCAGTCAAGGTCGAGACGGATGCACTTGCGCAGCTCGGCCACCATCTCCTCGCCGAGGCAGGCGTCGGCGCAGGCGCTACAGGCTTGTGCGCAGTCGAAGCATGCGGCGATGCACTCGGCCAGCGCGGCAGCGTCGAACTCGAACGAACTCGGCGTGGTGTCGAGCATCTGCTTGGCGTAGCTCATGGTCATCCTTTCGTTCGGTGGTGCATGGCGGCGGGGTGCCGCCGAGGGGGTTAGCTCCACTGCTCCTTCCAAGTGGCCATCTGCTCGATTTCAGCCTGCTGAGCCTCGATGATCTGCTCGGCCAGGTCGGCGACCTCCGGGTTCTCGCCAGCGTCGAGAACCTGCTCGGCGGCCTCGATCGCACCCTGATGGTGGGCGGTCATCATGTCGAGGAACATCAGCTCGAAGTCCTGGCCTTCTGCGCTTTCCAGATCCTGCATCTGCTGGTCGTCCATCATCCCGGACATGGTCATGCCACCTTCGGTCATGCCGCCGTGGTCCATGCCACCTTCGACCGGTTCGGCCCCGGCGTCGGACAGCACGGTGTTCATCTGCTCGATCTCTTCGTTCTGGGTGGAGATGATGGTCTCGGCCAGCTCGTTCAGTTCCGGGCGGTCAGTGCGGTCTGGCACCAGCTCGGCCATCGCCACGGCTTGGCTGTGGTGGGGCACCATCCCCTGCAGAAACTCGACATCGGCGTCGTTGAAGGCAGCGCTGCCGGCTGACGATCTGTCCGATCCGCAGGCGGCCAGCGTCAGGACAACGACGGAGGCCAGGACGGCCAGTTGCAGCGACGTAGGGTGCGTGGAGCGGTGCATGGGTTCTCCTTGTGATGTCGACATCAGCGTGCGCACCGGTGCTGGCGCGCGGACATCTGGGCACCTCCCGACAGGGTGCCCCGGAGAACCTCTAGATCCGCAGCAGCGCGCCACCGTCGACAAGGAAGTGGCCAGCGCGTGGCGGTGGCCACAGGTCGCGCAGCCGACGCCATGTCAACACGCTGCGTCGAGTGGCTGGAGCAGGACCGCTGTCGCGCAGAACCAGCCCTCGGAACAGCCCGAGGACCAGCCCGCTGACCGCTAGCACGGCCAGGCAGGTGACCGCCATCGCATGCTCAGTGGTCGGCGATCCCTCGTGCGAGAAAGGATCGGCCCCTTCGTTGTGGCGCATGCCGGCGTCGGCTGCGGTGGTGCTCATTGCCGAGTGCTGCTCGGCTGGCGCCGCTCCAACGTCGGCCAGCATGAGCATGTGGCCGACCAGTGCGCACGCCATCAGCAGCAGCATGGCGCTTGCGCGGTACGACGCGTCGGGCATGTCCCGACCGTACCGCGACCGGCTCCGGCTCACACGCATATCGCCGTGCCAACACCCCCGACGCCTGAGTCCCCAGCCCTTCGGAACGTAGAGGGCGGCCTCCGCGCCGTGGGAGCGGAAACCATGATCCCGGGGCCAATGGCCCCGGGATCATGGCGGTGGTTGTCGTTGGGCTCAGCCGAGTGGGCCGAGTTGACCGCGGACTGCCCCGGCGGGGTACTCGGCATTGTGCACGTTGACGTAGTAGTGGTCCGGGTCGATCAGGATGTCGCGCAGCAGGGACCTGGCGACGCCCCCGACACAGCCGCTGGCCATGCCGTCGGCGTCAGGGTGATCCAGCGTCACGAGAATGGGACCGATTGACCCCACCTCAGCCTCGTGGATGTGGGCTCCGGCCGCCGGCAGGCCGATGTCGGCAACGGCGATCTCGGAGCACACGGTGCGCTCGTTCAAGCTGACCGTGACGGTTGCGGTGCCGGAGCCGTCGGGGTCGCCGGCTCCACCCTCCCCCGTCTCCGCGTCAATTTCTTCAGCCCCGGTCAGCGACGTGGTGAGCGTCGTGCCGAGGTCGTCCTCGATGCCGATCAGGTACTCGCAGTTGGTTGCCGAGTCGACGCCTGGGCCGCCGATGCACCGGTCGACACCTGGACCGCCGTCGATGACGTCGTCACCGCGGCCACCACGAAGCAGGTCGTCGCCGGCGTCACCGTCCACGTGGTCGCTACCGCGACCGCCGCGGACCTCGTCCTTGCGGTTGCCGCCCGACAGCTCGTCGGCTCCGCGGCCGCCGTGAACGTAGTCGTGGCCGCCGCCGCCCCAAGCGCGGTCGGCTCCCATGCCGCCGAGCACCCGGTCGGCGTGCAGCCCACCGTGCAGCTCGTCGGCCCCTGGGCCGCCAACGACACGGTCGTGGCCAGCCTGGCTCCAGATCGTGTCATCGCCCCGATTGCCGCGCACGGTGTCATTGGCGTCTTGGGAGAACAGCAGGTCGTGGCCACCTGCGCCGTGGATGGTGTCGCCACCACCCCGCCCACAGACGACGTCACGCTTGGAAGTGCCACGCAGCCGGTCGGCTTGGTGGGTGCCGTTGATGGTGCAGGGTGCATGCTTGAAGATCCACAGACCGCTGTCGCGGTCGCTGGCCAGGATGTACTCCTGCCCGTTGAGCTCGTGGTACTCCACGCCCCAGAAGTTGTTGCCGTCTTCCGAGATGTAATGAGCGATCTCGTGGATGTTCCGCTTGCCGAACTTGGCGATGCGGAAGCCGCCGGCGTAGTAAGAGAAGTAGGCGAGATTCTCGTCAGGGTCGGTCGCCACTTCGTGGACGCTGAGGTCACCGAAGTCTTGAGCGAACCGCGGCCGCAGCGCCGTGCCGATGGAGTACGTGTCGATCTCCTCCATGGTCTCCTGGTTGAGGAGGCGGACATAACCCCAGCCGTCGAACTGGGCGACCGCAAGGATGTCCTCACCCAGCGTCCCAATGGGTGGACTGTCGTCGACCGTCTCGGAGTATCCCGGTTCGGTGTTGAACAGCAGGTGGAACGCCCGGTGCCCGATGCAGGTCGCCGAGCGTGTCGGAGTGAATTCGTGCCCCTGGCTGCCACAGATGATGGCGTCGGGGGAGTTGCCGAAGTCCGCGCCCAGGTGGGAGTTGGCCACGATGATGTGGTCATAGCCCGCGTCCTGGCCCGCCTCGATCTTCTCCGAGAAGAAGCAGACGCCGCGCTGGATCACCACGACGCTTTCTTCCCCCTCAGCCAGCTCCAAGGTCGACGCCGGCGGGACCTCTTCGTCGTCGCCGGGGCAGCCGAGGCCGCCGTAGACCGTCGGACCGTTGACCTGCTGGTCGGGATAGAGGGTCGCGATGGGGATGGAGAAGCCGAACTCGCCGCCGGGGTAGTCGCCGGCGTTGGGTCCGGAGGTGATGGAGAACTGCGACCGGTAGGGAGAGAAGTCCTCGTCGGTGCCGACGATGAAGCGGTCGTCGAAGCTGAACTCGGCCTGGTGGGCGTTGCCCTCCGAGGGCGTCAAACCGGTCTCCGCGTCCACGGCCGGGTAGTCGAAGTCGTCGATGAACTCAGGGTCGGAAGGATCCTCGACGTTCAGCTGCACCCAACCGCCGTCCCAGTACGACAGCAGCATGGTCTGCACCCCGTCGATCTCCTTGACGGTCACGTCGTGGAGGAAGGCAGCCTCTCCCAGCGGCCGACCGGCGTCGTCTTGCAGCACGCCCTCTTCGTTCAGGTCGAACTCGCCGATGAGCTCGGGGTTGCGCGGGTCGGTGATGTCGACCATGTCCACGTCGTCGGTCTCGAAGTTGTCCACCAGCACGGTGTAGGCACGGTCGTCGTCCTGCCAAGCGAAGGCGCTGTGGATGTCGTTGAAGAAGCCGCTGGGCAGACCCGTGTCGTCGACGATCTCGTCACCGAAGTTGGCGATCAGCAACTCGGGGTTGAGCGGGTCGGTGACGTCGTACAGGGTGATGCCGCCGCTGCTGCCCACCTCCGCCGCTGCTGCTGGGTCGCAGACCTCGTTGTTGAACACCAGCAGCTGGCCGGTAAAGCCCTCGGTGTCCATGTCCAGGATGTCGGCGCCCTCGCCCGGCTGTGAGCCCTCGCTGGCGGGGATGAAGTTGACCTGCTCGGGGTTGCGTGGGTCGGAGATGTCGAACACCACCACGCCGGCCGCCTCCGGGCCGGTGCAGGCCGAGGGGTCGCGAGCGGTGAGGTAGGCATAGTCGCCATGCGCGGCCACATCGGCCACACGACCGTCGGCCTGACCGCGGATATCGCGCTGGCCGATCAGCTCGACCTGGTTGGCCGACCCCACCATGTGATCGTCAGTGACATCGGGGGCGTGCTCGTGCGC
>JACCTL010000043.1 GCA_013812395.1 Euzebyaceae bacterium
CGTCCAGGTCTTCCTGCACCTTGTCCGGGAAGAAGCCGCTGATGAAGTTCGCCTGGCGGTGCAGCCAGCAGCCTGGCTCCTTCTCGAACATGGCGTTGGGCGACTCGCCGAACGGGATCGACAGGACGCCCTGCGTGCCGCCGACGACGTTGCCCTCGGTCTGGAAAATCTCGCCGAACTTCTCCCACGCCGCGGTCACCTCGGGGGCGTTGAAGGGGATCTCATGGTTGACCCACTGGTCGTACACATCCGGGCCGTGCAGCCGCAGCATGTACTCCTCCACCCAGTCGGTACCCACCCAGCCAGTGGAGTCGGCGGACTCCATGCCAAGGCACCACGGCGTCCCGCCGTCGGAGCGGATCTGCTCCTCCAGCGCCCGCAGGTCGGCCGCAGTCTCGGGAATCGTGTAGCCGGCGTCCTCGAACTCCGGCACCGGGTACCACAGGACGCTCTTGATCGACATCTTCATCGGCACGCCGAAGACGCCCTCGTCGGTCCTCGTCGCGTCCAGGAAGCCCGGGATCAGCGACTCCTCCAGCGCCGCCTCGTCCAGGTAGTCGCCGATGGGCAGGGCGTCGGTCGTTTCGGCGACGTCCAGCAGCAGGCCGGGCTGGGGGAAGATGGCGATGTCTGGGGCGTTGTTGCCCTGCACCCGCGTCGTGATGACGGTGTCGAAGTCGGGAGACCCCTCGTACTCCACCGTGACGCCGCTCTCCTCCTCGAACGCCGCGAGCGACTCCACGAACCGGTCTTCCTCGTCGTCGACGAACGCCGCCATCACCGTGACCGAGCCAGGGGCTCCCTCACCACCGCCTTCAGCGGATCCGCCGCCCTCACTGCCTCCCAGACAAGCCGTCGCCAGCAGCGTAAGGATCGCTGCCATACAGATCCGAAGGAAACCCTTCCGAGATGTCAACACACTGCCTTCCGTGGGGATTGCTTGTCGGACCGGATGCTAAAGCCCGCTGTAGTGATGCCTAACGCAACCACATCCGTTCAGGTTCCGTCAACCGGCAGCCTACGTCCGTTCAGGCTCCGTCAACGACAACCTCAGCCGTCGCCTGGCTAGGCTCGCCCCTCGACACAGGAGGGACCATGCGGCTGGGACTCAACATCGGCTACTCGGGATCGAAGATCGACGACGTGCTGCCGTTGGTCACCCGCGCCGATCAGCTCGGCTTCGACTCGGTGTGGGCGGCCGAGGCGTACGGCTCGGACGCGGTGACGGTGCTGGCGTACCTCGCGGCCAGGACGACGCGCATCAAGCTCGCCAGCGGCATCCTGCAGATGCCGGCGCGCACGCCGGCCAACACCGCGATGACGGCGATGACGCTCGACGCGCTGTCGGGTGGCCGCCTGATCCTGGGTCTGGGGCTGTCGGGTCCCCAGGTCGTCGAGGGCTGGCACGGTGTGGCCTACGGCGAACCGCTGGGTCGTACCCGCGAGTACGTCGAGATCGTTCGCAAGGCGATCGCCCGCACCGAGCCGCTGCGGCATGAGGGCAAGCATTACTCGATTCCCTACACAGGTTCCGACGCGACCGGGCTCGGCAAGCCGCTGCGGTCCGTCCTGCATCCGGTCCGCGACCGGATCCCGATCTACCTCGCGGCGATCGGCCCACGCAACGTCGAGCTGACCGCGGAGATCGCCGACGGCTGGCTGCCGATCTTCTACTCCCCCGAGCGCGAAGCCACCTTCGACAGCCACCTCGACGCGGGGCTGGCCAGAGCCGGAAGGAAGGCCGCCGACCTTTCGATCGCCGCCTCGGTGATGGTCGCGGCCGGCGACGACCTGGACGCCTGCCGTGACCGTCTGCGGCCGTTCTTCGCGTTGTACATCGGTGGCATGGGCGCCCGAGGGCGCAACTTCTATTTCGACCTGGCGGCGCGCTACGGCTTCGAGGAGGCGGCCACGGCGATCCAGGACCTGTACCTGGACGACCGCAAGGACGAGGCCGCCGCGCAGGTCCCCGATCAGCTGATCGACGAGATGGCGCTGGTCGGCCCGATCCCGCGCATCGTCGATCGCCTGGAGGCGTGGAAGTCCTCGCGCGTCGACACGCTCATCCTGGGCACCAACCAGCCCGAGGTCCTGGAGGCGCTGCAGGCGTCGCTGTAGGCGCTGGTCGGATGCGCTACCGCTTCGCTGCTTAAGCGCTGGTGGACGCCTGCCGCGCCCGGTAGGCCCGCATCTTCACCCGGGAGCCGCACACCGCCATCGAGCACCATGTCCCCGAGCGGTTGCGTGACGCGTCGTAGAAGGCCCACTGGCAGCGCTGTTCGGGACACACCTTCAGCCGCTCCCAGGTGCCCTCCGCCGCCGCGGTGACGACGATGTCCAGCAGCCGTGCCAGGCCGGCGCCGGCACCCTTGCCTTCGCCGTCACCGAGCACAAACGGACGACCGTCGCCGTCGAAGCCCAGGCGCAGCGGCGGGCCGTTCAGCGTCAGCACGTCATCCGCCGGGTCGTGGTGGCGGCGCAGCGCGGCCCGCAGCGTCTCGCGAAGCGCCACCGCCGCTGTTAGATCCGCTGCGTCGAGGGCTGCGTCAGCCGCGCCAAGACCCGCTGCGGCCAACCATGCCGACAGGTCAGATGAGCGTTGCAGGGAGTCGGCGTCGTCCTCGACATCGAGGGTGTTGACGAATGCCTGCACCAGCATCAGATCCCCTGGCGCCGGCCTGCTGCCCGGATCGATCACCTCCCCAGTGTGGCACGCCGGTGCCCGGGTCTGTTACCATTGACAACCGGTTGACGGTAATGAGCCCGAGTTGACGGTAATGAGCCCGAGAGGTCTGACCCGACGATGGCAAGCGGCCTGTACTCGGTGGTGATCGGCGCCAACGACCACCGCAAGCTGGCCGCGTTCTGGGCAAAGGTCCTCGGCTACGAGAACGCCGACGCCGACGACGCGGTCGCGCTCGAGCCACCCCGCGAAACGGAGCCGGCACTGGAGTTCGTGCCGGTGCCAGACAGCAAGGACCGCAAGAACCGCTTGCACCTGGATCTGCGCCCGGATGACCAGCTTGCGCAGGTCGAGCGCCTGATCGGCCTCGGCGCGCGCCGGGCGGACGTCGGCCAGTCAGACGACGTGACGTGGGTGGTACTCGCCGACCCGGAGGGCAACGAGCTGTGCGTGCTGCGGGCCCGAGACGACGCCGACCAGGAACGGCCGTGCCCGCTGGCGCTGAGCGCCATCGGTATCGACTGCGCCGAACCCCGCCGCCTCGCACGATTCTGGGCCGAGGTGCTGGGTTGGCGGATCGTCTTTGAAGACGACGACGAGGTCGCGCTGGAGCCGCCGGACCGGGCTGGCCCCGAGCTGCTGTTCCTGCAGGTGCCGGAGCCCACGATCGGCAAGAATCGCCTGCATCTCGATCTCAATCCCGACGACCAGGACGCCGAGGTCGGGCGCCTGGAAGGGCTAGGAGGGCGGCGTGTGGATGTCGGCCAGGGCGATGAGGCCACCTGGGTGGTGCTTGCCGACCCCGAAGGCAACGAGTTCTGCGTGCTGACGCCGCGCTGACCCGGTCACCACCGGCGGCCTAGACTGACCGGCGGATGAAGCAGACTGCCCGCGTCGGGCCTCGGGCGTGAGGGTTGAGCGGGGGCCTTGGCTTGGCGCCGAGGTGCTGTCCTATCCGGATCGCCCGCGCACCGTCGTCGACGTGCTCGACCGTGCCGTGGATGCCTTCGGTGAACGCCAGGCCTTTCGTGCCCCTGAAGGCGATCTGACCTACGCCGAGGTCGCCGAGGTCGTCGAAGGCGCCGTCGAGCGACTGCGCGCCGAGGGGCTGGCGCCGGGTGACCGCCTCGCGGTGGCCGCGCGCAACAGCCTCGACCTAGCGGTCGCGCTGTTCGCCTGTGCCCGCGGCGGCTTCGTGATGGTCGGGCTCAACCTGCGGCTGCGCGCACCGCAATGGGCCTACATGCTGCGCCATTCCGGCGCGCGGCTGGCGCTGGCCCAACCCGAGGCGTTCGACGAGCTGCGAGCCGCCGCAGCCGAGGCGGGGCTGGCGGCGACAGCGGTTCGTGACATCGGCGACCATCTTCGCGGGCGCCGGCGGCCGTGGTCCTATGACGCCGCACAGCAACCCGACGAGGCGGCCGCGTTCGCCGTCGTCTACACCTCCGGCACCACAGGCAGGCCAAAGGCCAGCCGGGTCGTGCACCGCTGCAGCGTGCACAGCGCGATGTCCTACGTCGAGGTGATCGGGCTCGCCCGCGACGACCGAACCGCGGTGCTGTTCCCGCTGTACTACATCTCAGGCCTGCACGCCCACGTGCTGCCGATGATGCTGGTCGGCGGTACCAGCGTGCTCGTTCCTGACACGTCGGCCCACGACTTTGTGGGGCTGCTGGCCCGCGAGCGCATCACCTGGATGTACACCGTTCCCTCCATGTGGCAGCTGCTGCTGCGCGAAGACCGCTTCACCGCGTCCGCGCTGCCGGACCTGCGTCGCGGCGCCTTTGGCGGGTCACCGTTTCCCACAACGATGCTCGACTCGATCCGGCAACGACTGCCGCAGGTACGCCTCACCGACATCTACGGACTGTCCGAGACGCATTCGCCAGCCACGATGCTGCTCGACGAGGAGTTCGCTGCCAAGCCAGGGTCGGTCGGCCGGCCGCTGCCGTGCATGGAGGCCAAGGTCGTGGACGATTCCGGATGCGACGTAGCTGCCGGCGAGCCCGGCGAACTGCTGCTGCGCGGCTCGTTGGTGACCAGCGGCTACGACGGCGACGACGAAGCCACCCGCGCCGCGATCAGTCACGGGTGGTTTCGCACCGGCGACCTGGCCCGCCTGGACGCCGACGGCTACGTGTTCATCCTCGACCGCAAGAAGGACATGATCACTCGCGGGGGCAACAAGATCTTCTCCGTGGAGGTCGAGCAGCTGCTGCTGACCCACCCTTCGGTGGCCGACGCCGCCGTCGTTGGCATCCCCGACCCGATCGCCTTCGAGGCCGTGGCCGCCTACGTGGTGGCGGCGGACGGCGCGCAGCTCACGCGCCGTGACGTCCAGCGGTGGGTCGCCGAGCGCATGTCCGACTACGCCGTACCGCGACAGGTGCGGGTGGTCGACGAAATCCCACGCAACCGCACCGGCAAGATCCTCAAGGCCGATCTACGACAGCGACTGCTCGACGAGCTCCCGCACCTGCGGCGCGTGGCCCAGCGCAGCTAGCGACATCAGTGGGCGGAACACAGGACGCACCCGATGCCTCTCTCGTCCGAGTCAATCGCTGGGCTGGTAGCCGCGGTAGGACGCGATCTGTCCGCTGTCGTCGAGGTCGACTCCTGGACGCCGACGGTGCAGGGCGCGGTCGGGCACGTGTTGGGCGTGCGCGGCGCCGATGGCTCCTTGTACGTGCTCAAAGCATACGGGACCCGTGGGAGCCGGCGAGCTGCCACCGAGGTGCTCGCCTTGCATCTCCTGGGCGCCGTAGCGGAGATACCAGTGCCTCGCGTGCTACTCCAGGGCGAGCTAGCAGGTAGCGAGCCGCTGTTCTACGTGCTCATGACGCGTCTTGGTGGCGTGCGCTGGGCCGATCGGCGCACGAGCATGGACGCGCAGCAGAGCCTGGCCCTGCACCGGGGCGTCGGTCAACTGCTGTGTCGGATGCACGTACTGTCGCGAGCTCACTTTGGTGACCTGTCCCGAGCGCAGTTCGGCGACCTCCTTCACGACGGTCCTCGATGGCCCACAGCCTGGGCGCGGATCGACGCCAGGTGCGACCAGCTGGTCGGACAGCACCTACACGCAGGGGGGCCGGTCGAGCTTGGACACCGAGTGCGCCGTTTGGTCAACGACCACCGGGACGCACTCGGTTCGTGCGTGCGGCCGGTGCTGTGCCACAACGACTTCATCGACGGCAACCTCCTCGTCGCCACAACGGGCGAGCCGCGGTTGTGCGGCGTGGTTGACCTCGAGAGGGCCTCGTGGGACGACCCGCTCGCCGACCTCGCCCGCACGAAGCTGCACGCCAGATACCACGACCCCGCCGCTGCTGAGGTGCTGGTCGAGGCCTACGGCGTGCACAGCGACGACGAGCATCACCGCGTCGCCGTGCACGAGGTGCTCCACGCCATGGACGAGCGGACGTGGATCCAGAGCGATCGGCCCACCGGCTGGAAGCAGTCAATCGCTGCGCTCGACGCGTTCCTGATGTCCAGCACATGACCCACCACGTCGGCATGCGCACCCAGCCGGCGCCAGGCATCAGCCGTTGACGACCGTGCCCCCGTTGACGTGCAAGACCTGCCCCGCGACATAGGACGCGTCGTCGGAAGCCAAGTACAGATAGGCGGTGGCGACCTCGTTGGGCTGGCCTGGCCGGCCCAGCGGAACGTCCTCGCCGAACGACCCGACCGACTCCTCGTCGAAGGTGGCGGGGATGAGCGGGGTCCAGATGGGACCGGGCGCCACCGCGTTGACCCGGATGCCCTTGCTGGCCAACGACTGTGACAGCGCTCGGGTGAACGCCACGATGGCCCCCTTTGTGGACGAGTAGTCCAGCAGCAGCGGGTTGCCCTGGTAGGCGGTGACCGACGTGGAGTTGATGATCGACGAGCCCTCGCCCAGCTGCGGTAGCGCGGCCTTGACCAGGTGGAACATCGCGAAGATGTTGGTGCGGAAGGTGCGCTCGAGCTGGGCGGCACTGATGTCGGTGATCGACTCCTGCGGGAACTGCACCGCCGCGTTGTTGACCACGACGTCAAGCCGCCCGAACTCGCCGACGACCCGCTGCACCACCTCGGCGCAGAACGCCTCGTCGCCGACGTCACCGGCCAGCGCAAGGCAGCGCCG
>JACCTL010000083.1 GCA_013812395.1 Euzebyaceae bacterium
CCGAGGCCGAGCAGATGGATGCCAGGGCAGAGGCGCTGACCCGCCGCTTGCAGCTGCTGCTGATCCCGAAGGACCCACTCGACGACAAGAACGTCATCGTGGAGATCCGCGCCGGTGCTGGCGGGGATGAGGCGGGGTTGTTCGCGGGCGAGCTGTACCGCATGTACGCCCGCTACGCCGAGCGCACACGCTGGAAGGTCGAGGAGATGAGCGCCTCCGAGCAGGGCATCGGCGGGGTCAAGGAAGTCGTGTTCCAGATCAACGGGCGCGGCGCCTATTCCAAGCTCAAGCACGAGTCCGGGGTGCACCGCGTGCAGCGGGTGCCGACCACCGAGTCGGGCGGGCGCATCCACACCTCAACCGCGTCCGTTGCGGTGATGCCCGAAGCCGAGGACGTCGACGTGGTGGTCGATCCCAACGACCTCAAGGTCGACGTGTACCGCTCGTCGGGGCCTGGCGGCCAGTCGGTCAACACCACCGACTCCGCCGTGCGGATCACCCACCTGCCAACGGGTCTGGTGGTGTCGATGCAGGACGAGAAGTCGCAGCTGCAGAACCGCGAGAAGGCGCTGCGGGTCCTGCGGGCACGACTGCTGCAGGCCGAGCAGGAGCGCGTCGCCAAGGAGCGGGCCGACGTGCGGGCGGCGCAGATCGGCACCGGTGACCGGTCGGAAAAGATCCGCACCTACAACTTTCCCCAGAGCCGGATCACCGACCACCGCATCGGCTTGACAGTCCACAACGTCGGTGACGTGCTGGGCGGCGAGCTGGAGCCGATCGTGCAGGCGCTGAACAACGAGGAGCAGCGCCGGCGCCTGGCGACGCTGTCGGAGTCGGTGTGACCGTCGGCGAGGCGCTCGCCGCCACCACGGCAAGGCTGGCGGCGGCGGGGGTCCCCACGCCCGACGTCGATGCCAGGTGGCTGCTGGTGTCAGTGACAGGCGGGACGGCTGTCCGGGTGAGCCTGGGCAGCCGGCGGCGACTGGATGAGCAGGCCGCCGCCCGGCTCAGCGAGCACGTCGCCCGGCGCCTGCGCCGCGAGCCCCTGCAGCTGATTCTCGGTTCCATCGGCTTCCGTCATCTCGACCTGCTGGTCCGCCCGGGGGTGTTCATCCCGAGGCCGGAGACCGAGGTGCTCGCCGGCCTGGCCATCGCCGTGCTGCCCGCTGGCGGCGTCGTGGTCGAACCGTGCACCGGCAGCGGCGCGGTGGCGGGTGCGGTCGCGCTCGAGGCCTCCCCGCGAGTGATCGTGGCCACCGACACATCGGCCGCCGCGGTGCAACTGGCGCAAGACAACGCGGTGCGCGCCGGGGTCGCTGTCGACGTGCGACTCGGCGACTTGCTCGATCCCGTGCCCGCCGACCTGCGCGGCAAGGTCGATGTGCTGGTGGCCAACCCGCCCTACCTGGCCGCCGCCGAGTTGGATGGCCTGGAGCCGGAGGTCGTGGGCTGGGACCCCCACGACGCGCTCGTCGCCGGTCCCACCGGGCACGAGGTCAGCGACCGGCTGGTCAAGCAGGCACCGCAATGGCTGGCCGACGGGGGCTGGTTGCTCCTGGAGGTCGACCCAGGGAGGGCAGCCACGACGGTCGCGCGGATGACGGCAGCAGGCCTGACTGAGGCGGACGTGCACAACGATCTGACGGGCGCAGCGCGGATCGTCACGGCGCGTCGCAGCGCATGACGGCGACGCAGCGGTCCGCCTCCTGCTTCGCCCGCCGCCGGCAGCGTGGTACATAGGCTGCAGTCCTCATGTAGCGAAGCGGTAGGACATTAGACGATGGCGCTGTACCTGCCCGACCACAACGCGCTGTTCGTGCATCTGCCCAAGACTGGCGGCAGCTTCGTGTCGCACGTGCTGCGCAACGTGCTCGACGTGCGGGTCGAACGGGCGGGGTACAAGCACTCCCACAAGGACCTCGTTGGGCCATTGCGCCTCAAGCAGAGGCCGTTCACGTTCTCCTTCGTGCGCCATCCGCTGAGCTGGTACCGCAGCTACTGGGAGATGGCGATGCGGCGCCCGCGCCGGAAGCGCTGGCACTACTACCAGCGAAACACGCTGTGGCATCCCAATTGGGAGATCGACCCCCACCTCGGCAGCGACGACTTCGCCACCTGGATCCGCAACATCAGCCAGCGTGGCGACTACCTGTACGACACCTACCAGCTGTACACCGGCCGCGACACCCGTGACGAGATCGACTTCGTGGGTTCCCAGGAACGCCTCCTGGATGACCTGTGTGCCGTTCTCGACACTATCAAGGTGCCCTATCGCCGAGCCAGGCTGGTGGCCCTTGAGCGGATCAACGACAGTCGCAGCGACGACAGTCGCAACAACGTCACGGCCAGCTATGACGACGATCTGCGCGCCATGGTCCTGGCCGCCGAGCAGCGCTGCTTGCGAACCTATGGCTACGGCGCCGATCCCGCTACGCCCAGGAACCAACCGGCCACTACCGCTTCACCGACGGCCAACGATCAACGGGTCGCACGGCGGTTGCCCACAACGCCGTAGGGACCCGTAGCATCACCGCCATGTCGCAAACCATCACGGGCGAGGACCAGGCAGAGGCGGTCGCGCGGACCGTGCAGGCGCTCGGTGACGGCCAGCTGGCCGTGCTGCCCACCGACACCGTCTACAGCGTGGTCGCCGACGCCTTCCAGACCGAGGCGACGCGGCGCATCTTCACCGCCCGCGCCAGCGATCGCCAGGCGCCGCTGACGCTGTTGATCCGCAACCCACGCCAGGTCATCGGCCTCGCCAGGGAGGTGCCCGAGACCGCTGAGCGCCTCATGGCCGCGTACTGGCCGGGCCCGCTGACCATCGTGCTGGAGGCCCAGCCGGACATGCCGTGGGACCTCGGCGAGGCCGGCGAGACCGTGGCCCTGCGGATGCCGGCCGACGACCTCGTCCTGGCGGTCGCAGCCGATGTCGGTCCCCTGGCCTGCAGCGGCGCCAACCGCCGCGGCGATCCGCCGCCGGGCACGGCTGCCGAGGCCCAAGCCCAGCTCGGCGACGCGGTGGAACTGTATGTCGACGGTGGCTTCCGCGAAGCGGTGCCGTCCACGATCGTGGACTGCCGGCGGGGCAGCGCGGTGGTGCTACGCGAGGGCGTGGTGTCCGCCGACCATGTGCGGCAAGTCGCCACCGGCGTGGTGCAGTGGGGCTCCCGGCCACCGGAGGAAACCGAGGAGCCCGCACCCACCGAGCCCGCACCCACCGAGCCCGCAAGCGGCGCCGAGACGCCGAACCCCGACGGGCGGTCCTGATGCGGGTGGCCATCGGCGGCGACCACGCGGGCTACGAGCTGAAGCGCCACCTCGTGGGCACCCTCGGCGACCTCGGCCACGCCGTTGAGGATCTTGGCACCCATTCCACCGAATCGGTCGACTACCCGCCGATCTGCGCGGCCGTGGCCCGCGCCGTCGTGACGCGGCGGGCCGATCGTGGGGTGGTGTTAGGCGGAAGTGGCCAGGGCGAGCAGATCGCGGCCAACAAGGTGACCGGCACGCGGGCCGCGCTGTGCAACGACCTGTACACGGCGCGCATGTCGCGTGAGCACAACGACGCGAATGTGCTGGCGATGGGTGGGCGGATCGTCGCGGCGGGGCTGGCCGACGAGATCCTGGCGCTGTGGCTGTCCACCGAGTTCCAGGGCGGACGCCACCAGCGACGCCTCGACCAGATCGCCGACCTCGAGCGACAGGAGCGACCATGACCTGGGGACCCGACTACGGCGCCTTGGAGGCCGCCGACCCGCAGATCGCCGGCGCTATCGCCGACGAGCTGCGACGCCAGCGCAGCAACCTGCAGCTGATCGCCTCGGAGAACCTGACCTCGCCGGCCGTCCTGGCGGCCCAGGGCAGCGTGCTGACCAACAAGTACGCCGAGGGCTATCCCGGCCACCGCTACTACGGCGGCTGCGAGTTCGTCGACGTCGCCGAGTCGCTGGCGATCGAGCGCGCCAAGACGCTGTTCGGCGCCGAGCACGCCAACGTCCAGCCCCATGCCGGCGCGCAGGCGAACATGGCCGCCTACCACGCCCTCGGCGTCGGTCACGGCGACACCATCCTGGCGATGTCACTGCCGCACGGCGGGCACCTGACGCACGGCTCCAAGGTCAACTTCAGCGGCAAGTGGTTCAACGTCGTGCCCTACGGCGTACGGCGGTCCGATGAGCTGATCGACCTTGACGAGGTCGCCGAACTGGCGCGCGAGCACCGACCTAAGGTGATCGTCGCCGGCGCCACCGCCTACCCCCGCACGATCGACTTTGGCGCGTTCGCGTCGATCGCCGAGGAAGTGGGCGCCAAGTTCATGGTTGACGCAGCCCACTTCGCCGGTCTCATCGCCGGTGGCGTGCATCCCTCGCCGGTGCCCCATGCTGACGTCGTGACGTTCACGACCCACAAGACGCTGCGGGGACCGCGCGGCGGCACCATCTTGTGCCGCGCCGAGCACGCCAAGGCCGTCGACAAGGCGGTGTTCCCCTTCCTGCAGGGCGGGCCACTGATGCACGCGATCGCGGCCAAGGCCGTGGCGTTCGCCGAGGCCGCCAAGCCGGACTTCGCCGGGTACGCCCGGCGCGTCGTTGACGACGCGCGCGCCCTGGCCGAGGCGTTGACGGGCGAGGGGCTGCGCATGGTGTCGGGCGGCACGGACATTCACTACCTGCTGGCCGACCTCGGCGAGCTGGACCTGACCGGCGCCGAGGCCGAGACGCGGCTGGACGCCGCCGGCATCTCGCTGAACAAGAATGCGATTCCCTTCGACCCGCGCCCGCCGATGGTGGCCTCGGGCATCCGGGTTGGCACCGCCTCGGTGGCCACCCAGGGGATGGATCCCGCCGAGATGGTCGAGATCGCCCACCTCATCGGCCGGGTGCTCAAGGCGCCCGGCGACGTCGAGGCGGTCCGCGCCGACGTAGCGGAGCTGGTCGGGCGCTTCCCTGTGTATCCAGAGCTTGCGTAGCGAAGCGGTAGGGCAAGAGTCAGGCGGGCCCTAACGTCGGGCACTGTGGTCGTGTAGGCATTTATAAGCCCGAGTAAGGCTTTTTCTTATACGCCATGATACGATGCGATGATGGACCCCGTAGTCAACCCTTACCGACCGGGCGCTGGACGTCGGCCTCCGCTGTTGGCCGGTCGCCAGCCTCTGCTCGAAGACTTTTACGTGGTTCGGCGACGCGCCGAGGAGCTTGGAGAAGGCGACCGCAGCTGGGTACTCAACGGCCTGCGTGGTGTTGGCAAGACCGTACTGCTCAACGAGCTCCTCAGTCAGGTAAGCGACCGAGGATGGATCACGGCCAAGGTCGAGGCCGGCGCGTCTGCCTCATTGTCGGTGTCGTTGAGCCAGGCGTTGGTCCGGGGGATGCGGACCGCGACCGGCCGCCACCCTGAGCCGCGCCTAAAGCGACTGCTTGGCGTCTTCAAGGCCTTCAGCGTCACGGTCGATCCGACCGGGGCAGTAGCGCTCGGAATCGACGTCGACCCCGTCCGCGGTGTCGCCGACTCGGGCAGGTTCGCTGACGACCTTGCAGCGCTCTTCGAGGTGTTGGGTGAGACGGCCCGGGACCTGAGGATCGGCGTCCTCATCCTGATCGATGAGCTTCAGGAGGCAACCCCTGAGGAACTCAGGGCTCTCAACACGGCGGTGCATCACCTCGGTCAGGCCGATAGGCCCCTGCCGCTGACCTTCGTCGGAGCCGGGCTGCCGTCCCTGCCAGCTCAACTCGCCGAGGCCACGAGCTACGCGGAACGGCTCTACGACCACAGGCCCATCAGACTGCTCAGTGAGCAGGCGTCGCAGGACGCCCTGACGGTGCCGGCACGGGAGCGCGGAGTCGATTGGGCTTCGGACGGGCTCGCAGCGGCCATCGCGACCGCACGGGGCTATCCATATTTTCTGCAGTCTGTTGGTAAGCACGTTTGGAACAACGCTCGCAGGAGCCCGATAGACGTGGAGGACGTAGAGCTGGGCCTGGTCGACGCGCGCCGCGAGGTGGATGACGGGCTCTACCGGTCTCGGTGGGAGCGCGCGACACCCGCGCAGCGGGACCTTTTGGGCGCCCTGGCGGGCATCGGTGCCGAGGGTCCCGCGACCGTCGCCGAAATCGCGAAGGCCATGGGCAAGCCGCGTACCTCAGACATTTCCGCGGCACGCGACGAGCTGATCAAGAAGGGCTTGGTGTATGCCCCGGGACGCGGCCTCCTCGCCTTCACCGTCCCCGGGATGCATGACTTCATCAACCGCCAGCCATGACCATCGTGACAAGGTGAGGGCAGTCGCGATGAGCCTCCCCGGGCCGCTTGTGATATGATTCACAAACTATCGCCGAGGAGAATCACAAAGTGCCCTTGACCTGGGAAAACGTCAACCGCACCTCCGTTGACACGGTTCCTAGCGCCTGCGTAGACTCGCGGGCGGACATGATCCCCTCCCACCGCGCCGAAGACGGCTCCTCCACACCTGCGTCCACAGCCCGCCCCTCGACCGCGCAATACGGGGCGCGGCTCATGCGAACGAGTCCCAACCAGGACGGCTGGTTCCTCGCCGTCAACCTCGTCACCGCAACCCTGGTGTGGGGTGGCATCGGCTGGCTGCTTGACCGCTGGCTGGGCACCGCGCCCTGGCTGATGTCCATCGGTTTCGTGGTGGGCAATGCCTGTGGCATCTATCTCTTGTGGCTCAAGACCTCCGCGCTCCCGGCGCCGGCCGCGACGACCGACGACCGCGCGGAGGACCCGAGTGGCTAACCCGAGCACGGCGCAGGGCAACGGCCCGCAGGACGCCATCGAACTGCGGTTGGCCCGCTCCGCAGTCTTGGTCGTGGTCATCATGGCCATCCCGGCGCTGGCGATCGCCGCGGCCGTGGCGGGCGCTGGTGGCGCGCTGGGCGCGGGGATCGCCGCAGCGGTCGTAGGGGGGATGTTCATCATGGCCGGCGCGCTGATGTCATGGGCGGCACGCATCGGGCCGACCGCACTGATGGCCGCCGTCCTCGGGGGCTACCTGTTGCGCCTGCTGATCTACGCGCTGCTGATCGTGCTGCTGCGCCCCGTCGAGGCTATCCACGGTCCCAGCCTTGCCATCACTGCCGCCGTCCTGCTACTGGCGGCACTGGCCTGGGACGTCCGCCTGGTCAGCCGGGTGCCCAGCTTCTATTGGGTGAACGCCGCCTCGCCGGGGCCAAGGGGCCCCGCAGCCGGCGTGGTATACACCCGCGACCTGGAGCAGCCGGCTGCGACGCCGGCGCAGGACATCGAAAGGACCCGTTCGTGACGCCGATGCTGGCGGCGGTGGAGTACGGCGGCCCGTGGGGGCTGCCCCCGGTCAACGAGCTGTTCGAGTTCGAGCCATTCCTGTTCGCCGACACCGTGCTGGCGTTCAACCGTGTGGCGCTGCTGACGCTGTTCGCGTCGCTCGTCGCGGGCCTACTGTTCCTGATCGCCTTCCGCAAGCCGGAGGTCGTGCCGGGCAGGCTGCAGTCGGCCTGCGAGGCGATCGTGGAGTTCATCCGCGAGCAGATCGCCCTGCAGGTGATGGGCGCCGATGGCTTGCGCTGGGTGCCGCTGCTGACGACCATCTTCTTGTTCGTGTGGATCAACAACCTGTTCGAGGTTGTGCCCTTCATCAATTTTCCCCCGACCTCGCGGATGGCGATTCCCGCCTTCCTGGCGGTGATGGTCTACATCCTGTTCATCGGCGTTGGTATCAAGGCGCAAGGCTTCGTCGGCTACTTCAAGAGCACCCTGTTCCCGCCCGGTGCCCCCAAAGCGCTCTACATCCTGTTGACGCCGATCGAGTTGATCTCCAACTTCGTGGCGCGGCCCCTCACGCTCGCCGTCCGTCTGTTCGCCAACCTGCTGGCCGGTCACATCATCCTGACGCTGATCTTCGTCACGATTCACGCATTTCTCACGATCCCGCCGCTCACCGACTTCTCGATCGGCTTCCCGATCGGTGTGGTGGCGCTGGTCGCCGCCCCGCTGCTCATCGGCTTCGAACTCGTCGTCGGCCTGCTGCAGGCCTACATCTTCACCATCCTGACCGCCGTCTACATCGGCGGTTCGCTGCACCCCGAGCATTGATCCCGCACGGCGCCGCCGGCGCCACGTAAGGAGGAACACCGCATGGAAGGTGACATCGGCTCGATCGGCGCCGGTCTGGTCTACGGCCTCGGCGCGATCGGCCCCGGCATCGGGCTGGGCTTTCTGATCGGCAAGGCCATCGAGGCCATGGCTCGCCAGCCTGAGGCTGCCGGCATGGTCCGCACCACGATGTTCCTGGGCATCGCCTTCGTCGAGGCGCTCGCGCTGTTCGGCTTCGTCCTGTCCTTCATCGTCTAGCCCGGCCACCCCAAGGAGACAACGCCATGCAGGTGGTCGCCACCATCTTCGTGCTCGCCACGGAGGCCGGGGAGGAAGCGTCCGGGCTGGACCTGGTGCTGCCCGACACTGCCGAGCTCATCTGGGGCCTCGTCGGGTTCGCGCTACTGATGGTCGTGATGGTCCGCAAGGTCTTCCCGGCGCTGTACAAGATGCTCGACGAGCGCTCGGCAAAGATCCAGGGCCAGATCGAGGAGGCCGAGTCCCAGCGCCAGGAGGCCGAACAGCTGCGCCGCCAGCACGCCGAGCAGCTGGCCGACGCGCGCAGCGAGGCCAACGCCATCGTCGAGCAGGCGCGCTCCGACGCCGAGCGTGTGCGCGCGGACGTGACCTCGCGCGCGGAGGAAGAGGCCAACCAGATCCGGAGCCGAGCCCGGCAGGACGCGGATTCCGAACGGGGCCGCGTGATCCAGGACCTTCGTGGACAAGTCGCCACGCTGTCGGTCGACCTCGCCTCGCAGATCGTGCGGCGCGAGCTGGACCCGGAGCGCCACCGTGCCCTGGTCGACCAGTACATCAATGAGCTGTCGGGGATGAACTGATGTCCACGCAGCGAAGGCGATAGGCGATGCCAAAGATCTCGCTCACCGCGGGCGACGTCGTCGCGGGCTACGCCACGGCTATCGTGGCGGGGGCGACCGCCGAGGACGCGCTGGACCGTGTCGCCGACGAGCTGTTCGGTTTCGCCCGGACCGTGGAGTCCAGCCCGGAGCTCGGTCAGCGTCTCAGCGACGAGGGCGCCGACCTTCCCGCCCGCGTGGCGCTGATCGACGAGTTGCTGGCCGGGCGGGCGCATCCGCACACACTGGCCGCCCTGGCCTATGTGGTGCAGTCGGGTCGGGGTCGCCAGCTGGTGACCATCGCCGACGCCGTGGTGGAGCAGGCGGCGACCGAGCGCGGCCGGTCTGTGGCCGAGGTGCGCTCGGCGGTCCCGCTCGACGACGAGCAGACCCGGCGCCTGACGGACGCGTTGTCACAGGTCACCGACCGCCAAATCGACGTGATGGCGATCGTCGATCCCGACGTCGTCGGCGGCCTGGTCGTCAAGATGGGGGACACCGTCATCGACGGCAGCGTCGCGCGGCGGTTGTCGGAGCTGCGCGTGCGCCTCACCAGCGCCTGAGCACGAATCACAAGGACGAGTAAATGACTGACCTGAGCATCTCACCCGAGGACATCACCAGCGCCCTGCGCGACAAGCTCGGCGACTACGCCTACCGGCCGCAGCGCGAGCAAGTCGGGCGCGTGATCGAGTCCGGGGACGGCATCGCCCGTGTCTCCGGCCTCCCCGACGTCATGGCCAACGAGCTGCTGGACTTCGGCGTCGGCCACGACGGGCAGCGCCTGTACGGCCTGGCGCTGAACCTCGACGAGCGCTCCATCGGCGCGGTGCTGCTGGGCGAGGCCTCGGGCGTGGAGGAGGGCGACGAGGTCAAGCCGACCGGCGAGGTGCTGTCGGTGCCGGTGGGCGACGCCTACCTCGGCCGCGTCGTGAACCCCCTCGGCGTGCCGCTGGACGGCAAGGGGCCGCTGGCCGATGACCGGCTCGACGGCCGCCGAGGCCTGGAGGTCCAGGCGCCTGGCGTGGTCCACCGCCAACCCGTGAAGGAGCCGCTGCAGACGGGCATCAAGGCGATCGACGCCATGACCCCGATCGGGCGCGGCCAGCGCGAGCTGATCATCGGCGACCGCCAGACGGGCAAGACTGCGGTGGCGATCGACACGATCATCAACCAGCGGGAGAACTGGGCCACCGGCGACCCCAAGCAGCAGGTCAAGTGCATCTATGTCGCGATCGGCCAGAAGGGCTCGACGGTCGCCGAGATCGTCAACCGCCTCGACGAGGCGGGGGCGCTGGAGTACACCACTGTGGTCTCGGCGTCGGCCTCGTCACCGGCGCCGTTCCAGTACATCGCTCCTTACGCAGGGGCCGCTATCGGCGGGTACTGGATGTACAAGGGCGAGCACGCCCTCATCGTCTACGACGACCTGTCCAAGCAGGCCGACGCCTACCGCCAGCTGTCGCTGCTGCTGCGCCGCCCACCGGGGCGCGAGGCCTACCCGGGCGACGTGTTCTACCTGCACTCGCGGCTGCTGGAGCGGGCGGCCAAGCTGTCCGATGAGCTGGGCGGCGGCT
>JACCTL010000101.1 GCA_013812395.1 Euzebyaceae bacterium
AGTCCGCGTGACCACGCGCAGCTGGTCACGCAGTTGATCAGGTACGGTGACGACCAAGGCATGGAGCGGCCATTGACTCCTACGGGCGCACCTTCCGAGATGCCCGGCTCCCGCTGGTGGACGACCATCGGAGATCCCCGGGTCCCAGAGGGCCCCGCGACCTCGGCCAAGCCTGGGGGCGCCTGCTCCCGAGATGGAGACCGACGCCCCGGGAGCTATTGGGGCCGTGCCGCTGCGTTCCGTACCTCTCTGAGCGTCGCCAGGACGTCGGGTCCCCACCGTCCGGCCCTGACTGCGGTCCGTCGCCGCAAGGACTGGTCTATGGGGCATGGCAAAGCCCGTGTCCCGGTGAGCCCGTGCCAACCTCGAAAGCTACCCGCCTCCTGCTACGCTCCGATTCAGCCCCGCGCTGGGTAGGCCTGGTGCGAGTGCGGGCGTGACGAATCGCATTGGAGGGGCGTTGACTATTGTTCGCTCGGTAGAATCCCCTCACTATCACTTGTGGACCGATGCCTTGCATGCGAGGGAGTTGGCCAGGCGGTCAAAGAATGATTGGGATCGCGGGACGTATGTACGATGGACGATCCAATCCGCGTGGACAGCGTTCGAAATGGCATGCGAGGACGCCCTAGAGCGAACGCGTCTCGGTGCACGCATGAAGGACAACCTAGACCAGGCGCTCCACCATAAGCAGCTTTCAGCGATTGATTGGGGCCAAGGCCTGTGGCAGCGCGTCGTACGAGTCCAGAGCCTTAGACACGACTACACGCACCCCGGACTTGAGCAGCATCGGCTGTTTGCGCCAACCGACGAATGCGAATTCGCGATTGATGTCCTAAGGGCTGCCATCAAGGACATCTATGCCCGCGTCGGCAAGCAGCGACCACTATGGGTCGAGGATGACCGCAATCCGGAAGAGCCGGGATCAATGGCCTCCGCCAAAGTCACCCGGGCGGGAGCCAAAGAAGGCGACCCTGATGTAATCGCAGTCTCATACACTTACAGAGGCGAAGAGCACACGAGCGAGGTGCTCCCGGCCGGTTCCGATCCCGAGCCGGTAATGCAGCAGCTGCTAGAGTCGATCATCGTCCCGATCTCTGCCGTCCGAGCATACCGCGGTAAGGAACTGATCCTGGAGTGGAACGTCCGAATGCGAGGTAGTTAGGCGACTCGCTGGCCGGTCAAGTGACAGAGGCTTTCATCACATTTGACAGCGTGTCCGCAGGTGCCGACGCCGCGCAGTCCACGCGGCCCTTGGCCCGCAGGATCGTTACCGCGGACGTGCACCGGAGGGAACGCGAGGTTGACGGCGCGGCGGGCTCGCTGGAGACCGACCGCGACGTGTCGCTGTCTTCACCAGCGTCCCGCGAGTAGATCACCCGAAACTGGGCGTCACCTGCCCGACAGCACCAGCCTGTAGATCTCGAGCAAGCCGGCCGCAGCCAGCGAGCCACCTCCCAACGCCATCACGTAGATCTTGATCAGCCGTCGCCGTCCCTGCGCGAGGAGGAGCGGCAGCCACAGGGCCAACGCGATGAACCCCAGGGCGATGCCGAGGTCGACCAGGCGGTACGGCTCCGCCCTGAGGTTCCACAGCCAAAAGCGGCGCTCCCACAGGAAGAACACGGCCTCGGCGACCAGCATCGTCGAAGGCGCCGCCACCGCCAGGATCGGTGGACGCCGTCTGCTTCCCGCCACTGCTGCACCGCAGTAGCCCATCACGGGACCGACGAGCAGCGCCACCACAGCCCACTGCAGGGTGGTGGACCCTACCCCGTGGCCACCCAGGATCAGGGGCAGCGCGTAGATGGCCGATGCGATCAGCAGTAGGAGCGTGGCGGCGACCGACCCGCGGAGTCGCGACGTCGTGACCAGCCCGAGGCCGAAGGCCGCCAGCCCCCACGGCGAGCCGAGGTTCCCAAGCACCGTCAGCAGCCGAACGCGAATGATCCCGTCGCCGAGGGATGAGAAGATTGCCAGCGCCGCACCCCCCGCCGCCGCCAGCGCCAGTAGGCGCGTCCACGACAGATCGGGCGCCTTGCCCTTGGTGCGCTCCGCCCAGTCGGTCACGTTGTCCCTTCTCCAACCGGCGTCCCCACCGTCGCCCGCCGCGCAGCGGGGACCAGGAGAGACCGAGCACATGCTGTGATTCGCACCCCTATGGTGCCCGAGCCCGGCCGAGGCTCACAGCACCGCGACCACCGGTCGTGGGCGCCGGGGAGTAGCCCCTCACTCGACTCGGTCCTTGGCCCGAAGGACCGACATCCCCGAAGTCGGGACCCAACCTTCCGGGAACGGCTGCTCTGCTCAGCTGCGTAGTCTGCGGGTTTCTCGGCAAGACTGCAGACGTAAGGGATGTTGTGCCCGTCTTCTGCCCGCTCCTCGACGCTGCTCTTGACGAGCTTGAAGCCAGCACGGCCGACGAGCCTTCGCGTGGTCTTGCTGTCGAGCATGCGGAAGAACATCTCCACGCCGAGCCATTGCGCGACGGTTCCAGCCTGGTCGACATCCTCAATTCTCAACAGCAGCCGTCCGCCTGGTCGCAGCGATTACGGTCCAGGAGGCCGCGCAGCCACAGCAGCCGGGCCACTGCGCGGTGTCAGCTTCGATGAACGCCCAGGTTGCTGTAGCACCCGACGGGTCTCCGGTCGATGTCTACCGTGCGCTTCCGGTGGAGCCTGAGTTCAGGCCGGTACTTGAGTCGGTGAAGCCGCCGGCAAGCGTGCTCGACCTGGGGTGCGGGGTCGGGCGACTCGCCAACGATCTGGTCCAGCGTGGCTTCACAGTGACTGGCGTTGATGAGTCCCGCTCGATGCTCAAGCATCTGAATCCGGACGTCGAGGCGATCGAGTCGCGCATCGACCAGCTTCGGCTGGATCGCCGATTCGACATTGTGGTGCTTGCGAGCCACTTCGTGAACATCGCCGATCCGGCGGAAGCGCAGTCATTCCTGACAGCAATTGCCGACCACGTGTTGCCCGGAGGGGCTGTCTTCGTCGAGCACTACGACAGGATGCTGTCGGACACGGCCGCCAAGGTTGGCGAGGTCCACGTCGAGTTTCGAGTCTTGGAGGTTCGCGGGAACGAGTTCGATGGCCGTGTCACCTACGCTCTCGACGACCGATTCTGGCCGCAGGCGTTCACGGCGCGGCTGCTCGACGATGAGGCTCTTCGCGCTGCCCTGACCGAGGCCGGGCTCCGCTTCCGGTCACGGCTGTCCTCATCGTGGCTGGTCGCGGAGCCAGACCTGGCCGGAGCGACGAACGTGTAGCGTTCGCGCGCGCAGCACTGCGCGAAGAGGCGGGGATCGGGAGACGGCTACTCAGCACACGCAGGGCTCGAAGCGTGATGGCACGCCGACGATGGCCAGGCGAGCCCCTGAGACCACGCGCCGCCGCCCGCGCGTCATCTTGCACTCGCATTGCTCATCGCCGGTGCGGCTGCCGCATGGTGGTTCACACACCCAGGGACTTTTCCTCCTGCGGGCAACGGCGTCGGCAACTCCGGGGCGCGAGTCGGCGAGACGATGTACTTCACCTTTGGAGAAGTGCCGCGTAGCGCGGTCAGGGTCACCGGCATCCGTGCGCTGACGAGCAGTGACGCCGAGGTCACCGTCCTCGTGTGCAAGGGAAGCAGCCTGGGCGCCTCCAACAGGCTGCCCCCCGGCTGTCGTCGGGGCCGCTCCGCGGTCGGAGCTCGGATCGAGAGGAATTCCGGGATGCAGCTGGTCACCAGGGTGGTCCCGCAGACCTCGAAGGCGGGTAAGATCGCCGGCTTCGAAGTGACCTACCGCCAAGGGCTCCGATTCGGCCGGGATGTCGCTGGGATCGTCACCCGCTGGTCTTCGGCCCGGCCGCCGTCGGACCAGCACTCACGTGGCCGGAGGCGGTAGCGCACCTGAGTAGCGGTTTACCTCGTGAACTGCCAGATCGCGGCCAACACGGCCACGGCCACAACCAGCGCGCGCAACGCCCCAGCGGGCAGGCGTCGGCCGTAGCGGCCGCCAAGACTGCCGCCGATGGTGGAGCCCACGGCGATCAGCGCCGCGAGTTGCCAGTCGACGTCGGCGATGGCGATGAACAGCAATGACGACACCAGGTTGGCCACGCCGGCCAGCACGTTCTTGATGCCGTTCACCTCCGTCATCTCGCCTTCGATGAAGATCCCGAGCAGCGCGAGCAGGATCACACCCTGCGCGGCACCGAAGTATCCCCCGTACACCCCGGTCGCGGCCACCCCCGCAAGCAGCCAGGGGCCCGCCCGGACCGCCGCAGGCGGGCCCGAAGACCGGTCGCTGTCGACCGCCGCGGTCACGCGGCGACGGGCAACCGCAGCGGCCACCCGGGGCTGCGCGGCGGCGAGTGCGCCGGAGAGCAGCAACAGCAACGGGACCACCAGTTCGAACGCGCCCGCCGGCAGCACCAGCAGCAGCGCTCCGCCGAGCACACCGCCCACCGCAGACGCTGCCACTAGTCGCACGAGCAGGGGGCCGCGCCCGGCAAGCGTCGCCCGAAACGCGTAGGCACCGGCCACCGAGCCCGGGACGAGCCCAACGGTGTTGGACACGTTGGCCAGGACGGGGGGAACGCCGAGCGCCACCAGGGTCGGAAACGTGATCAGCGTGCCGGCCCCGACCACCGCGTTCATCGCCCCTGCCGCAACGCCCGCGAGGAGTACGAGCGCAGCATTGATGACGGTCACAAGTGCAGATCCCTCCGGTCGGGCCGCAGACTAAACGGTGCCGCGTCAACGGCGCATCGCCCGACGCGTTCAGCCGATCGCCCCAAGTCCGCAGCTGCTAGTGCAGATCCTGGGCTAGCGCGTCCATCAGCAGGCAGTCCTGCCACTGGCCGTCGGCGTTGCGCTGGTACCGCCGCAGCACGCCCACCGGGTGGAAGCCGACGCGTTGGTAGCTGCGGATCGCGCGCACGTTGGTTACGGCCGGGTAGATGGCCAGCCGGTGGTGCCCCCGGTCGTGGACCAGGTAGCGAGCCAGCGTGCGGATGGCGTCGGCCCCGAGGCCTCGGCCGTGATGGGCAGTGGCGACGAAGATGTCGATGCTGGCGTGACGGTAGTCGGGCGACGGTTCCTCGAAGTACTGGATCGAGCCGATCACCTCGCCATCGGCCTCGATGACAAAGACCACGGGTTCGTGTGCCTCGACCAACTCCCTGCGGACCCGTTTCACGTCGTAGCTGGGCCACCACGCCGCGACCTCGGGCTCGGCCAGGATCTTGGCCAGCGCCTCGGCGTCGCGCGCCGCGATGGGGCGCAACACGGTTGCAGTGCCATGCAGGGTGGGCGGCGGTGCGGCGATCATCCTCAGCATCCTGTCACAGGGATGCCCCCAAGCCGCCCGACCGGCCGGCCGAGGCGGGAGGCATGGCGTCGCCTGAATCGGCTGCAAGGTAAGCCCCTTGCATGGGATACTCAACGGCACAGATCGGCATCTGCACTGGCCCGCCCTCGCCGATCTGCACCGAGCCTGTCCCCCGACGACCCTCGCCGTGACCCTTCAAAGGAGCCGGACCCGATGCCGATCACGAAGATGGCCAAGATCTGGATGGATGGCGAGTTCGTCGACTGGGATGACGCCAAGGTGCACATCCTGACCCCGACGCTGCACTACGGGTGGGGAGCCTTCGAGGGCGTTCGTGCCTATGCCACGGACCGGGGTCCGGCGATCTTCCATCACCGGGCGCACATGGAGCGCTTACACCGCTCGGCGGCCATCCTGCAGATGGAGGTGCCGTACTCGGTCGACGAGATGATGGACGCCACCCGCGAGC
>JACCTL010000130.1 GCA_013812395.1 Euzebyaceae bacterium
GTTCACCCAGGTCGACATCGAGGCGCTCGGCAGCGACGACCCGCTGCTGGACGCCGAGGTCGTGTTGCTCGGCTTCCAGGCGCTGCGCCGCGCGGGGGTGACCGACTTGACGCTGCGCCTCAACACCCTCGGTGACCGTGCCGACCGCGCCGCCTACGCCGAGCGGCTCAACGCGCACCTGGACCGCTTCACCGAGGACCTGCCACCCGACGTCGCCGACCGTCGCCACCTCAACCCGCTGCGAGCCTTCGACTCCAAGGCGCCGGGGATGGAGCGGATCCTCGCCGGAGCGCCACTGGTGTGTGACCACGTCTCGCCGGAGGCCAAGGACCACTACGCCACGGTCGTCGCGCTGCTGGAGGCCGAGGGCATCCCCCTGCGCCACGACCCGCGGCTGGTGCGCGGGCTCGACTACTACACCCGCACCACATTCGAGTACCAGGCCGGCACGCTCGGGGCGCAGAACGCCGTCGGCGGCGGCGGGCGCTACGACGGGCTGGCCGAGGACCTCGGCTGGGGCGAGCGCTTCCCCGGAGTGGGCTTCGGCCTCGGCGTCGATCGGATCCTGCTGGCTCTGGCCGGGGGCGGCTCGCCGCTGCCGTCCCGTGTTGACGCCTTCGTCGTGCAGGCCGACGCGTCGCTGACCGGGGAGGTGTTCGCGCTCGTCGCCGAGCTGCGGCGCGCTGGCATCGCGACGGACCGAGGCTTCGACGGCCGCAGCGTCAAGGCGCAGTTCAAGCTGGCCGACCGGGCCGGGGCCCGTTGGGCGTTGGTGCTCGGCAGCGACGAGGCGGCCCGTGGGGTGATGACGGTCAAGGACCTGACGGACGGCAGCCAAAGCCAACTCCCGCGCGAGGCAATCGTCGCCCACCTCGCTGGCGGCACCACGCCTTGATCTGAGGTGCTGTGACTTTCCCACCGCCTCGGTGCAGAAACACAGCACCTCGGGATGGTGGGCGGATGATGCCCCGCCTGCACGGTCAGGGGAGGGGGCCGGCGCTGACGAAGGCGACCACGAGGGCCCCGGCGGTGGCCATGGTCAGGCGGAACGCCAACCGGCCGCGGTCGGTCAGACCCGCCGCCACCACACCCGCGACCAGCAATCCAACCGCGAGCAGCGCCGCCAACGTCAACGGCGGCAGCGGTCGCGCCCCGGTGGCCACTGCCAGGCCAGCGGCGGCCTGCAGCAGCGCGGCGATCAGCGTCGACCGCCGTGCGCCGAGGCGGTGCGGCAGGCCACGCACCCCGACGGCCGCGTCAGTGTCCAGATCGGGAAGGGCGTTGGTGAAGTGCGCCCCCGCGCCCAGCAGCGCTCCCGCCGTCACCACCCACGCGGGAGGCGGCGCATACAGCGGCGGGCCGAGCGTCACGAACGCCGGCAGCAGCCCGAAAGCCAGCGCGTAGGGCACCACGCTGAGCGCGGTGGCCTTGAGCCCCACGTCATAGGCCCATGCCGCTGCCACCGCCAGCAAGTGGACGGCTGCGGCGGGCACGCCTGACAGCAGCGACAGCGCGGCGCAAGCGGCCAGCGCCAGGGTCGCCCCCCGCCCGACAGTCGCCGTCGCGATCTCGCCGGCCACGATGGGCTTGTCGACCCGTCCCGCGGCCCGGTCGCGCTCGGCGTCGAGGTAGTCGTTGAGCCAGCCCACCGACAACTGGCCGGCGAGCACCGCCGCCATGATCCACACCGACCCCCAGCCGCGTCCGGCGCCGATCGCCAGCACCGTTGCGAACAGGGTCACCGCCGCGGTCGGGCCCGGATGGCTGCAGCGCAACAGCGCGAGCATGCCCGCAGCCTGCCACGGCCGCGACCACAGCCACGACCATGGCCACGGCCACGACCACGGCCACGGCCACGACTGCGCCGGGTCGAGACGGCTAACCTCGGGCGCCATGAAGCCCTTCGGCTCCTTCCGCACGCATGGCGCCGGAAGCCTGCGCAGCGACCATGACGGCGAACGCGTGTGCCTGGCCGGCTGGGTCGCGCGCCGGCGCGACCACGGCGGGGTGGCATTTCTGGATCTGCGCGACGCCAGCGGCATCGTCCAGGTGGTGGCGGATCCGTCCGCCTCGACGGCGCTGGCCGCCGCCCACGACCTGCGTAACGAGTACGTGGTGCGCGTCGACGGGACGGTGCGGACCCGGCCGGAGGGCATGCGCAACGCCGCGCTGGCCACCGGTGAGATCGAGGTTGCGGCGAGCGCGCTGGAGGTGCTGTCCACCGCCGAAACGCCGCCGTTCCCGATCGAGGACCGGGTCGAGGCCGACGAGGCAGTGCGCCTGACCTACCGCTACCTCGACATGCGTCGCCCGGTCGTGGCGCGGGCGATCCGACTGCGGTCCCATGTCACGTCGGTGATCCGGCGGGTCATGGAGTCCCACGGCTTTCTGGACGTCGAGACCCCGATGCTGACCCGCTCCACGCCCGAGGGCGCGCGCGACTTTTTGGTGCCGTCCCGTCTGCAGCCGGGCAGCTTCTATGCGCTGCCCCAGTCACCGCAACTGTTCAAGCAGCTGTTCATGGTCGCCGGCCTGGAGCGCTACTACCAGATCGTGCGCTGCTTCCGCGACGAGGACCTGCGCGCGGACCGCCAGCCTGAGTTCACGCAGCTGGACCTAGAGGCGTCCTTCGTCGACGAGGAGGACATCTACGGGCTCGTCGAGGAGTTGATGGCCGCGCTGTGGCGGGAGGTCCTGGACACCGAGATACCCACGCCGTTCCCGCGGCTGACCTACGCCGAGGCGCTGCGACGGTTCGGCAGCGACAAGCCCGACACCCGCTTCGGCCTCGAGCTGATCGATCTCGGCGGGGTGTTCGCCGGCACCCAGGTCGGGGTGTTCCGCTCTGCGTTGGACGCCGGCGGCGCCGTCCTGGCGCTGTGCCTGCCGGGTGGCGGCGACCTGACCCGGCGCGAGTTCGACGGCTGGGTCGACTTCGCCAAGAGCCGCGGCGCCAAGGGTCTGGCCTGGGCGGTGGTCGAGGAAGGCGGTGCGCTGCGCAGCCCACTGGCCAAGTTCATGAGCGACGACGAGACCGCCGCGCTGCTGGATGCCGCCGAGGCGGTGACAGGCGATGCCTTGTTCTTCGCGGCCGGTCCGACCCGCGAGGCGCAGGAGTTGCTGGGCGCCGTACGCGTGGCGCTGGGCCGCGACCGGGGGCTGGTGGAGGAAGACCGCTGGGACTTCCTGTGGGTCACCGAGCCGCCGGTGTTCGAGTGGAACACCGAACAGGACCGCTGGGACGCGGTGCACCACCCGTTCACGATGCCCTCCGACGCGTCGTTGGAACGGCTCGAACAGGCGCCGGGCGAGGCGATCGCCCGCGCCTACGACATCGTGCTCAACGGCGTCGAGCTGGCCAGCGGTTCGGTACGGATCCACCGTCGAGACATTCAGGAGCGAATCTTCGCGGTGCTCGGCATCAGCCAGCGGGAGGCCCAGGAGCGTTTCGGCTTCTTTCTGCGGGGCCTGTCCTACGGCGCCCCGCCGCACGCCGGCATCGCCCCGGGGTTGGACCGGCTGGTCATGCTCATGGCCGGTGGCTCGTCGCTGCGCGACGTGATCCCGTTCCCCAAGACGCAGTCGGGTGGAGATCCCTTGACCGACGCGCCGGCGCCGGTGGACGCCGCACAACTCGCCGTACTGGGCCTGCGGCGGCTGCCGCCACCCGCCCGCTCGGGCTAGCAGAACAGCGCCGCCGCCTGGCTACACTCTCCGTGGAGGGAGGCCACGCCGTGCAAGGCCAAGTCGACACTCGCACATCCCAGGTAGCCACCCCGCAGCGGCCCAAGTCGTTGTTGGCGCGTTTGAACGCGCGCGGATTCCGCCTGCTCATGATCGCCGACATCCTGGTGGTGTTCGGGTCGATGGCCGGGATCGTGTCGCTGCGAATCCTGTTCTTCAACGGGTTCGCCACCTACCGCCTGCAGAACTATGCGCTGAGCTTCGCCGGCTTCACGGCCATGTTCGTGGCCACCTACTACTTCGGCGGGCTGTACGAGCGTGAGCTGCGCCTCGGCCAGCGGGCGGCGTTGCCGCAGGTCGCCAGCCTGTCGTTCGGCGCCTGGCTGATCGTCGCGCTGGTGCAATCCCTGCTGTCGCGCAACCCGGTGCCCCGGTCCACGCTGCCGGTCATGCTGGCGCTGGTGGTGCTGGGCGTGAGCGGTAACCGCTACCTCGCACGCTGGCTGCGGCGACGCCGTGGCGGCCCACCCAGGGTGGTGCTGGTGGGCGCCCCCGACGACATTCACTTGGCGGAAAGCCATCTACACGACGACCAGAGCCAAGCCATGGTGGTGGGCCAGGCCAAGAACGCGCAGCCGCTGCTGGAGCTGGTAGCCGAAGCCGGGGCCACCGAGGTCCTGCTGCTGTCGGCGGCCATGCTCGACGAGGTCTATCCCGAGCCGCTGGACACCCTGGAGCGTCGCGGCGTCGGTGTGCTGCAGCGCGTCACGCCTCGCGACACGCTGCTGGGCCTGGCCGGCGTGCGGGAGATCGCCGGGATGCCGTTCGTCGCGTTGCGGACCCACACGCTGCCGGTGTCGCGCGCCCGCTTCAAGCGCAATGTCGAACTGCTGGGGATGGT
>JACCTL010000137.1 GCA_013812395.1 Euzebyaceae bacterium
TCTACTCGCGTTACCCGATCGCCACCGAGGCGATCCGCACCTTCCAGCACTTCCGCTGGGCCGACATGCCGGGCGCGCTACTGCCCGACGACCCCGATACGCCTGCCCCGGCCGACTGGTACAGCCCCGAGGAGCTGGCCGTGTTCCGGCTGTCGTCGAAGAACCACGTCGACGTGCCGGTGCGTGTCGGCCGTGACACCGTCCACCTGCTCGCCAGCCATCCCACGCCGCCGAGCTTCGACGGCGTCGAGGACCGCAATGGCCGGCGCAATCACGACGAGATCCGCTTGTGGGCCGACTATATCGGCGGCGGCCGCGCGTCGCGGTACATCTACGACGATGAGGGGCGCCACGGCGGCCTGCACCCCGGCGCCCGCTTCGTGATCGCCGGCGACCTCAACGCCGACCCCGTCGACGGCGACAGCGTCCCGGGCGCCATCCAGCAGTTGCTGCACCACCCGAAGGTCCGTGAACGGCCGATCCCGTCCAGTCAGGGCGGCCCTGAGCAGGCAGAGCTGCAGGGCGGCGCCAACGACAGCCACCGGGGCAACCCCGCCTTCGACACCGCCGACTTCAGCGAGAGCGTCGGCAACCTGCGCGTCGACTACGTCCTGCCCCGCAACGGCATGCGCGTGTCGGACCCGGCGGTCTTCTGGCCTCGCACCAGCCATCCCGACTTCGACCTCGTCGGCACGTTCCCGTTCCCGTCGTCCGACCACCGCCTCGTGCGCATCGACGTGGCGCTGCCGGTCGGCGGCCCGCCGTCACACCGGCGCTGACTCCCGGCTCCGCTGACCGCACCGTCCTTGAGTGCCCGCCGGGCACGGCCGGCCGCGTGGAACAATGGGGCTGACCCCCGTGTTTCCTCGCACCTGGAGGCCCTGCCATGAATGAGGCCGTCATCGTCGGCTACGTCCGCACCCCGATCGGTAGGTTGGGCGGCGGCCTGGCGAGCCTGCGGGCCGTGGATCTGGGCGGCGTGGCGATCCGCTCGGCACTGGAACGCGCGCGGGTGCCCGCCGATGCCGTGGACTACGTGATCATGGGCCACGTGCTGCAGGCGGGGCAGGGCCAGATCACTGCGCGGCAGGCCGCGATCAAGGGCGGCATCGGCATGCAGGTGCCGGCGCTAACCGTCAACAAGGTCTGCCTGTCAGGCCTGACCGCGGTGGCGCTGGCCGATCAAGCGATCCGCCTGGGCGAGCATGACGTGGTCGTCGCGGGCGGGATGGAGTCGATGTCCAACGCGCCGTACCTGCTGCCCAAGGCACGAACCGGCTACCGCATGGGCAACGGGGAGATCGTCGACGCGATGATCCACGACGGGCTGTGGTGCGCGTTCGACGACGGGCACATGGGCGAGGGCAGCGACCGGCTCAACCAGCGCTACGGCATCACGCGCGAGCAGCAGGACGCCTGGGCCGCCGCCAGCCACGAGCGCGCCGCGGCGGCGTGGAAGGACGGTCGCTTCGCCCACGAGGTGACGCCGGTCGAGGTGCCGCAGCGCAAGGGCGAACCGATCCTGGTCGACAGCGACGAGGGTGTACGCCCCGGCACCACCACCGAATCCCTGGCCAGGCTGCGGCCGGCATTCACCCCAGACGGCACCATCACAGCGGGTAACGCCAGCCAGATCTCCGACGGCGGCGCTGCGGTGGTGTTGACCAGCCGCGCGAAAGCCGAGGAGCTGGGCCTGACACCGCTGGCCAGGGTGATGTCCTACGCCACCGTCGCCGGGCCGGACCCGTCGCTGCACCACCAGCCGGCTGCCGCCATCGAGAAGGCGGTCGCCAAGATCGGTGCCGCCCCCGGCAGCTTCGACCTGTACGAGATGAACGAGGCGTTCGCCTCGGTGGCGATCTACTCCGCCGACCGCCTCGGCGTGCCAGCCGACAAAGTCAACGTCAACGGGGGAGCGGTCGCCCTGGGCCACCCGATCGGCTGCACGGGAGCGCGGATCACCACGACCTTGCTGTCCGAGCTGCACGCCCGTGGCGGCGGGCGTGGGGCAGCGGCGCTATGCGGTGGAGGCGGTCAGGGCGACGCGGTGCTGTTCGAGACGCTGTAGTGACGGCCGTTGGCCCGCCCGACGGGGTGCTGTTCGACGCGGGTGGGACGCTGGTCCAGGTCCATACCGAACGACTCGCCGAAGCGCTGCGTCAGCATGGGCACGACCCTGCCGACCTCGACGACAGCTTCTGGCGCACCCTGGTGCTGCTGGATCATGAGTTCGCTCCCACGGCGGGCACGTGGGACGACTGGTTCCCTCACTGGCTGACCAGCTTCGGGCAGCGGTGCGGCGTGCCGGCGGAGGTGATGGCGCAGGCCTGGCGGGCTGCCGACCGCGACCTGCATCTGTGGGACCGCGCGATCAATGGCGCCGCGGAGTGCCTGACCCGCCTGCGCGAGGCGGGCATCCGTGTCGGCGTGGTGTCCAACTCCGACGGGCGCGTCGAAGCGGCGCTGGACCGCGCCGGCCTGGCGGAGCTGCTCGAGGTCGTGGTCGACTCCGGCGTCGTCGGCGTGGCCAAGCCTGACCCTGCGATCTTCGCCTACGCCCTGGGGCCGTTGGGTCTGCAAGCCGAGCGCACGTGGTACCTCGGCGACACGGTGGCCTACGACGTCGTGGCCGCCGACGCGGCCGGGCTGACCTCGTGGGTGGTGGACCACCACGGGCTGCACACCGTGGAACATCCTCGCCGGGTGCAGACCCTTGCCGAGTTCGCCGACGCTGCCCTCGCCGCCCGCGGCTTGCGGTTCTCGTGACCATCACCCTCGAGGCCGGCGCCGACAGCGTCGTAGTGGATCCTGCCGTCGGCGGTCGCCTCGGGTCGCTGGTGGCCGGCGGCGTCGAGCGCCTCCTCGGCTTCGCATCGCGCCCCGAGGGCAAGGAGGCCAACATCGGTTGGGGCTGCTTCCTGATGGCGCCGTGGGTGGGGCGGTTGGACGAGGGCAGGGTGCCCTTTCACGGCTACACCCGCGAGGTGGCGGCCGAGCACTACGGCCATGCCATTCACGGGATACTGCGCGACACCGCTTGGCGGGTCGACCACACCGAGGCGACCGAGGTGACGCTCACTTGCGGCCTGGATGTCGGGCGATGGCCGTTCGGCGGCTGGGCGGCGCAACGGATCACCCTGGAGCCGGGCCGTCTCACGCTGGAGGCGCAGGTCGCCGCCGGTGACAGCGCCATGCCCGCCTCGGCGGGATGGCACCCGTGGTTCAGGCGCCCCGACAGCGGCGACCTGCGCGTCGGCGTGGTCGCCGACGAGGTCTTGGAGACCCGCAACGACTTGATTCCCACTGGTGTGCGGCTGCCAGTGGACGACAACACCGATCTGCGCAACGCGCCCTTGCTGGCCGAGCGCAGGCTGGATCACGTCTACATCGGAGTGACCAGGCCCGTGACGGTGCGCTGGCCCGACTTGCTGCTCACCATGGATCTGCCCGCCGACCCGGCCACGGTCGTGGTGCACACGCCGCCTCGCGGAGTCTGCGTCGAACCCCAGACCGCCTGGCCCAATGCGCCGGTGCTGCACGCCGAGGGCGAGGCGGGGACCGGCCTTGTGGAGTTGGCGCCAGGCGAGCGGCTGCGGGCACGGACCGTCTGGCACTGGGACGCGATCCACGGCTAGCCTCGGCCTGCCATGCAGACCGCCGAGCTCGTCGAGCGCCTGCTGGCCGGGGAGCGACGCGCCCTGGCCAGAGTGCTCACCCGCGTCGAGGACGGCTCCGCGCAGCACCTGCGGGAGGCCGTGCGGTTGCTGCACCCACACACCGGCGGGGCGCAGCTCATCGGCATCACCGGGTCGCCGGGCGTTGGCAAGTCCACGCTGACCAACGGGCTGCTGGCCGAGTGGCGCCGCCGCGGTCGCAGCATCGCGGTGCTCGCCGTCGACCCGTCGTCGCCGTTCTCCGGCGGCGCGCTGCTCGGTGATCGAGTACGCATGCAGGACCACGTGCTTGACGACGGCGTCTTTATCCGCTCGATGGCAAACCGCGGCCATCTCGGCGGGTTGTCGTGGGCGACACCGCAGGCGCTGTTGGTCCTCGACGCCGCCGGATTCGACATCGTGGTGGTCGAAACGGTGGGGGTCGGCCAGGCCGAGATCGAGGTCGCGTCAGCCGCCGACACCACCATCGTGACCCTGGCTCCGGGGATGGGCGACGCCATCCAGGCCGCCAAAGCCGGGATCCTGGAGATCGCCGACGTCTTCTGCGTCAACAAGGCGGATCGCGACGGCGTCGATCGCACGGTGCGCGAGTTACGCGACATGCAGCACCTGGGCCATCCCGAATGGCTGGCGCCTATCTGCAGGACGGTGGCGTCACGTGATGAGGGCGTTGCCGAGCTGATCGACGCCGTCGACGGCCACCGCGCCTGGCTGCGGGAGTCCGGACGCCTCGCCGAGCGTCGCCTGCAGCGTGCGCGCACGCAACTGCGCGAGATCGCCGTGGGCGAGGTCCGACGGCGGTTCACCACGTTCGACGACGGGCAACTGGTGGACCACCTCGCGGCCGAGGTTGCCGAGCGCGAGCTCGATCCGTACACCGCCGCCGACCGGCTGCTGGAGCGCTTCGACCGCTGACGAAGGACGGGCCGGCCGTGCGCCTGGGCCGCTGGCGATGGACGGGCTGGTGCGCGCCGTCGGGTCGCTGGCGATCGAGCTGGCGGAGCGCCCGGGTCGCTGGCGAGCGACCGTCCGAACGGACATCCGGCATGGTCCGGCGTTGCTGGCTACGCTTCGTAGATGCGCCGCTTGCTCCTGCTGCTGTTGGTCCCCGCCGTCATCATGACGACGCTCGTGGCCGGCCTCACGTTGGTCGGCCCCCCTGTCAGCCCGGTGGTCAGCTCCTTGGTTGCCCCACTGGTCGCAGCACTGGGGCCTTCCCCGGTCAGCGCGGGCACCGGTGGCCAGCGCTCGTCAGCGCGGGAGGTCGCCAGGATCGCGCCGAGTGCTCCGGCGCGTGCCGAGGTCACCGAGGTCGCAACCGCCGCCAGGGCGGCGGAGAAGGCCGCGGCCGAGGCGAGGGCCAAGGCCGCCGCCGAAGCCCGCGCGAAGGCCAGGGCCGCCGCCGAAGCCCGCGCGAAGGCCAGGGC
>JACCTL010000138.1 GCA_013812395.1 Euzebyaceae bacterium
GCGCGAAGACGTCCTGGCCGCTCTGGAGTATGCAGCCGCTGCTGCCCAGGAGCGCGAGCTTCCGCTCGTCCCCTCCGGTTGAGATTTCTGGTTGATGCCAACCTGTCCCCCGTCGTCGCCGCGCGTCTTCGTGATGGCGGACACGATGCCGTGCACGTTGCGGACCTGGGACTGCTGACCGCCTCCGACCACGAGATCCTCACCCGGGCGGATGATGACGAGCGTGTCGTGCTCTCCGCCGACTCCGACTTCGGCACGTGGCTCGCGGTGGGCCGCCTGTCGAAGCCATCGCTTGTCCTGCTCCGCTCGGCCGACCACTTGGCGCCTCTCCAGCAGGCCGATCTCGTGCTCGCACATCTCCCGCTGGTCCGTGAGGACCTGACAGCAGGCGCAAGCGTCACGGTGGCTCACCCTGCGCGTGCGCTCCGTGCCCGTGGCGGACGACGGTTGACGGCCATTTCGCCGCGGCACGACCTCAACTCCGACGTGCCGCGCAGCACGATGGGGGCCTCTGGTCCGATGATCGATATGCCGACAAGCCGTCGAGCGCCGCCGGTCGTCGAGCCCAAGTGCCGGGCGGGCACACTGGCGCGATGAGCGATCCGGCAGCCGAGGCCCAGCGACGGGTGTGGACCATCGGCGACTACCCCGTAGTCGCCCGCCACCTCCTGCCCATCAGCGTGGAGACCGTCGCCGCTATCGGGGTTCGCCCCGGTGATCGGGTGCTGGATGTCGGCGTTGGCAGCGGCAACGCCGCGATCGAAGCTGCTCGCCGGGGCGCCAGCGTCACGGGCATCGACCTCACCCCTGCCCAGATCGAGCGGGCTCGGGCTCGCTGCGCCAGTGCGGGCGTCGAGGTGGACCTGCGCGTGGGCGACGCCGCGGCCCTCGACGTGCTCGATGCCAGCTTCGACGTGGTGCTCAGTGTGATGGGGGTGATCTTCGCCCCCGACCACGTCAGGGCGGCGGCCGAGCTGGCCCGAGCGTGCCGACCGGACGGCACGGTGGCGATCACGGCGTGGGCGAGAGGTGGGTGGGCCGATCGGTGGCGGGCCCAAGTCGCTCATCTGGTGCCAGCACCACCGCCGGGGGGTCCCATGCCTGACGAGTGGGGTGACCCAGCCGAGGTCATCCGCCGCCTGGCTGACGCCGGCCTCGACGCCACCGTCGAGGAGCGATCCTTCGCCTTCCGGTTTCCCTCGGTGGAAACAGCCGTGGACGTGTTCCTGAGCGCCGCCGGGCCGTTCGTCCAGTTCATGGAAGCCGCCTCGGCCCTCGGCCGTTCCCAGGAGGCGCGACAGGAGTTGCTCGGCGCCGTTGTGGAGTCCAACGCAGCCGGCGACGGCGGCTGCGAGCTGCCGGCGCCGTATCTGCTCGCCGTCGCGAAACCCTGAGGCGCCACCCGCCCCGCGGTGACGGATCGAACGGCCGCCACCCGCACTGCCATCGGCGTCACCTGGTCCGCCAGAATGCCCACGACGGCGGTGTGGGCGGTCCAGCGCAAGGGCAAGGTCGCCGGGATGAGCATGGCGGCGGCGGCGACCGCGGCCGCGTCGCGGTCCTGTGTGGTGGCGGTCAGCCACTCGGCGCAGGCTGTTCCCGACGCCAGGTCAGTCAACAGCGTGCGGTGCGTGGCCGACCAGCCCCGAGCCAGCGTCACGCGGAACTCGCCGGGGGCGCGCAGGCCAGCCGTGGCCAGCTCTTGCAGCCGACGGGTCCAGGCACCCCGGTCATCGGCGTACTGCTTGAGCACCAGCGGCCTTCCACGACACGACTCCAGCACGGCGAGCCGCTTGTCGCCGACGCGCAGCACGCGAACCGCAGCGACGTCCTCGATCCCCGCCGGCGCCACGTCAGCCACGACACCGCGGACCCAGCGCGCCGTCTCGCAAGGCAGCGCTGCTAAAGGAGCAAGCCGCTGTGGAATAGACGGTCCGGTCATGTCGTAGGTGCCGCGATCCCTGCGCAGGCGCGAGCTCAGTCCTCAAAGCGCACCTCGAGGACCTGACCGGCGGCATCGAGCAGAACGGTGTGCTCGCGGCCGTCGGCGGCAACGACGTCGGCCTCCCACGCCACTGCATCGCCGTCCTCCCGGTCGAGCTCGTCGACGCGCGCGCCCTCTCCCACCGCACGAGCGGCCGCTTCGGCGACTTTCTGCGGTGCGGCGGCTTGTCCCATAACGGTTCGGCCCTGTTGCCAAGGCGCGGGGCCGCCGGCGCTGTCGCGGTAGACCAGGTCGTTGAGCACGTACACGTCGCCCTCGTCGCCGTCGTCGTCGAGGCGAACCAGGGCCGTCACCGCCTGGCCGACCAGCGCGTCAAGCTCGCTAAGCAGGTCCTCCGGCGTGCCGTCGCCGTCGTAGTCCCGCAGCGGTCCGGCGGTGCGCAGCCACTGCTCGGGGCCGAGCTCCAGCTCGACGGCCCCGATGAACAAGTCGTCTGGATCGTCACCGAGACGCTCTAG
>JACCTL010000150.1 GCA_013812395.1 Euzebyaceae bacterium
GCGCGCTGTCCATGGAGTCCGAGGTGTCGTGGCTGTGAGGTGCCACCAGCTCCTTCAGCCATGCCCAGAGCCCTGACCGGTGCGACTTACCAAGTCCGTCACTCACGCCAACCTCCCGGCAACCGAGCCCGTTGCGTGCCCTGCGACATCCTTGTGGTCCGGCAAGTCGTCGGTCAGGTGATGGGCGTGGAACAGCGCCTCCTCCGCGAGGCGGCGGACATGAGCGTTGTGAGCGCTGTAGAAGATGCGGTTGCCGTCCCGCCGGGTCCGCACCAGCCGGGCGAGGCGAAGTTTCGCTAGGTGCTGGGAGACCCCAGCCGGCTGTAGGTCGAGATGGCTCGCCAAATCGCCGACGGAATGCTCGCCGTGCAGTAGCGCCCACACGATCTGCAGCCTGGTGTGATCGGCGAGCAGCTTGAGCGTGTCCACCGCCATCCCGACCTGCTCAACGGTCGGCATCTTCTCTACCTGCGTATTCACGCAGATAATTTACCACCACTGCGCTGGTCGGATGGCCGCGAGCACCGCGTCGGGCGGGCTGCCCTTGTCGAGAAACGTGCTTGCCCCTGCCCGTAGCGCACGGCTGCGCAGGTCCGTCCGCGTGCTGATGGCGATGATGTCGACCTCCAGCGATCGCTTCAGGGCTCGGATGAGCCCAAGACCGTCTCCAGCTCAGGCAACAGCAGGTCCATGGTCACTGCGCTGGGGTGGGCGACCATGGCCTTCTGTAACGCCTCGACCGAGGTCGCCGCCTCGATGACGATGCCGAGCTCGGCGGTGCACTCGAGGAGTGCGTGGACCGCCGTGCGCACACGTCGGTCCGCGTCGACGAGCATGACCGGGCCGGCGAGAGGCTGTGAGGGCATTCGCCGATGGTGCCCAGTGCCCACCCGTCCCGCTTCTGTGGATTGACGCGACCGCGATGCGACGAACGACGTAGCGACCTCAGGCCGAATTGGCCTCCCCGGCGAGAACCTGCCCGCATCGCCCACAGCGCCGCCTGCGTGCGCGAGCCTGCCCAGAGGCGTGGACATCGAGAGGAACGGTGTTGCAATATACCCCTCGGGGGTATATCGTCGAGCTGATCGCCACTGCACTCGGCGATTGAACGGCAGGTGAAAGCCCAAGGCTGGTCACGCGCAAACGGAAAGGATCCGCGATGGCGACGGCGCACGAGCACGAGGCCATGGCCGTGGAGCAGGCCGATCACGCTGAACACGGCCAACACGCCGGACACGGTGGCGGTCACGGGGACCACGCGGCGATGTTCCGCGACAAGTTCTGGATCTCGTTGCTGCTGGCAATCCCGGTGGTGGTCTACAGCGAGGTGGTCCAGCACCTGCTGGGCTATCACGCCCCCGCCTTCCCCGGATCCGGGCTCATCGAGCCAGTGCTGGGCACGGCGATCTTCGTCTACGGCGGCTCGCCGTTCCTGACCGGCGCGGTTGCCGAGGCGCGCTCCCGTCAGCCAGGGATGATGCTGCTGATCGGCATGGCCATCACAGTGGCGTTCGTCGCCAGCATGGCCACCGCGCTGGGCTGGTTCACCGTCGAGGTGTGGTGGGAGCTGGCGCTGCTGATCGTCATCATGCTGCTGGGCCACTGGCAGGAGATGCGTGCGATCGGGCAGGCGTCGGGGGCGTTGGCCGCGTTGGCCGAGCTCCTGCCTGACGAGGCCGAACGCATCACCGACGCAGGTGTCGAGACGATTCGCATCAGTGACCTGGCGGTCGGCGACGTGGTGCTGGTGCGCTCCGGTGCCCGTGTGCCAGCCGACGGCACCATCGTCGAGGGCGCCGCCGAGCTCGACGAGTCCATGGTCACGGGCGAGTCCCGCCCACAGCCCCGCTCCGAAGGCGACCGCGTCGTGGCCGCGACCGTGGCGACGGACTCGGCGATCAGGGTGCGTGTGGACGCCGTGGGCGACGACACCGCCCTGGCCGGCATCCAACGGCTGGTTGCCGATGCGCAGGAGTCCCGCTCGCGAGCTCAGGCGCTGGCCGACCGTGCCGCGGCGCTGCTGTTTTACGTCGCCGTGACGGCAGCCGTGATCACAGTGCTGGCATGGGCGGCCGTCGGGCGACCTGCGACCGCAGTGACCAGCGCCGTGACGGTGCTGATCATCGCCTGCCCCCACGCGCTGGGCCTGGCGATCCCGCTGGTGATCTCCATCTCGACGTCGTTGTCGGCTCGCAACGGCATCCTGGTGAAGGACCGACTGGCGCTGGAGCGGATGCGCACCGTCGACGTGGTGCTGTTCGACAAGACCGGGACGCTGACCAAGGGCGAGCACCGGGTCGCTGACCTTGTCGCCCTGACCCCTGACCCAGCGCACCCCGATGGCGACGGCTTATTGGCGCTGGCCGGCGCGGCGGAGGCCGACAGCGAGCACCCGCTGGCCCGGGCGATCGTCGCCGCGGCCCGCGAACGCGGTGCCCTGGCTACCGCCTCGGCTTTCCGGTCGATGACTGGCCGCGGGGTCGAGGCGACGGTCGACGGCAGCACCGTCGCGGTCGGCGGGCCTGGGTTGCTGCAAGACCTGGACTTGGACGTCCCCCGAGAACTGACGGGCTCGGTCGACAAGTGGCAGTCTCGCGGCGCAGCCGTGCTGTACGTGCTGCGCGACGGCGACGTCATCGGGGCGCTGCAACTCGAGGACGAGGTCCGACCCGAGTCCCGTCAGGCCGTCGACGCGCTACACGAACTCGGCGTCCGTGTGGCGATGATCACCGGTGACGCCCAGCAGGTCGCCGACGCGGTGGCGGCGGACCTCGGCATCGACGAGGTGTTCGCCGAGGTGCGCCCCGAAGACAAGGACTCCGCCGTCACCCAACTGCAGTCGCGCGGCCGCACCGTGGCCATGGTCGGCGACGGCGTCAACGACGCCCCCGCGCTGGCCCGTGCCGACGTGGGGATCGCCATTGGCGCCGGCACCGATGTCGCGATCGAGTCCGCCGGCATCGTCCTGGCCGCCGACGACCCGCGCGCCGTCGTGGCCGTGCGCCGCCTGTCGCAGGCCAGCTATCGGAAGATGCAGCAGAACCTGGTGTGGGCCGCCGGTTACAACGTCGCGGCCATCCCGCTGGCGGCCGGGGCCCTGGCCTGGGCGGGTATCACGCTGCCCATGGCCGTCGGCGCCGTCCTGATGAGCGCTTCGACCGTGGTCGTCGCCCTCAACGCCCAGCTGCTGCGCCGCGTCGACCTGCGCCCGACTGCGACGTCAACGTCGCCGCCGTGAGTTCCTGAGCCAGATGGTTCCCCACCACGCACAAGCGGTCCAGATGGCCGAACTGGTGTCGCAGCGCACCGACGGCCGAGCTCAACGAGATGGCCGGCACGATCGTCCGGAGGCGACTGGCGGCACAGGTCGGCGGCCCTTACAGGTTGAGGCCCTCCAGGGCGGTGAGGTAGCCCTCGCTGTAGGTGGGGAATTGCGGCACCTGGTCGAGCAGGGTGTCGATGGGGATGTGGGCGCGGATCGCCAGGGACGCTTGGTGGATCCACTCGCCGGCCTGGGGTGCGACCGCCCAGGCACCGACGAGCACACGTTGGTCAGTGTCGGCGAGCAGCCCGAGGTGCCCGCGGGGGTTTCGCTCGTAGGTCGAGGGTCGGGCCAGGGACTCGGCCAGGTCGATCTCCACCGCGGTGGTGCGCAGGCCCTGCTGGTCGGCCTGCGCCTGGATGAGGCCCACAGCGGCGATCTCCGGGTCGGCGAACACCACCCGCGGGATGCCGTCGTAGCCCGCGGTCCGCGGCCGGCCGAGGATCGCGTCGGCGACGATGCGGCCCTGGTACTTCGCGACATGGGTGAACGGCATGATGGCCGTGACGTCGCCGAGCGCCCAGATGCCGTCAGCGGCGCGGCAGTGCTCGTCGACCAAGACTTCGCCGTGCCCGCCGAGCCTCACACCGACCTCCTCGAGGCCGAGCCCCTCGGTGCGGGGCACCCGCCCGGTCGCGAGGATGACGACGTCGCCGTGGGCCTGGGTGCCGTCGTCGAGTTCCACGACGCTGTCGGCGCCGTCGCGGCGGGCCCGGGTCGGGGTGGAGCCGGTGCGCACGTCGATACCGGTTTCGTGCAGGGCGGTCCGCGCCAGTTCCCCGACGCGGGGCTCCTCGCGGCTGAGCAGCCGGTCGCTGCGCTGGACGAGGGTGACCTGCACCCCGAAGCGGGCCAGGAACAGGGCGGTCTCGACGCCGACGGCGCTGCCGCCGACGATCACCGCGCGGTCGGGGAGGTCGGCGGTGGTGTAGGTCTCCCGGTTGGTCCACACCGTGACGTCCTCGAGTCCGTCGATCGGCGGGACCATTGCCTGCGAGCCGGTGGCCACGATGACGTGGTCGGCGGTGACCTGGCGACGGTCAACGCTGACCCGGCCGGGTCCGGTGAGGCGGGCCATGCCTTTGAGCACGAGGGCGCCTTGGTTGGTGTACCCGGTGACTTGCCCGGAGTCGTCGAGGTGGCGGGCCATGTAGTCCCGGTTGTCCCGGGCGGCCGCCCAGTCCAGCCGGGCTCCGTCAACGCCGGCGGCGCGGTCAACCGCACCGCCGGCCTCCGGCGGGCGCAGCACCGTCTTGGAGGGGATGCACGCCCAGTAGGCGCACTCCCCGCCGATGAGCTCCCGTTCGATGACCGCCACCCGCCGCCCGGCGGCCAGCAACCTACTCGCGGCGACCTCTCCTCCCGGCCCCATCCCGATCACGGCGACGTCGACGTGCTCGCTCAATTCGATCTCCTCCTGCTGCTCGTTGGCGTTGCATGCCGTGCGGCTGCGCGCGGGATGTCAAGGACGGCGACCGACGGCCACCCGACCGCAGCGGTCCCACCCACCGCGGTTCGGGCCGCGCTTGGTCCGGGCGGGGTGCGTCACGCACAGCAGGAGGTCGGCATCTGATTGCGAAACAGCCCGGCGACGATGCGCAGGCTCTCGGCCATCGTCAGGTAGGGCGCCCAGGTGTCGGCGACGTCATCGACGGTCATCTTTGCCTTGATGGCGTAGGTGGCGGCGAGCATGATCTCCCCCGCGCCGTCGGCAAGGGCGTGCACGCCCACGACCGCGCCGGTGGCGGCGTCGGCGACCAGCTTGACCTCGCCGCGGGTGTCGTGGTTGACCAGCGCGCGGGGCACGTCGCCCAGGTTCAGCACCCGGCAGTCACAGCGGTAACCCTGCTCGAGGGCCTGCGCCTTGGTGAGCCCGGCCGAGGCCAGCTGTGGGCGGGTGAACACCACCGTGGGCAGTCCCGCGTAGTCCACCCGTGCCGTCGGGTCTCCGCCGCCGTCGGTCAGGGCGTTGAGCGCGGCGACCCGGCCGCCGGCGGCGGCGACGTAGACGTACTGCGGTGCGCCGGAGACGTCGCCGGCGGCGTAGACGCGGGGGTTGGATGTGCGCTGATGCTCGTCGACGACGACGAAGCCCCGCTCGTCGGTGGCCACACCCGCCGCCGCCAGTCGCAGACCGTCGGTGCGAGCGGAGCGCCCCGTCGCCACCAGCAGCCGCCCGCCGCTGACCCGGCGTGCCGATGTCGTGGTGACCACGACCTGGTCGCCGGCAGGCTCGACGGCGACGGCGTGCTCCTCCGCGACGGTGATCCCGTCATCGGCGAACACCGCCCGCAGCGCGTCTGCGAGCTCAGGTTCGGCCCGTGGGGCCAGCCGCCCGACGAGGGTGACGGCGGCGCCGAGGTGGGCGAACAGCTGCGCCTGCTCCATCCCCACGTACCCGCCGCCGATGACCACCAGGGACTCCGGCAGCTCGGCCTGCTCCATCGCCGTGGTCGAGGTCAGCCAGTCGACCTTGTCAAGGCCGCGCAGGTCGGGGCGGGCGGGCTCGGCGCCGGTGGCGACCAGGTAGGCGCCGGCGGACAGCGGCTGCCCGTCGACGGCAAGGGTGTCCTCGTCGAGAAAGCTGGCGTGCCCAGGGCGGACCTCGAAACCGTAGGCGGCCGCGACGTCGCCGTACTTCGCTTGCCGCAGCCGCTCGACCAGCTCATCCTTCTGGCCCACCAGCGCAGCCAGGTTGACCCCGCCAGTCGAGGTGGGCACGCCACCGAAAAGATTTGTCAGCGCCGCGTGCCGGGCGCCGGCGCCGGCCAGCAGCGTCTTGGAAGGGACACATCCGACGTTGACGCAAGTCCCGCCGAGCGTGTCGCGCTCGACCATGACCACGCTCCTGCCGGCCTGCCGAGCCGTGATCGCGGCGGACATCGCAGCACCGCCGGAGCCGACCACCGCAAGGTCGACGTCGTAGCCCTCGCCCATGACCTCCCTCCCGCTCGCGTCCTGCACGTTCCCAGGACGAGAATGGACCTTCCAGTGCAGGGGAAGGTCAAGCCGAACCTGAACCCAGAAGGGGCGACGTGCGGATCGGTGAGCTTGCCAAGGCCAGCGGCACCACCACCAAGACGCTGCGCTACTAGGACGCGGGCCTGCTCCCCGCTCCCGAGCGCACCGCCGGCGGTTACCGGGACTACACCCCCGACGTCCTGCCGCGGCTCGACTTCATCCGCCGCGGCCGCGCCACTGGCCTTACCCTTGGCCAGATCCGCGAAGTCCTCGACGTCCGCGACGCCGGCCGCGCCCCCTGCCAGCACGTCCAGCGACTGCTCACCACACACCTGACCGACCTCGACCGGCAAATCACCGAACTGCACGGGTTACGCGACACCGTCGCCCAGTTGCGCGATGCGGCTGCCACCCTCCAGCCCGCCACCTGCGACCCGGCCACCGTCTGCCGCTACCTCTAACGCGCCTTGGCCCCAAACCCGATGATCGCTGTGGAGTGCATCGACTCCGTTGTCCCTTAACCTGTACTTCCCCTACGGCGCCAAGGTGCGTTGCGACAACTACAAGTGGGCCAAGCGGCAAGCCGCCAGGGCAGGCATTGCCCCAGCGGTGCCGCAAGAAAGCCTTCCTGAGATGACGTTGCGACCGAGCGGTCACGTCGCGCCGGGCGGTCAGCTGGCCGCGAGACCGGCGACGGTGGGGGGCAGTCCCGGGAAGGCGCCGATCTCGGTGAGGCCGCCATCCGCGCCGACTCGCCAGCCGTGCACCATCTGGGAATGGATGTCGATGGCGTACAGGAACCTGCCGTCTTCGCTGAGACCGTGGTCGCGGACCGACAGCTCACCGGGGCTGGTCACGGCGGCGACCGCGTCGAGGAGCGTGATGCTGCCGTCCGCGGCCACCTGGTAGCTGGACAGCGTGCCGTCGCCGAAGTTCGTCACAAACGCGTACCCGTCGCCGGGGGTGACCACGGTCCAGCACACCTCACTTCGCGTGTCACGCACCGAGTCGCTGATCGTGGTCAGCCTCGAGCGGCGGGTGACCGCGTAGGACGAGGTCGCGGCCTCGCCGATCTCCCCGGCGGCGGCCTCCGTGACGATGAACTGGCCTCGTGACGTGAAGTCGCCACCAAAGGGTGTCACAGGAGTCCCGTCAGGGTCGCTCACGTCGACGGACCTCGGCCCCCTGGTCAGGCCGCTGCCGTCCACGGAGTAGATGTCGATAATGTCGGTCGCCTTCTCTGTCACGACCAGCGAGCGCCCGTCCGGGGTGAACGCCACCTGCGCGGGGTCGGTGACCGCCGCCCCGCTCAAAGGCCGCGTCGATCCTGACAAGGCGTCCAGCCGGCCCTGCGGCCTGACACGGAACCCGGTGATATTGCCACCGCCAGCGTTGTTGAGGACGTACACCAGGTCGCCGTACACCGTGATGCTGTAGGGGTCGCGACCCCCCGAGGGCCTCACGTCGACGAGGCGCAGTTTGTTGCGTCGCACCGCGAACACCGAGATCTCGTCGCTGCCGACGTTGGCGACGAACAGCCACCTACCGTCCTCGCTCAGCGTCACCGGACCTTGTGAGGACAAGCGCGTCCTGCCGGTGCCCTCGCCGCCGGTCGCGTAGCGACCGAATTCGTCGAGGCTTCCGTCGGTCGAGCGGCGATAGGCGATCACCTCGTTGCCGCCCGCGGCGTTGGTCATCGTGTAGACGGCGCCCGAGCGGCCACGCGAGGCCGCGACCGAACGTGGAGCTGCGACCGCGGACGGGAGAGCCGCGATCGTCAACACGATCAGCAGTGACGGTGCCAGTAGCCAGGACAGGGCCGGACGGAGGACGGCGATCTGTCGCATGAGAGATCTCCTTACAAGAGGATTAAGCCAATTCGTGCCGCTGGCGATGAACGCTGCAAGCAAAGTGCACAGTAATTGTTTCGGCTGCACTCTTGGTTTAAATGCACAGATGTCATGGTCATGTAAGGTGACCGAGGGGAGTGGGCCTTGGCGGCGTCCAGGCGCGGGGCACGCTGGCGCCGCGCACATCAGCATCCACAGCGCCTGCTGGCTGGCCTGGGCCGGCCGCGAGGTGCTGATCCAGTCGCAACCCAGGTGGAGGAAAGACCCACGAACCTGCCGTAACGGTCAACGGCGTCGTCGAGTGCGGCCCTTTGGCCGCCGTCGAGCGGCGTCGCGAGCTGGACCTCGATGGTCACCGCCTTCGGTTGGGGGACACGCCGCCAGTGACCGATCACCTGTCCGTTCAGGACCACCGCGTGGGTGAACATGGGTGCACCGCCCGGGACGACCCCGGCCAACCCGGGCCTCGTCCCGGGCCAGCGACTTGGCCTGCGGGGCCCGCTCCTCGAGCAGCGCATAGGTGCGTTGCGTGCCCTCGGGTGCGCCACTGCAGATGAGCAGGTCCAGCTCGGCGAACATCAACAGGTAGCCCAGTTGTAAGCCATCCGCGGGGGCGCCGTGCTCGTCGAGCAGGGCTGCGATCTGTTTGCGGGTCAGGTGATGGCCGCCTGCCAAGGCGTCGCCGAGCAGCATGTTGCTCTTGGCGCAGAGGGCATCGTCCAGGCCGAACTTGCGGTACCAGTGGGCGTTGGTGGCCGCGACCCGAGGTCCGGTGAGCTCGATCATCCAGCGGATGTCGTCGGGCAGGACGAAGTGCCAGGCGGGGCGTAACACATGGGTGCGAAGGATGGTCCCGTCCGCGAGGGCCACCCTTGGGTGATCAACCTGCAGTCATCAGCCCGTCGCCTACCAGCAGCGGTTAGCAGCACGGCGTGACGGCGCGGCACGATGGCCGGGTGCTCGTCCTCCTGCGCCGCCGACCCGAGCTGCGTCGGCTCTTTCTCGCCCACGCCGTCTCCCGCGCTGGTGATGCGTTCAACAGCGTCGCGCTGGTCCTGCTGGTCTTCCAGTTGACCGGCTCCGGCCGGGACGTCGCCACGACCGTAGCCTTCGAGGTCGCTCCGGTGCTGCTGCTCGGACCAGTCGCGGGCCTCCTCGCCGACCGGCTTCCCAGGCGCCGCGTCATGGTCGCCGCCGACCTGCTACGCGCGGGGCTGGCGGTGACGCTGGCCCTCGCCACTGGCTCGGTCGCGCTGGCCTACGGCGTCGCATTCGGCCTGTCGGTCGGAAGCCTTGCGTTCAACCCCGCCGCCTCCTCCCTGCTACCGGAGGTCGTCGACGCCGAGGAGGTCGTCGATGCCAACACCGCACTGTGGACCGTCGCGGTGACGGCGCAGATCGTCCTCGCGCCGCTCGCCGGCGTGCTCATCGCCACAGCCGGCGTCGGCGTCGCCTTCGGACTAAACGCAGTGTCCTACCTCGTCTCGGCGTTGCTGCTGCTGGGTTTGCACGCCGGGCGGACGCCCGCCGACATGACGGTGCGCGGATGGAAGGGCGTCGCCGCCGGCATCACCGCAGTGCGAACGCACCCGCTGCTCGCTCGCCTGGCGGTCGTGCAGATCCTCGCATCGCTGTCTGCCGGCGCGACCAGCGGCCTGCTTGTCGTACTTGCGGCAGACTGGCTCGGCGTTGGCCCGTCGGGGTTCGGAGTGCTGCTCGGCGCCATCGGCGTCGGCGCCGCCCTCGGACCGCTGGTCCTGCGCTCGCGCATCCGGGCGGGGGACCGCCGCTGGCTGTTCGGCCCGTACGCGCTGCGCGGTGGCGTCGACCTCGCGCTCGCAAGCGTCGGCAATCCCATCGTCGCCGCCGGAGCACTCGCCGCCTACGGGGTCGGCACCTCGACCGGGATGATCGCCTACCAGTCGACCCTGCAGATGCAGGTTCCGACCGAGCTGCGCGGACGAACGTTCGCGCTGTACGACGTGCTCTGGAACGCGGCACGGCTGGTGTCGTTGGGTGCCGGCGGCCTCCTCGCCGACGCGGTCGGCATACGCGCGGTCTACGTGGTGGCAGGTTTGCTGCTGCTGGCTGCCGCCGCCGTGGGCTGGGCGTCGCCACGCCCAAACTCACCCCTAGTCACAGCGCGCCTGGGGGACTAGGGTCTCACCCGGCAGCCCTCGCCCCATCAACGCTCCGCTGCCTCCGACCACCACGGCCGTTGGTTACACCCAGGCGGTGCCGATGGAGTCGCCACCCCATAACTCGAGCAGGAGACCGGCCGATGCGCACCAGGCTTCGCGTAGTACCCGCAGCCCTCTTGATCTCCCTGCTGTCACTGCCGGGCGTTGCCGCCGCGCAGGTGCCGGACGATCAGCAGCCCACGACCCGCGCTGACGCTTCCCAGCGCTCGGGCGAACGCCGCACCGACGACGAGATCATCGACACCGCGCCCGAGGTCCATGCGGCGCACGAGCACGCCCCCGATGTCACTGACGATCACATGGTGGGGTCGGCCAACCAGGTCGAGTTGATCGGTCAACGCGACATCCGCGGTCAGGCCGACGGCCGCGTGGCCGATGTGGCAGCGCATGGCGATTATGCCTACCTCACCGCCCGCGACCCCTCGGCCTGCACCGGCCCTGAGGCGGCCGGCGTGGTGGTGTTCGACATCTCCGACCCACGCAACCCCGAGCAGGTGAACTTCATCCCCGCCACCGAGGGCTCACAGCCGGGCGAGGGTGCCGACATCCTCGACATGGACACCGAGGGCTTCACCGGCCAGATGCTGGTGTTCAACAACGAGGTCTGCGACCCAGCAGCAGCGGCGGAGGTTGGCAGCAGCGGCGGCATCACCCTGTACGACGTCACTGACCCGCTCAACCCCGAGCTGCTGATCGCCAACTTCGGTGACGAGATCGTCGACGACACGGGTCTGCCCACGGGCTTCTTCAACGACAGCCACAGCGCCTTCGCGTGGCAGGACGACGACCGCGCCTACACCGTGCTGGTGGACAACTTCGAGACCGACGACGTGGACATAGTCGACATCACCGACCCGCGCAACCCCGAGCTCATCGGCGAGTTCGACCTGAACGAAGAGGGCGTGCTGCAAGACGACGCCGGCCGGCCGTTGGGTGAGGCTGCCTTCCTCCACGACGTGACCGTCAAGGAGATCGACGGCGTCCAGACCATGCTGCTGTCGTACTGGGACGGCGGTTGGGTGCAGATGAACGTCGAGGACCCTTCCGACCCTGAGTTCATCGACGACTTCGACTACCCGGTCGTGGACGCAGAGACCGGTTTGACGCCCTCGGAGGGCAACGCCCACCAGGCCGAGTTCAGCTTCGACGACCGCTTCATCGTCGGCACCGACGAGGACTTCTCTCCCTACCGGTCGCAGTTCTCCATCACCTCCGGGCCCAACGCCGGCGACTAC
>JACCTL010000081.1 GCA_013812395.1 Euzebyaceae bacterium
AGGGTGCTGCGCCTGACCACCACGCTGACGGGTCGCAACCCGCGCTCCTGCACCTCGGCTGCGGTCTGGTCGGCGTCGTCGGTGTACAGCAGCACGCGATCTGGCAGCGCCTCCAGCCGCTTGACCAGCCCTTCGAGCTGCTGCACCGCCGCGTCGTGCTCGTCGGTCCGGAAGCGCACCTCCAGGACCTCGCGGGTGGCGTAGGCGGCGATCAGCTCGCGCGGGGAGCCCTCGGCCACGATCTTAGCTTGGTCCATGATTACCAGCCGGTCACACAGCTGCTCGGCCTCGTCCATGTAGTGCGTGGTGATGATCAGCGTCACCCCGCGCTGTTTGAGCCGGTACAGCCGGTCCCACACCAGGTGGCGCGCCTGCGGGTCCAGACCGGTGGTGGGCTCATCCAGCAGCAGCAACTCGGGCTGGTTGATCAGCGAGCGCGCGATCGTCAGCCGGCGCTTCATCCCCCCCGACAGCGGCTCGACCTGGCTGCGCCGGCGGTCTGACAGCTGCACGAAGTCCAGCAGCTCGTCCATGCGACGGCGGATCTCCGCGCGTGGCAGATCGAAGTAGCGCCCGTAGATCAGCAGGTTCTCCTCGACCGACAACTCACTGTCGAGCGTGTCCTCCTGCGGCACCACGCCCAACCGCGCTCGGATGACGGCACCCTGGGTGGCCGGATCGCGACCGAGCACCCGCAGCGAGCCGCCGCTGGGCGGCGACACCACGCCGATCATGCGCATCGTCGAGCTCTTGCCGGCGCCGTTGGGGCCGAGAAAGCCGAACGCCTCACCCGCTTGCACGGCGAAGTCGATCCCGTCCACCGCGGTGAACTCGCCGAAGCGCTTCACCAATCCCCGCGCCTCGACGACCGGCGCTGGCAGTGACTGTTCCTCCATGAGCCCGACGGTAGCACCGGCCTGTGACACGCCGGCGGGAGGCATACGATCGCTGTTGCGAGCAGGCCGATTTCTGAGGATCCCGTGGCGATTGCAAAGTATCTGGGCACCGAGACCGAGTACGGCATCGCCGTCATCGGCCGGCCTGACTTCAACCCCGTGCTGGCCTCCTCGCTGGTCGTCAACGCCTACGCCGCCGACGGCCGCTCGCGGGCCAAGTGGGACTACGAGGAGGAGAACCCGCTGCGTGACGCCCGCGGCTTCACGCAGACCGGCACCGCGGAGCCGGCCCCCGAGGACGACATCGGCCTCGCCAACTCGATCCTGACCAACGGTGCGCGTTTCTACGTCGACCACGCGCACCCCGAATACTCCTCGCCGGAGTGCTCCAACCCGCGCGACGCGGTGGTCTGGGACAAGGCGGGTGAGCGGATCCTGGAGGTGGCCGCGCGGCGCGCGAGCGGCCTCGTCCCCGGCCCCGAAGGCTCGCCGCCGGGGCGCATCCTCATCACCAAGAACAACACCGACGGCAAGGGCGTTGCCTACGGGATGCACGAGAACTACATCCTGGACCGGTCCCTGCCCTTCGGTGAGGTGGTGCGCCAGATCACCCCGTTCTTCGTCAGCCGTCAGGTGATGGTCGGTGCCGGACGCATCGGCAACGAGTTCGGCCTCGACGACGTGCCCTACCAGGTGACCCAGCGGGCGGACTTCTTCGAGGTGGAGGTCGGCCTGGAGACGACCCTCAAGCGCCCCATCGTCAACACCCGCGACGAGCCCCACGCCGATCCCGAGCGTTTCCGCCGCCTGCACGTCATCGTCGGCGACGCCAACATGAGCGAGATCTGCACCTTCCTCAAACTCGGGGCGACCGCCCTGGTGCTGACGATGGTCGAGGACCACTTCCTGCCGGACCCGCCGGCGCTGGCCACCCCTGTCAAGTCGCTGCACGCGGTCTCCCACGACCTGACCTGCGCCGTGCCGGTGCTGCTGCGCGACGGGCGCACCGCCACGGCCGTCGAGATCCAGTGGCACTACCTCGAACAGGCCAAAAAGTACGCCGAGGAGCGGGGCGCGCCGTCGTGGGCCGAGGATGTGGTGGGTTGGTGGGAGCGGGTGCTCACGGCGCTGGAGGATGATCCGATGTCCCTGGACGGGATCGTGGATTGGGTGAGCAAATACCGCCTGCTGTGCCGCTACGTCGACCGCGACGGCCTCGGCTGGGACGACAACAAGCTCAAGCTGATCGACGTCCAGTACCACGACGTGCGCCAGGACAAGGGGCTGTACAACCGGCTGGTCGCCACCGGCCGGGTCGAGCGGCTCGTCAGCGAGTCCGAGGTGCAGCACGCGATGACCAACCCGCCTGATGACACCCGTGCCTACTTCCGCGGGCGCTGCCTGGACAAGTACCGCGATCAGGTGGCCGCGGCGGGATGGGACTCCATCATCTTCGACGTCGGCCGCGACACCCTGCAGCGGGTGCCGATGATGGACCCGGCGCGCGGCGGGCGGGAGGCCACCGAGGCGCTGATCGACCGTTGCGCCACCGCCGCCGAGCTCCTCGAGGCCCTGCAGGCCTAGGCCCGCGCTTCCGCCGGCGCCTGCCCGCGGCCTTGAGCGCAACCGTGTGCATCCGACCGCGCCGGCGACGCCAGCCGCACACGCCTGCCGGGCCCCTGCACCTTCGGGGCCCACGGCGGCGGCAGTTGTGGACAACCGAGTCGTGTGCACCGGCCGCCGCGGCGGCGGCAACCGCGCACGGCAGCGCCTCGACACGAGGTCGTGCGCCAGCAACCGCTCCCGTGCCGGTTTGGGCACACAGTCGCCAGCAGGATACGCCGATACACTCAGGGCAACGCCTCGACAGCTTTGGGGGAGGACACATGAGCGACGGTGGCCGGGTTCGCAAACAGCGGTCCAAGCAGGAACAGGCCGAGGACGAGGAAGCACCGCAGACCGCCGAGGCGGTCGATACCTCCGACGTGGACGAACTGCTCGACGAGATCGACGAGGTGCTGGAAGAAAACGCCGAGGAGTTCGTCAAGAACTACGTGCAAAAGGGTGGCGAGTAGGCCAGCGGCCCCGGCTACCCCCCCACGACCAGCCCGACGCCGAGGTGGCCCGGGTGCTGACCGTCGGCCATGGGACGCTGGCGCAGCCAGACCTCGCCGGGTTGCTGAAGAACGCGGGCGTACGGCGCCTGGTTGACATTCGCCGCTACCCCGGCAGTCGTCGGCACCCCCACGTGGCCCGCGAGGCGATGCAGCGCTGGTTGCTCGATGCCGGCGTGGCCTACCGCTGGGCAGAAGACCTTGGCGGCCGGCGCGACGTACCACCCGATTCGCCAGACCTGGCCCTGCGTAACGCCAGCTTCCGCGGCTACGCGGCCCACATGCGCACTCCCGCATTCACCGCGGCGCTGCGGGGGATCCTCGACGAAGCCGAGCAGGCCACGACGGTCCTGCTGTGCTCAGAAAGCCTGTGGTGGCGCTGCCACCGACGTCTGGTCGCCGACGCCGCACTCCTGCTGCATGACGCCGAAGTAACCCACCTGCTGCACGACGGCCGGTTGACGACGCACGGCCCGACCGACGGGGTGCGCCGGGACGGCGAGCGCCTGGTCTACGACGAGGTCGCCGCACCCACCTTGTCGTGCGGATGACAAGGCGGCCGCACCCACGTTGTCGCGCGGGTAACAAGGCGGCCGCCGCCGTGCGTCTCGTGTCACAACGGCAACCGCGTTGCGTCTCGGGTGACAACGGCAACCGTCGTGCGTATCGGGTGACAACGGCGAGCGGCGTCGTGCGCCCCGTACGACCAGCACCTACCATCGCCGAGCCGGCCACATCAGGCTTTGGCCCCCTGTGCAGCGCCCCACCGACCGACTCGACCGACCAGCGACCAGCGAAGGCAGCGGCGTGCAGAACACCTTCTCCGACCCGTTCGACCTGGACGGCCCCAGCTTCTCGGCCCTGCTGCGCCAGCGAATGCCGGCGGCCCTAGACGCCGCGTTCAGGTCCACGCGGGTTGACCACGTGGAGGGCACGACCATCGTCGCGCTGACCTTTTCAGCAGGGGTAGTGATCGCCGGTGACCGCCGGGCCACCTCCGGCAACATCATCTCCAAGCGGGACATGCGCAAGGTGTTCGAGGCTGACGGGTGGTCAGCGGTGGGGATCTCCGGAGCCGCCGGGCCCGCGATGGAGCTGGCCAAGATCTTCGCCACCGAGCTCGAGCACTACGAGAAGGTCGAGGGCGGCCCGTTGAGCCTGGAGGGCAAGGCCAACAAGCTCGCCCAGATGGTGCGCGCGAACCTGCCGCTGGCGATGCAGGGCCTCGTCGTGGTACCGCTGTTTGCCGGCTTCGACCCTCGTGACCAGCTCGCGCGGATCTACGAGTTCGACGCCGCCGGCGGGCGCTACGAGGAGCGCCGATTCGCCACTGCGGGTTCGGGCGGCCGTGACGCCCGCGGCTCGCTGAAGGCGCGGTTTCGCGAGGGCCTGGACCGCGACGCCGCCGTCGGCATGGTCATCGAGGCGCTGTGGGACGCCGCCGACGAGGACTCGGCCACCGGCGGCCCGGACCTGGTGCGCGGCATCTACCCGCTGGTGGCCGTCATCGACGCGGCGGGCTACCGCGAGCTGGACGAAGCCACGGTGGCCGAGCGCGTGGAATCCGTGATCGCCGACCGCCGCCTGTAGCCCAGGAACGCCGCCGCACCGACCCTAACCGACCCCGCGAGGAGCGCACCGCCGTGGCGATGATGCCGTACGTCTCACCCGAACAGCAGATGAAGGACCGCGCTGACTACGCGCGCAAGGGCATCAGCCGCGGACGGTCTGTCGTGGCGATCGAGTACGACAAGGGCGTGCTGTTCGTGGCGCAGAACCCCTCCGCGACCCTGCACAAGGTCAGCGAGATCTACGACCGGATCGCCTTCGCCGCGGTCGGTAAGTACAACGAGTTCGAGCAACTGCGCGTCGCCGGCATCCGCCTGGCCGACGTCAAGGGCTACCAGTACGCGCGCGAGGATGTGACGGGGCGGTCGTTGGCCAACGCCTACGCCAACGCACTGGGGGCGGCGTTCACCGAGAGCGCCAAGCCGTTCGAGGTCGAGCTGCTGGTCGCCGAGATCCACGCCGACGACGTGCAGCTGTACCACATCCTGTACGACGGCTCGATCACCGATGAGCAGGGTTACGTCGCCATCGGCGGAAGCGCGGAGTCATTGACGACTCATCTCGGCGAGGGCTTCCGCGAGGGCCTGAGCCGCGACGAGGCCCTGCGGCTGGCCCGCGAGTCCCTGGGCGCGGCTGAGAAGGGGGAGATTTCGCGCGACCGCCTCGAGGTCGCCGGCCTCGACCGGGACCGCGGGCGGCGCAAGTTCGCCCGGCTGACCGACGCCGACATCGCGGCGGCGCTTGGCTGAGCAGGCGCCACCCGGCGCAGCGCGGCCGCGACGCCCGCGCAGGCCGCTGGCGGTGGGCGTTGTCGCGGTGGTGCTGCTCGTCGCCGCTGTGGGCGCCTGGATGGGACTGCCGAGGCAGGCGACGCCCCCGTCCTCCAGCGCCGCCGCCTCGCCGACGGCGACACCCAGCGGTGCGCCGGCTACGCCGACTGCAGCGCCCAGCGAGGGTACGTCGAGCGAGCCTTCCGGCGCCGCCTCCGAGGCAGCGCCCCAGCCCTCGTTCGGGCAGGACAGCCTGGGGTTCCGCGAGCTCAGCAAGCAGGTCGCCGCCATCCGCGACTTACCGCTGCGGCGCAGGGTCCGGGCACGGGTGGTGGGACCGCAGGCCCTGGCCGACAAGATCAGCGACCTGGGCTTTGCCGAGACCGATCGCCGCGAGGCCGAGGCTGACGAGCGGCTGCTGGTGGCGCTGCGGCTCGCGCCCGCCGACCTGGACCTGCCTGGCCTGTTGGAGGAGCTGTACCGCGAGCAGGTCCGAGGCGTGTACGTGCCCAAGGAGAAGACCTTCTACGTGGGCGGCGAGGCCGACGAGCTCGGGCCTGCCGGACGGGTCACGGCCGCCCACGAGATCACCCACGCGCTGCAAGACCAGTCGTTCGATCTGCAGCGGCTGCGTCGCGCGGTTGAGGACAACGACGATGCATCGCTGGCGCTGCTCGCGCTGATCGAAGGCGACGCCGTGCTCACCGGCCAGCTGTGGACCGCTGCTCACCTCGACGACACCGCGCAGGCACAGGCACAGCTGGAGTCCGCCGGCGGCGGCAGCGCCCTGGAGCGCGCTCCCCAGTACCTGCGTAACGCGCTGTTCTTTCCCTACCTCCGCGGCGCGGCCTTCGTCGCCCAGCTGCGCGCCAGCGGCGGCAACGACGCGGTCGACGCCGCCTTCCAGCGGCCCCCTGAGACCACCGAGCAGATCCTGCATCCCGAGGCCTACAGCGACGACGAACCCGCGCTGGACGTCAGCGTGGCCGGGCGGCCCGGCGACGGTTGGACGGCGTCACAGACCTACGACTTCGGTGAGTTCGACCTCGTCGAGCTGTTCGCCGGCCTCGGCCAGGACACGTCCGCCGAGGTCGGCGCCGGTTGGGGAGGCGGGCAGGTCCGCTCCTGGAGGCGCGGTCCCGACACGGCCGTGGGACTCGCGCTGACCTTCGACACAGCGGCTGACGCCGGCGAGGCCTGCGAGGCCCTGCCCCAGTGGTACGCCGAGGTGGCAGGCGGTCGCGTCGCGGGCGACGGACTGCTCGACGGCGACCGCGACCTGCTGGCCTACACCTGCGACACCGCCAGTGTGCGGCTGGGCCTGGCGCCTGACGCGACTACCGCACGGCGCCTGGCGGGCATCCGCTAACCGCGCCTCTCGCGGGCTCGCCGCCGCGACTCGTGTGCACCGACCGTCGCCGGCGCGGCCGGCTACACACGGTTGCGCCAGGGCTCAGGCCGCGGCGGGCAGTGCCGCCGGTTCCAGGGCGGCCTCCAGCACCTGCCCGACCTCGGCGGCGAGGTGGAAGGTCATCACCTCGCGCACGTGCTCGGGCACGTCGTCGAGGTCTGGGCCGTTACGCTCCGGGAGGACCACCTCGGTGAGACCCGCACGGTGCGCGGCCAGCACCTTCTGCTTGACGCCGCCGATGGGCAGGACACGTCCCGACAGCGTGACCTCGCCGGTCATGCCGACGCTGGAGCGCACCGCCCGCCCGGTGAGCAGGCTCACCAGCGCGGTCGTCATCGTCACGCCGGCCGAGGGCCCGTCCTTGGGCACCGCGCCGGCGGGCACGTGGACGTGCAGGTGCCGCCGTTCCAGCGCCGACGCCGGTACCCCCAGCTCGTCGTGGTGAGCCCGGACGTAAGACAGCGCGATGCGCGCTGACTCGCTCATGACGTCGCCAAGCTGACCCGTCAGGGTCAGGCCGGGATCGCCGTCCATGGTGGTCGCCTCGATGAACAACACGTCCCCGCCGGCACCGGTGACGGCCAGGCCGGTGGCGACACCAGGCACGGCGGTCCGCTCGGCGGCCTCGTGCCAGAAGCGCGCCCGGCCGAGGTAGCCGGCGACCTCGTCGGCCTCGACGGTGATCGGCGGCGTGACGTCGCCGGCGGCGATCCGGGTCGCGACCTTGCGCACCAGGCGACCGAGCTCGCGCTCCATCGTGCGCACGCCAGCCTCACGCGTGTAGTCACCGACGATGCGGTGCAGGGCCTCGTCGGGAACCGACAACTCGTCGGGTGTCAGCCCGGCACGCTCCAGCTGGCGGCCCAGCAGGTGGTCACGGCCGATGATCACCTTCTCGTCGTCGTCGTAGCCGTCGAGGCGGATCACCTCCATGCGGTCCAGCAGCGGTCCGGGGATGGACTCCAAGACGTTTGCCGTCGCGATGAACAGCACGTCGGACAGGTTCAGGTCCAGCTCCAGGTAATGGTCGCGGAAGGTGTGGTTCTGCGCCGGGTCGAGTACCTCGAGCAGGGCTGACGAGGGATCCCCCCGCCAGTCGGCTCCGACCTTGTCGACCTCGTCGAGCAGGAACACCGGGTTGGCGGTGCCGGCCTCCTTGAGGCCGCGCACGATCCGGCCTGGCAGCGCGCCGACGTAAGTGCGGCGGTGACCGCGGATCTCGGCCTCGTCGCGAATACCGCCGAGCGCCACGCGCACGAACTTGCGTCCGAGGGCCCCCGCCACCGACTCACCCAGCGACGTCTTGCCGACCCCGGGTGGGCCAACCAGCGCCAGGATCGTGCCGCTGCCACGCCCGGCCGACGGCGCCAGACCACGGTCGGCGCGCAGTTTGCGCACGGCCAAGTGCTCCAGGATGCGGTCCTTGGGGTCGGCCAGGCCCGTGTGGTCGGCGTCGAGAACCGCTCGGGCGGCGGCCACGTCGAGGTTGTCGGTGGTGCGCACGTTCCACGGCAGGTCCACCACCAGGTCCAGCCAGGTGCGGATCATGCCGGCCTCGGGGCCCTGCTCGCCGGCGCGCTCCAAGCGGTCCAGCTCACGTTCGGCCGCGGTGCGGACGGCCTCGGGCAGGTCTGCCGCTTCCAGTCGGGTGCGGTAACCCTCGGCGACGCTCTCGTCGGAATCGCCGAGCTCCCGGCGGATGGCGGCCAGCTGCTGGCGCAGCAGGTGCTCGCGTTGTGCCTTGCTCAGGTCCTGGGCGACGTCGGACTCGATGTCGCGTCGTACTTGCAGTTGGGCCAGCATCTCACGCGCCCAGCCGACCACCAGCTTCAGGCGCGCTTCGACGTCCAGGGTCTCCAGGATCTGAACCCGCTGGGCCAGCTCCAGGTCGGGCATGAACGCGGCCGTGTCGGCCAGCGAGCCAGGCTCGGTGACGCCCCGCAGCGCCTCGGCGACGCCGCGGCCGCCGCGCAACTCCAGGATCGCCTCCACGGCGGCGCGGTACTCGCGGGCCAGTTCCTTGGCGCGAGCGGTGGCCGCGGGCTCGAACGCCTCGTCCACCTCGACCCACGTGGCGGCATCCGGTCCAGCCACGCCGGCGCCGACGATCGCGCGGTGCAGACCGCGCACGAGCACCGCCCGGGTGCCGTCGGGCAGCGTGCCGGCCTCCTCGACCTGGGCCACGGTGCCGACGGTGGCATAGCGGTCGTCAAGGCGGGGCAGCAGCAGCAGCTTGCCGTCGGCGCTGCCAGCGGCGTCGGCCGCGGCTTGTGCCTCCGGTGAGGTGACGCCGACCGGCACCACGGTGCCGGGCATGACGACACCGGTCGTCAGGGGTAGTAGGGGAAGGACTCGAGTGTCCGTCGCCACGATCGTCTCCAGGGCTCGACAGTTTCCTGGAGCTGTCCAACTGTTGAGCGCTTGAGGATATTCCGCAGCGCTCAAGTAGCCGAAGGCGGTAGCGGCCCCTGATCGAACGGGCGGGTTACTACTGCCGGTACTCCTCGACGGTGTCGACGGGCCGCACCTGGGCCTCGTCGGGATCCAGGCCGGCGTTGCGCCGTGCGCGCCGCTGTCGCAGCAGGTCCCAGCACACGTCCAGACCCTGCTCCAGCTCGTCGAGTCGCCGCTGCTCGTCAGGTTCCAGGGTGTCGCCGACCCCGCGCTCGTGCAGGTCGTCCTCCTCGTCCACCAAGGTGTGGATGCGGGCGAGGATCTCGCGGTCGTCCATGGCGGCTCCTATCAGCGCTGACCCTCTCCGACCAGGTCCGGTGTGACCGTACACTTGCTCCTCGCCGGCAGGAAGGCGCAGCAGGAGTGGACCGTCGCATCTTCGGCATCGAGGTCGAGTATGGGGTGACGTGCACCTTCCGAGGCCAGCGGCGGCTGTCTCCGGACGAGGTGGCACGCTACCTGTTCCGCCGAGTGGTGTCGTGGGGCCGCTCGTCCAACGTGTTCCTGGAAAACGGTGCGCGCCTGTACCTGGACGTGGGCTCGCACCCGGAGTACGCCACCCCTGAGTGCGACTCCGTGCATGGCGTGGTGACCCACGACAAGGCGGGGGAGCGCATCCTGGAGGGGCTCGTCGAGCAGGCCGAGCGGCGCCTGCACGAGGAGGGCATCGCCGGCCAGATCTACCTGTTCAAGAACAACACCGACTCGGCTGGCAACTCCTACGGCAGCCATGAGAACTACCTGGTCGCGCGCTTCGGCGAGTTCCAGAAGCTGGCGGACACCCTGATCCCGTTCCTCGTCACGCGCCAGCTGTTCGCGGGCGCCGGCAAGGTGCTGCAGACGCCGCGAGGCGCCGTGTACTCGATCTCGCAGCGCGCCGAGCACATCTGGGAGGGCTTGAGCTCGGCGACCACCCGTAGCCGGCCGATCATCAACAGCCGCGACGAGCCGCACGCCGACGCCGAGCGCTACCGGCGCCTGCACGTGATCGTCGGCGACTCCAACATGAGCGAGTCCACGGTGTGGCTCAAGGTCGCCACCTGCGATCTGGTGCTGCGGATGATCGAGGCGGGCACGGTGATGCGTGACCTGACCCTGGACAACCCGATCCGCGCGATCCGCGAGATCAGCCACGACATGACCTGCAAGCGCCGGGTGAAGCTGGTCGGCGGCCGCGAGATGAGCGCGTTGGAGATCCAGCAGGAGTACTTCTCGCGGGTCAGCCAGTTCATCGAGAACACCGGCTCCGACCCCGAGACCGATCGGGTGCTGGCCGAGTGGGGCCGGATTCTGACCACCCTGTCCGACGACCCGCTGAAGCTGTCACGTGAGTGCGACTGGGTCGCCAAGTATCACCTGATCGAGGACTACCGGCGGCGCCACGACCTGCCGCTGAGCCACCCGCGCATCGCCATGCTGGATCTGCAGTACCACGACGTGAACCGCCAGCGCGGGCTGTACTACCTGCTGCAGCGGCGCGGCAAGGTTGACCGCATCACGACGGATGCCGAGATCGACGAGGCGCGCGACACCCCACCGCAGACGACCCGGGCCCGCCTGCGCGGTGAGTTCATCCGTCAGGCCAAGCGCAAACGCCGCGACTTCACCGTCGATTGGGTGCACCTCAAGCTCAATGACCAGGCGCAGCGCACGGTGCTGTGCAAGGACCCGTTCCGCCACAGCGATGAGCGGGTCGACAAACTGATCGCCTCGATGTAGACGCGCTCGCGCGTCCTCACGTGGCCAAAGCCGGAGACACAAGACTTTCGACTGGTGACACTCACGCATGTCTCAAGTGGCGAAGCGGTAGGACACAAGACCAGCGAGGCATGCGACAATCGATGGCGATGCAACGCACGAGCAGGACCGTCGTCGTTACCGTGACGGTTGCCCACATGGCACTCGTCGTCGCCCTGACTGCCTACACGCTGGTCATCTCCAACGATCCCCTCAGCGACCCGCTGTCGTCGGTGACGATGGCTGCGATTTACGGCGCGCCAGCGATGCTGGCCCTGATGGCGCTGCACGACCGACGACCGCTGCTTGCCGTCGCCGCGGTCACGGCACTACTGCTCGCTGTGGTGCCCTTTTCACTGCACAGCTTCGTGCTGGGACCGCTCGGCATCATCTACCTGGCGACCTACTTCACATCCTCGGTGCCACGAACGGCGACGGGCCGCACAGTCTCTGCAGTGCTGCTCTGCCCCGCACTGGTCATGACCGCCTTCATCGGGTCCCTGCTCCATCAAGACCCGTTGTGCTACTCACAAAGCAGCACCGGGACCGTCACCTATGAGCGGCCAGCCAGCATGCCGACAAGCGGGACTTTGGATCCGGACACCGCCGTCGCGGAGGGCTGCACGAGCAACGCGGTCGTGTGGTGGGAGGCGACCGCAGGGCTCGCAGTCACCACGGCCGCCATCACCGCCGCCTCCGCGCTCACCAAGTCGCCAGGGGGACGACAGGAACCGCGCAACCCGGAGCACGCGACCGTCTCGTAACCGTCGCCGCCAACCTGCCACAGCGTCGCGGGGTTCGCACCAGCGCGCAGGACCACTGCGCCTTGCAGCGGCCAGGAACGATCAGCCGCCGCCCTCGCCGTCGCCGCCACCCCCGCCCTCGCCGCCGCCACCCTCGTCGCCAGCACCGCCTCCGCCGCCGTCGTCACCGCCGCCGTCATCCGGCTCGGGGGCGTCGGCCTCGGGTTCCGGCTCTGGCTCCGGCTCCGGCTCTGGCTTCGGCGGGGGAGGCGGCGTCCCGCTGGACACGCCGAGGTAGACGGTGTCGCCGGCCCCCGCGGATGATCCGGGTGCCGGGCTCTGCCACAGCACCGAGCCGGCAGGCGAGTAGCTGTCTTCAACCTGGACCTGGCCGATCAACATCCTCTCGCCCAGGGCACTGAGCGCGTCAGCCTCGGCGGCGATGCGAACGTCGGGAACGGTGACTGGCCTGCTGTTGATCTCGTCGAGCGCGGCAAGATCCACCGACGGGAAGCTCTCGACCTCGCGGCCCTCCAAGGCGCGGCCCATGTAGGCCTGCCAGATCGAGGCGGGCGTGGAACCACCGGTCATGCCCGGCATCTCCACCTGCCCCTTGGCATGGCCCATCCACACCGCCGTCGACAGCACGGGGGTGTAGCCCACGAACCAGGCGTCGGCGTTGTCGGTGGTGGTACCGGTCTTGCCTGCGACCTCCCAGCTGGGCAGGGCCGCGCCGGTGCCGGTGCCGCCGGTGACGACGCCACGCATCATTTCGACCATGGCGGCGTTGACGACCGGCTTGAGCACCCGCTCAGGCTTGGGCTTGGCCTTGTACAAGACCTTGCCGCGCGCATCGGTGACCTTGGCGATCAGATGCGGGCGCACCCGCTTGCCCTCGTTGGCAAACACCGCATAGGCCGAGGCCATCTCCAGCGGCGTGGTGCCAAAGGTCAACCCACCCAGCCCGATTGCCGGCCCGTAGTCCTCACCGGTGGCCTGGGCCATGTCGATGCCCATCCGGTCGGCGAGCCGGACCACTCGCTTCTCGCCGACGATGATCGTGAGCTGAGCAGCGGCGGTGTTGACCGAGTTCTGCAGCGCACGGGGCATATCCAGCGTGCCGTAGCTGGCACCGCCGTAGTTCTGCACACCGGGGGTGGGGTCGTCGATCGCGTCCTTCGACCATTGCGGCACACCCTGGAAGTAGGCGGGGCTGCGCCCCGATAGCGCCATCTCCAACGGAAAGCCCTCGCGCAAGGCCTCGGCGTAGACGAACGGCTTGAACGAGCTGCCCGGCTGGCGACGGCCCTGCGTGGACAGGTCGTATTCCAGATCGGTGTAACCCAACCCGCTGGCGATGGCCTTGATCTCACCGCTGCCCGGCTCCACCGAGGCGATGGCGCCGGTGGGTGCGTCGTAGGGCAGGTACTCAGCAATCGTCTCCTCGGCGTCCTGCTGCATCTCACGGTCCAGCGTGGTGGTGATGCGCAGGCCGCCGTAGTACAGGGCGCGCTCCCGCTGGGCAGGGGTCTTACCCAGGGCTTCGAGTGTCAGCAGCTCCCGGCGGGTGGCGTCCAGCACGTGCGGCTCGCGCTTGGCGCGCTGGCGCGACTCGACGACGCCCAAGGGGCTCTTGAGCAGCTTGGGCAGCCGACGCCGTTTGAGGTAACCCTCCTCGACCATGGCGCGCAGCACCAGGTTGCGCCGCTTGCGCGCCAGGACTGGACGGTCCCTCGGGTCCGCGGTGTTCGGGGAGCGGATCATCGCCGCCATCAACGCGGCGTGCTGAGGCTTGAGCTCGGAAACGGAGCGCTGGAAGAACTCCTCGGCAGCCGCGTCCACGCCATAGGCGCGGGCGCCGAAGTAGGTCTGGTTCAGGTAGCGCTCGAGCAGCTCGTCCTTGGTGAAGCGCTCCTCCAGCGCTACCGCGTAGAGCAACTCGGACAGCTTGCGCTCGATGGTGCGGTCCTGGCCGACCGCGCTCTTGGCCAGCTGCTGGGTGATGGTGGACCCACCCTCTTCGACGCCGCCGGCGCGGATGTTGGCCACCGCCGCGCGACCGATGCCTTCGATGTCATAGCCGTCGTGCTCCCAGAACTTGCGGTCTTCGGCCGTGACCACGGCGTTGCGCACCAGCTTGGGAATCCGCCGCAGCGGCAGGGACCGCCGGCTGACCTCGCGGTCGACCACGGCCAGGACATTGTCGTCACCGTCGTAGATGACCGAGCGCTCGTCAAGCGCCGGCAGGCTCGCGTTCTCCGGGATGTCAAGGCGGACGTCAAGCACCTCGGTGGCGTTGGACAGCGCCGGCCGGCTGACCGCCGACGCCAGCACCGTCAACCCGACCACACCGGCGAGCCCGCCGATGGCAATACCCCCGAGGCGGGCAGCCAGCCATACAGGGCCACGCACGGGGCGAGGGTCAGTGGTGGGTGTCCACGTGGGGGCGGTGGGCGCGGGACCGGCCAGCCTGCCCGCCGGCACGGTGGCCCCCGGAGCGCGACGGGGGGGTGGGACGACGGCGAGGCCGCCGATGACGGCCACACGCAGCAGCATCCGTCGCAGCACCGGCCACTGGCGGGCATACAACGCCGACCACCCACGCGCGCCTTGCGAGGCGGTGGCGCGGGAGGCGGTGGCGGTCACCTGGACCGTCCGGCGCGACGCCGAACCCATGGACCGCGACGCCGACGCGATGACCGCGCCGGTGCGACGAGATGCCGAGGCGGCCCGAGGACGACCCGTGTCCACGCTCCAGCGACGCAGCCGCACCAAGTCCGTGCGCCATGCCTGGGCCATCCGGGGCCAGCCTGTGCCGGCCCACCAGCGTCCGAACGCCACAGCGGCGCGGCGGGTGGCGGCCCAGCCCGCGGCCAGCGCGATGCCGGCGGCGGCCAGGAACGGCGCCAACCGTTGGCGCAGGCTGACGCCGTCACCAGCTGGTGACGGTTGCGGGCGATCCTGGGAGGACATCAAACGGCTCTCGGTGGGCGGGTGGAGATATTCATTGTCTCAGAGGCAGCGCCGGATCGCAGGAGGCGGGCTCGTCCGTTCTGCCAGGTCCCCCCGGCTCGCGGCTACGCCGTGACGGCTGAGATCCGCTGCCTCACGGCTAGGCTGCGAGCCCCATGACTGAACGCCTCGAACGGCTCATCAACCTCGTCATCGCGCTGCGCGAGACGCGCAGACCCATGCCCGCCACCGAGGTGCGTGAACGCGTCGCCGGCTACGGCCAGCCCGACGCCGAGGCCTTCCGTCGCATGTTCGAGCGCGACAAGGCCGACCTACGTGATCTCGGCGTCCCCATCGAGACGGCGCCCCTGGACCGCTGGGACGATCGCCAGGGCTACCGGATCGACCCTCGCCGCTACGACCTGCCGCCGGTGCGCCTGGAGCCCGACGAGCTGGGCGCCTTGGCTGTGGCGGTGCAGGCCACGGGAATGGTCGACGAAGCCGGCGCGGGCCTGCTCAAGCTGCGGGTGGGCGCCGGCGACCCGGCGCCGGGTCCCGCCGCGCCCGACCCGCGCCTTGGGATCGCGCTGGACACCCCCCATCGCGACGTGCTGGTCACCGCCCAGCTGCGCCGCACCAGCGTGCGCTTCGCCTACCAGCGGGCGGGGGAGCAGCGAGCGGGCGGGGAGCGGGAAAGCCAGCATCGGGCGCCTGGGGAGCAGCGAGCGGGCGGGAACGCCCGTGATCGCGACCCGGCCGTGCGCACCGTCGACCCCCACGCGCTGGTACACCGGCGTGGGCGCTGGTACCTCGTCGGGCGGGACCATGACCGCGACGAGCGCCGGGCCTTTCGCCTGGACCGCATCCAGGGCAAGGTCCGCACGATCGGGCTTCCCGGCTCGTTCGTGGCGCCCGACGACGACGTCAGCGTCGATGACGTGGTTCCCGGGCGGCGCGGCGACGCGCCGGCGACCGCGGAGGTGCTGGCCTCGGCGGAGGTGGCGTGGCAGGTGGCGCGGCGAGCGCGTGGTGGGGGCGCGGCCACCGACGACGGCTGGACACGCTTCACGGTCAGCGCCGGCGATCCGGATGACTTCATGTTCTGGGCGCTGGAGTTCGGCCCGGAGCTGGAGGTCGTAGGCCCGCCGGAGCTGCGTGCTGCGGTCGTGGCCCGGCTGCGCGGCCTCATGGAGGATGCGGGGGAGGGTTCGGCATGAGCCGCCCAACGCCAACGCTGGCGCGCTTGGAGCGGATCCTGACGATGGTGCCGTGGCTGCTGGACAACCCCGGCGTCTCGGTCGACGAGGTCGGTGAGCGCTTCGGCGCTTCCCGTGAGGAGCTGGCCGACGACCTGGACGTCCTCGGCTACTGCGGGCTTCCCGGCTACGGCGGCGGCGACCTCGTCGAGGCCTGGCTGGTCGGCGACCGCGTGACGGTGCGCATGGCTGACTTCTTCTCTCGTCCGTTGCGACTCAGCCTGCGCGAGGCCCTGACCCTGCTGCTGGCCGCCAGAGCGCTGGGCAGCGTCGAGGGCCTGGCGGAGTCCGGTGCGCTGCGCCGCGCCGTCAGCAAGCTGCAGGTGCTGCTCGGCGGCGACGAGGCCAAGCTCGCGGTGGACCTGTCGGCACCGGGCGACGAGTTGCTGGGCGTCCTGCGGCATGCCGTGGACGATGGCGAGGTCCTGCGCCTGGTGTACCGGTCGGCGTCTAAGGCCCAGACCACCCAGCGCGACGTCGAGCCGTGGGCGGTCGTGGGCTGGGGAGGGTCGTGGTACCTACAGGGCTGGTGCCGGCTGGCCACCGCGCCTCGCGACTTCCGCCTCGACCGGATCCGCTCCTTGGAGCCGACGGGGGAGCGGGTGACCGGCCAGCGCGCAGGCGGCGTGCCACCGGTGTACCAGCCGTCTGTAGATGACATCGAGGTCGTGCTCGACTTGGCGCCGCGGGCGGCCTGGGTCGCCGAATGGCTGGTCGTTGACGCCGTCGAGGGGCACGACGGCGTCCATCGGGTGCGCCTGCGCACGGCCAATCTGGACTGGGTGGCCCGTCTGGTCGTGCAGCTCGGGGGGGCGGCCATGGTCGTGCAACCTGCGGCTCTGACTATCCGCGTCATACAGCTGGCCTCCGCCACGTTGCGCCGCTACTCGCTCTAGTAGCGGAAACTAGAGGGAACGCTGCGGCCTTGAGCGCCGAGCCAGACGCGACGCCATCGAGCGGCGGTCGCCCAGCGTGTCGCGTCGCAGCGCAAAGTAAGCGCAGTAAAGAAGTCAAGGCGTGGCTCCGGGCGTCCGACGAAATGGAGGTCGAAACGGACAACGCAGGACCGCTCCCAAGAGACAGGCGGTCGGCACCCAGGAGTCTGACATGACCACGATCAAGGCGACATGCCCCGGCTGCGGCGAGGTGGGGCTCACGCCGGACGAGATCGAGCTACGGGTGTCCCAGCATGCAGCCACGGCTTCCTACTACGCGTTCACCTGCCCGGCCTGCCAGGCGATCGTGCGCAAGCCGGCCGACGAGCGCGTGGTGCGACTGCTGGTGTCCGGTGGCGTCCCGGTGCTGCAACTGGACCTCCCGGCCCCGCCGCAGCGGCTGGATGAGCGCTTCTCCGGCCCGGTGCTGACCCACGACGATCTGCTGGACTTCCACACGATGCTGCAAGCCGATGGCTGGTTCGATGAGCTGCTCGCGATCAGCAAGCGCCAGGAGGCCGGCCGCAAGTAGCCGGTGCGCTACCGCTTGGCTCCGTGAGCGCTTAGCATCCTGGCGGTGTCCACGTTCGCGATCCTGTCCCTGGTCATCATGGTGGTCATCGTGGGCGTGGTGGCGGTGGTCGCCCGGCAGCTGTGGCAAACGCTGCGCCACACCATCGATGTGCTGCGAGCCGCCGGGGAGCGCCTGCGGCCGCTGGCCGACGAACTGCAGGCCGAGCTGGCCGTGACCACCGTGGAAACCGAGGCGCTGCGAAGTGGCGTCGAGCGACTACGCCAACCCCGTGCGCGCCGGCACCGCAGCCTTGCCGACTTGCGCTCGCGAGTGACGAAACGGACAAGCCGCTGGCCGCGCCGGCGCTGACCCATCTGGCTGTTGCTGCTGATCCGAACCGCACGGACGTACAATCGTCCCTCTATCACCCACCTCGGAGGCACCATGCCTAACCTCGGCGGCCCTGAGCTCATCATCGTCTTGCTGATCTTCGTGCTGCTGTTCGGCGCGAAGAAGCTGCCGGACCTTGGCAGCTCGGTAGGCAGAAGCATCAAGAACTTCAAGAAGGGCGTTGGCGAAGGGCGAGCGAACGAGGGCGACGAAGACGCCCCCGAGCGCGTCGACGCCCCGCCGGCGACGCAGTCCTCGCGCGACCTCCAGTAACGTCTCACGGGCCATCAGCCGATGACGACGACGGCCACGCCCCCTGCCGGGGGCTCTGCTCCCGACACCTCCGACGTCGGGGCGTACGCCGGCGAGGAGATGAGCCTCGTCGAGCACCTGCGCGAGCTGCGCTCGCGGCTGGTCAAGTCGGTGCTGGCGATCGTCGGCGGCCTGGCGGTCGGCTTCGCTTTTCGCGATCCCGTTCTAGCAGTGCTGCGCGAGCCCTACTGCGACCTGCCGATCCGCCTGCGCGGCGACTTCGCCGGGACGGGCGAGTGCACGCTGCTGGCGCTGCGGGTGATGGACGCCTTCTTCGTCAGCCTCAAAGCCGCCGCCATCGTGGCTGTGGTCCTTGCCGCGCCCGTCGTGTGCTACCAGCTGTGGCGCTTCATCACGCCAGGCCTGCGCCCGGTGGAACGGCGGTACGCGCTGCCGTTCATCCTCATCACGCAGATCTTGTTCGCCGCTGGCGCCGTGTTCAGCTATTTCCTGATTCCACGAGCTCTGGAGTTCCTGCTCTCCTTCGCCGGGGACAACATCACCACGGCGCTGTCGGCCAGCGAATACCTGACGTTCATCTTGCACACGATGCTGGCCTTCGGGATCGCCTTCGAATTCCCCGTGGTCTTGGTGATCCTGTCGCTGATGGGCGTCATTGGTTCCGCCGGGATGCGGAAATACCGTCGCCACGCGCTGTTCGGCGTGTTCGTCGCCGCCGCGATCATCACGCCAACGCAAGACCCCGCCACGATGGCGTTCATGGCCGCACCACTGGCGGTGTTCTACGAAGGCAGCATCGTGGCGGCACGGATCATCGAGCGCAGGCGGGGGGCCCGGGAGGCCGTGGAGGCCGTTGACAGCTGAGCTCGACGACTTCGCGGGCGTCTACGGCTTCGCCCTCGACGACTTCCAGATCGCGGGCATCGAGGCGCTGCTGGCCGGCCGCTCGACGCTGGTGGCCGCGCCGACGGGCGCCGGTAAGACCGTCGTGGGTGAGTTCGCCGTGTGGCACGCGCTGCAGCGGGGACGCAAGTGCTTCTACACCACGCCGATCAAGGCGCTGTCGAACCAGAAGTTCAACGACCTCGTCGCTCGCCACGGGCCCGACGTCGTGGGGCTGCTGAC
>JACCTL010000007.1 GCA_013812395.1 Euzebyaceae bacterium
TCTGCGCCAACGCCGACCGGCTCTACGAGCAGGCGTGCCGCGACGCCAGCCGGGTGCGCAACACCTTCTCGTTCGCCGACAGCGCCGCGGTCGAAAGCTTCAAACTGAGCCGCTGAGCCGCTGAGCCGCTGAGCCGCTGAGCCACCGTCCGGCCGCCGCAAGGGCGTCATGACCTCGAGCCTGTTCGACCCGCCGCCGCAGGACCGGTCCGGTGACGTCGACGCGGACGCACCGCTGGCCGCTCGCCTGCGGCCGCGCACCCTCGACGAGGTCGTCGGCCAGGCACATCTGATCGGACCCGGGGCCCCGCTGCGGGTTGCCATCGAGGCCGACCGGTTGCGCAGCGTCGTGTTGTGGGGGCCACCGGGCACCGGCAAGACCAGCCTCGCGCAGGTGATCGCCGGCGCCACGCGGGCGGGGTTCCTGCGGCTGTCGGCGGTGACGGCCGGCGTCAAGGACGTTCGTGCGGCTGTCGAGCAGGCCCGCGCCCGGCTGGCGGCCAACGGTCGACGCACGGTGTTGTTCATCGACGAGATCCACCGCTTCAACAAGAGCCAGCAGGACGCGTTGCTGCCAGCCGTGGAGGACGGGCTGCTGGTGCTCATCGGCGCCACCACGGAGAACCCCTCGTTCGAGGTGAACGCCCCGCTGCTGTCGCGCAGCCTGCTGTACCGCCTCGAGCCCCTGGCCGACGATGATGTGCGTACCCTGCTGCGGCGGGCGACCAGCGACGAGCGCGGCCTGCCGGGCGTCGTGGTCGACGACGACGCCACTGCGGCGCTGGTGGCCGCCGCCGACGGTGACGCGCGTGCCGCGCTGACCGGTCTGGAGGGTGCAGCGCTGCTGGCCGCCGAGCGGGGCGCTGGCCACAGCGTCACGGTCGAGATGGTGACCGCCGTCCTCGCCGGACCGAGGTTGCGCTACGACAAGGCCGCGGACAACCACTACGACCAGGTCAGCGCGTTCATCAAGTCGCTGCGCGGCTCGGATCCCGACGCGGCGCTGTACTGGCTGGTGCGGATGCTCGCGGCAGGCGAGGACCCGCGATTCCTGGCCCGGCGGATGATCATCCTCGCCGGCGAGGACATCGGCCTGGCCGACCCCGCTGCCTTGCAGGTGGCTGTTGCGGCGTTCCAGGCGCTAGACGTCGTCGGGTTGCCCGAGGCGCGCTTCGCCCTGGGTGAGGCGGCGCTGTATCTGGCGCTGGCGCCCAAGTCCAACAGCCTCACTCGGGCGCTGGGTCGCGCCGACGAGGCGGTGGCCCGGCTTGGCAACGCGGCGGTGCCGGCGCCGCTGCGTGACGCGCACTACCGGGGCGCGGCCCGCCTGGGGCACGGTCGCGGCTACCGCTATCCCCACGACGACCCTCGCGGTTGGGTCGACCAGCAGCATCTGCCCGACGGCCTGGCGCCTGGCGACATCTACACGCAGGGCGAGCACGGCCGTGAACCGTCGTTGCTCCGGTGGCTTCAGGAGCGTCGCCACCACCAACGCTGAACCGTGTGCGTCTGCCGTCGCCAGCGCGGCGGATCGCACACGCTTGGGTGGCGCCGGCAACCGTGTGCGAGCGCCGTCGTGGCGCGGGTGGCTGCACACGCTTGCGGTTTTGCCAGCCCAAAACTTATCCTGCGTCCCGACGCGACCATGAACCATGCCTACCCGAACCCCGACCGCGAGGCTCTGAAAGCCATGTACCGCCTTACCAAGGGGGGCGGCGAAGCACGCACCGGCGACCTGGCCGAGGCCTTGGGCCTGACGCCTGGCACGGTCACCGCGACGGTCAAGCGCCTCGCCGATCGCGGCTTGGTTGTGCACCGCCCCTACATGGGTGTGGTGCTGACCGACGACGGGAAGCAGTCAGCCGTCGCAGCCATCCGCCGTCACCGCATCGTCGAGCGCTTCCTGGCCGACATGCTCGGGTACGCCTGGAACGAGGCGGACCGCCTGGCGCGTACCTTCGAGCACCAGCTGCCACAGGAGGTCGAGGACCGCCTGTTCGTGGCCCTGGACCGCCCCGCCACCTGCCCGCACGGCTTCCCGATCCCCGCGCCGAAGACCGCCGACATCCCGGACACCCCGCAGCTGTACTCCCTGGAGCCGGGCGACGAGGCGGTCGTCGCCGTCCCTGGTGCCACCGAGCCGGAGGTGGTGGCGTTCCTGGAGACGCTGGGGCTGCGCCCCGGCGTCACGGTGGCCGTCCGTGAGAAGCACCCCTTCGACGGCCCGCTCGTCTTGCGCGTCGACGGCAAAGAGCGCACCGTCGGCGAACGCCTCGCCCGCCAGATCTACGTAACGTCAAGACCTGAAAGGACGCACACATCATGATCGGAGTTCTCGCCGCCGAGGGGGGGTACCAGGAGTTCACGCTCGCGGGAGCCGAGTACTTCTGGCTGGCCTTCTCCGCGGGTACCGCCCTGCTGGCCATCTTGGTCGGATTCGCCCTCATGAAGGGCGTGCTCGCCGCCGATCAGGGCACGCCCAAGATGCAGGAGATTGCCCGGGCGATCCAGGAGGGGGCGATGGCCTACCTCCGGCGGCAGTTCCGGACCATCGCCGTCATCCTCGTGCCGCTTGCCGTCGTCGTCTTCCTCACCGCCACGGCGGTCCTGCGGCCGGACGGCAGCGAAGCCCTGAGCTTCGCCGAGTCGGGGATCTACCGGACGCTGGCCTTCCTGGCCGGCTGCTTTCTGTCCGGGCTGACCGGCTTCATCGGCATGGGCCTGGCGGTGCGCGGCAACGTCCGCACGGCCGCCGCCGCGCGCAACGGCTCGCTGCCGGCCGCCCTCAAGGTCGCCTTCCGCACCGGCGGGGTTGCCGGCATGTTCACCGTGGGCCTGGGCCTGCTCGGCGCCACGATCATCATCATGCTCTTCCAGAACACCTCGTCGGCGATCCTCATCGGCTTCGGCTTTGGCGGATCGTTGCTCGCGCTGTTCCTGCGCGTGGGCGGCGGCATCTTCACCAAGGCCGCCGACGTCGGCGCCGACCTCGTCGGCAAGGTCGAGCAGGGCATCCCCGAGGACGACCCCCGCAACGCCGCCACCATCGCCGACAACGTCGGCGACAACGTGGGCGACTGTGCGGGCTTGGCCGCCGACCTGTTCGAGTCCTACGCCGTCACGCTCGTCGCCGCGCTGATCCTCGGCACCGCC
>JACCTL010000009.1 GCA_013812395.1 Euzebyaceae bacterium
TGCCCTTAGCGCCATGCCCTTCGCCGTCCTGCCCGCCCGTCCTCGGGTCCCGACCCGGTCCTGCCCTTCCCGTCCATGATCGTCGACGCCAGGCTAGAAGCCCAGGGTGTGATCCCCCGCTTCTGTAGTGGTGCCACCTTCCCAGCCAGCGCTGCCAGGGGTGCCCGAATGCCCCGGCAGTAGCTAGCGTTAACTCCCGAACCAACACAGTATTGCATGCCGGTACCGCGACGGGGCGAGCGCCGGCGCGCGCCCGGACGGCGTGTGGGGCCCCGGACGGCGTGTGGGGGGCCTCCGGCAGGGCGCGCGAGCCGGGTTAGCCGCGCATGGCAGGGACGGCCGCGCCGAGGGCCTCCACGTCGGTCACACGGCCCGACGCCAGCGACATCCCCACCGAGACCGCCGCGGAACAAAGCAGCGCTCCCGCGAACGGCGGCAGGCTCGGCACGCCGCCCGGGAACGTCACCGAGGCCAGCCCCGCGTCGCTCAGCGCGGCGCCCGCGCACGCGCCAACCAGTCCGGCGGCCGCTCCAGCCAAGGCGGCGGCGCTGGTGGCGCGCGACCACAGCGACAGCAAGGCCGGCACGACGGTCGCGGCGCAGAGCAGGTCGGCGATCAGGAACAGCTGCAGCACCGAGTAGCCCTGCAACGCCACCACCACCGCCGGCACCATCAGCGCGACGGTCACCAGCCGGGCCTGCGGCAGCGTCGTCGATGGCCGCTCGGCGGTCACCAGCGAGGCCAGCCCGCTCTCCAGCGTGTCCACCGACGAGGCGACCAGGGCGATCGCCAGGACCAGCACGGCGACGCCCAGCCAGGCCGGGCCACCGGCCAGCAGCGCGAAGAACGGCGCCGGGGGGCTGCCCAGCGCCACGCCGCGGGCGGCGGCGCTGATGCCCAGATAGCCCAGCGCCGCCACCACCGGCACGGTCGTCAGCACGCCCAGCACCGCTCCGCGACCAAGCGCGCGGTCGTCGCGCGCGGCCCAGACCCGCTGCCAATAGCCCTGGTGGAACATGTTCGCCGCGGTCACGGCGATGATCAGGGTGAGCGCCACGGACCAGCCGTTTGGACCAGCGGCCGCCGCGCCGGCCGCTGGCGGTTGCGCGCCAGGGGCCAAGGCCAGCATCGCGGCGCAGCACAGGGCCAGCAAGCTGAGCAGAATCCACGCCTGGAAGCGATCGGTCCGCAGTGACGCCCGCAGCCCTCCGTAAGCGGTGTAGGCCAACGTCGCCATTGCCACGGCCACGACCGCGATCCTGGGGTCGGCCCCCGACAACAGTCCCATCACCGCGCCGATGGCTGTCAGCTCGGCCATCACGAAGAACAGCATGTACAGGATGGACACGCCGACCACGTAGGCGTGGAAGGCCCGGCCGAAGCGCAGACGCAGGAACTCCGCGAAGCTGTGCCCGGCCGGCACCACCCGACGCACCCGCGGGCCGAGCAGACCGAACATGGCCAGCGGGGCGGCGGAGCCGACCGCGTAGCCGCCGACCGCGACGGCACCCACAGTCGCGCCGACCTCGGGCGGTGCGAACAGCACCCACGCGCCCATTCCGGCAGCCAGGAACGACAGCCCCAAGGTCAGGGCGCTCTGGCTGTTGCGGGCGACGATGTAGTCCTCGACGTCGGCGCCGTGCCGGTGGGCGCGCACGCCCACGACGACGAAGACCACAAGGGTGATGCTCATTACGAGCAGGCTGGAACTACCGCTTACCATGACGCGCTCCCTCCGCCGGTCTCAACCGGATCAGGTTCATGGGGTCAGCGGCCTGCTGCCGCACTCTCAGCCCGTTGCCCAAAGCTGGGCGGGCTCCCCCGGCGTGCGAACGATCTTACGACGTCGCCCCTACCACGTCCGGCGACTTTGTCGCCCCCTACTACGTTGACAAAGTCGCGGGACTCCGGCCTCGCACGGGGAGCGCAGCGGCAGCGCGCGGGGGCGGCGGTAGCGCTTCCTATCCCGGCCCGCCCAGCGTGCGTCGCAGTCGGTCGCGCAAGCCGGCTCGTGCCGGCTGGGCGGAGGAGCCGAGATCGGCAGCTTCGGCGGCCGGCCCCCCGGCGGAGTCGGGTAGCTCGTCGGGCGGGCTGACCACGAGCTGCAGGATCAGCGGGTCGGCACCGTCGTTGCGCACGCCGTGGGGAATGCCCGCGGGAACGACCATCGCCTGTAACGGCTCCAGTGTCGCCTCGGCCTCGTCGGTGACGACCCAGGCGCGGCCACCGAGGACGGTGTAGATCGCGTCGGCGCCGGCAAGGGTCCTCGCGCCGATCTGCTGGCCGGGCTGCAGGCACACCAGGTCGACGGCGACGACATCCGTGGTGAACACGCGCCGTCCGATGGCTTCGGCGAGGTCGAAGTCAACGTAGTCGCGCAGGTCGACGGCGACGGGCTCGAACGGCTCCATTGGTGGTGTCCTACCGCTTCGGTACATGAGGACTGCCTGGAGTCCTGCCGCTTCGCTGCATGAGGACAGGTCCGCGGCAGTGTAGAGCCGGTTGCCGACTGCGGCCGGGGGTCGAGCGGTACTGCGCGGCTAGACTCGCCTGTCCACCCACGATCAGGAGTTCGCGTTGCCCGAGCTGTCGTTTGCCCAGGAGACCCCCACCGAGGTGGCCGCCGACGTTCTCGCCGTCTTCGCCACTGGCGAGGAGGGCAGCGCCAAGCCGGGGCGCGATGCGGCCGCTGTTGGCGCGGCGTTGCAGATCGACCTGGCCGGGGAGCTGTCGGGCATCGGCTACGAGGGCGGCCTCGGCAAGGTGGCGCGCATCCCCACCCGTGGGACAGCAACGGCGCCGCTGCTGCTCGTCGTCGGCCTCGGCAAGGCCGAGGACGTGACCTGCGAGACGCTGCGCCGTGCGGCTGGCGCCGCCGCCCGCAACGCCACCAAGGACGCCACCCTGGCGATCGTCGTTCCCGGCGACCTGCCGGCGCAGTGCGACGGCGACGCCCGCGCCGAGGCGGTCGCCGAGGGTGCGGGCCTGGGCTCCTACGCCTACACGACCTACCGATCCAAGGCCACCGACGTCCCTTCCCTGCGCGAGCTCAAGCTGCTGGCGGGTGAGGGCCTGAGTGCCGACGACGTCACCGCCGGTATCCAGCGCGGCGAGATCCTGGTGCGCGCCACGTGCCTGGCCCGCGACCTGGTCAACACTCCGCCGCTGGACAAGCGGCCCCCTGCGCTGGCCGACCGTGTCGCCACACTGGCCGGCGAGGTGGGGCTGTCGGTCAAGATCCACGACGACGCGGCGCTGCTCGAAGGCGGCTTCGGGGGCATCCTCGGCGTCGGCCAGGGTTCCAGCGAGCCGCCGCGGCTGGTCGAGTTGACCTATGAGCCGTCGGAGGCCGCAGGCTCGCCCAACGGCCATGTCGTCCTGGTCGGCAAAGGCATCACCTTCGACTCCGGCGGGCTGTCGCTGAAGCCGTCGACGTCGATGAACACCATGAAGTCGGACATGAGCGGTGCGGCCGCGGTGATCGGTGCGATGTCGGCGCTGGGCGAGCTCGGTATCACGGTCAAGGTGACGGGCTTACTAGCGCTCGCCGAGAACATGCCGTCCGGCGAGGCGATCCGCGTCTCTGACGTGCTGACCCACCGGGGCGGCAAGACCGTGGAGGTGATGAACACCGACGCCGAGGGACGGCTGGTGCTGGCCGACGCGCTGGCCTACGGCGCGGAGTCCACGCCGGACGCGATGATCGACATCGCCACCCTGACCGGTGCTCAGATCGTGTCACTGGGCTACAAGATCGCCGGCCTGATGGGCAACGACGAGGCACTGATCGACCAGGTGCGCGCCGCCGCCGAGGCCGCGGGGGAGCAGGTCTGGCACCTGCCCCTGCCCGAGGAGTACGCCGACCACCTGCGCAGCGAGGTGGCCGACTACAAGAACATCGGCAAGCCGATGCAGGCAGGCACCCTCATCGGCGGGCTGTACCTGCGCAACTTCGTCGGCGACACTCCATGGGCACACCTGGACATCGCCGGTCCCGCCTTCAGCGAGGAGGGCGACGGCTGGTACACCGCTAAGGGCGCCACCGGCATGGGCGTGCGCACGCTGGTCCGCCTACTGCAGGCCCGCAGCAGCTGAGTCCTCAAGTAGCGACAGTGGTAGGACACAAGTCCGTCCTCGAGTAGCGACAGCGGTAGGACACAGGTTCATGTCGGGAGCCACCGGGGTGATGGCGATCATCCTGCTCGAGACCGCTGCCGGCGGTGCGGCGCTGCTGTGGGCCAGCGGGGTGTGGGGGGTGGTCCG
>JACCTL010000021.1 GCA_013812395.1 Euzebyaceae bacterium
ACGACCTGCTCATCGCCTTGATCTTCCTCGGTGGCGGCGAGAACCAGGTCGTCACGCTGGCGTTGAGCGCGCTGATCGGCAGCCGCGGCCAGGACTGGCATCTGCTGACGGCCGGTGCCTTCGTCTCCATGATCGTGCCGATGGTGGTGTTCTTCTCGCTCCAGCGTTACTTCATCCGCGGCTTGACCGCAGGCTCGGTCAAGGGCTAGGACGACTCCTCAGCGGCTGCAGCGCCTTGCCGCCGCCGCCGGCTTCGGCCTCCGACGACCAGCGGCGCTTCAACCTGTGGCAGGTGCCGACGGCCGTATGGCTGTACGGGTTCCTGCGTGCGTTGGCCTTCGCGGTGCCCTACGCCACGGGCACCGGGGGCTTCGGGCTGGGCGTGGTCGTCATCGGGCTGCTGTTCATCTGGCTGGTGCGCGGTTCGCGGGTGGCGTGGGCCGCGCTGGTCGTGCTCGACGTGATCTCTTTTGTGCTCCTGCTGCTGGCCACGCCGCAGCTGGCGGAAGCGCCGCTGATCCTGCACATTCTCGCCGGCCTGGCGCTGCTGACGTTGCTGCTGCCGTCGACGCGCCGGTATGTCCGGTCGGACGGCAGTAAGGCGTCGGCGTGAAGCTGGCGGTGGTCGGCGGCGGCTCGACCTACACCCCGGAGTTGATCGACGGGCTGCTACGACGGCGTGCGCAGCTGCCGGTCGATACCGTCTCGCTGTATGACCCTTCTGCCCAGCGGTTGGGTGTGATCGGCGGGTTCGTGGCCCGGATGTGCCAGGCGGCTGGGGGCGGGTTGCGGCTGGAGACGACCGACGACCTGCGCGAGTGTGTCGGTGGAGCCGACTTCGTGGTGTCGCAGTTTCGGATCGGCGGGCAGCCAGCCCGCCACGGCGACGAGCTGCTCGGCCGGCGCTGGGGCGTCGTCGGCCAGGAGACGACCGGGGTTGGCGGGTTCGCGAAGGGCCTGCGGACCATCCCCGTGGCGCTGGCGGTGCAGGCCGCAGTCGCCAAGCACGCTGCCGCGGGCGCGTGGCTGATCAACTTCACCAACCCAGCCGGGATGGTGACCGAGGCGCTGTTGGCGCACGGGGTTGGCGACCCGCCTCGCGTCCTCGGCCTGTGCAACTACCCGTGGGTCCTGCGCGCCGAGCTGGCGGCGGGGTTGCGCGCCCCAGCAGACGCCATCACCTTCGACTACGCCGGGCTGAACCACCTGTCGTGGGTGCGCGACGTCCTGGTCGACGGTCGCTCGCGGTTCGCCGAGGCGTGGACGGTCTGGCGGCATGGTCTCGAGACCGATCCCGACGCGCCGTTCCGTTTAGCGGTGGCCGACGATGTCGGGCTGATCTGCAACTCCTACCTGCAGTACTACTACGAGACCAGCCGGATCCTGGAGCGCCAGCGGCACACCGAGACCCGGGCCGAGGTGGTGTTGCGCATCGAGGCGGCGCTGCTGCGCCGGTACGGCGAGGAAGCACGCTACGACCCCGAGATGCTGCGCCACCGCGGTGGGGCCTACTACTCGGAGGCGGCGGCGGCGCTCCTGACCGATCTGCACACCGACGCCCGGGCGGTGCACGTCGTCAACGTCCGCAACAACGGGGCGCTGCCGGGCGTCGCCGACGACGTCGTCATCGAGACCAGCTGCGAGGTGGGGGCCGACGGGGCGCGGCCGCTGCCGGTCCCAGCCGTGCGCGAGCCGATCAAAGGTCTGCTGACGGCGGTCAAGGACTACGAGTTGCTGGCCATCCAGGCCGCGGTCAGCGGTGACACCAGGGCGGCACGGCTGGCGCTCGTGGCACACCCGCTGGCCGTTGACGGTCTGCGAGCCGGGCCGTTCCTGGACGACCTGTTGACGACCAACAGCCGCTGGCTGCCGCAGTTCGCATGAGCGTGCTGCTCGGCGTGGACGCCGGCGGCTCCAAGACCGACGTGCTGGTGGTCGACCACACGGGACGGGTGCTCGACCGCAGGCGCGCCGGTCCGGCCAACCACGAGGGCGTCGGTCACGACGGCGTTCGCGCCGTCCTGACCACCGTGGTCGGCGCCGCCCTCGCCGCGACTGATACCGCCGCCCCCGACGTCGCCGCCAGCGCCTGGGGGCTGGCCGGCCTGGATTGGTCGGGCGATGTCGCGCCGGCCAGTCGGCTGGTGGCCGACCTCGGGTTCGTCGAACCGTGTCTGGTTGTCAACGACGCCTGGGTGGCGCTGTGCGCCGGGGCGCCGTCGGGCCTCGGGATCGTGCTCAACTCCGGCACCGGCGTCGTCGCCGCGGGGCGCGACGCGTTGGGTCGCCGGCAGCGCACGCCGGGCGTGGGCGCCGGTTTCGGCGACTGGGGCTCGGGACCCGACATTGTCACCGCCGCCTTACACAGCGTGGTGCGCGCCTACAGCGGTCTCGGCCCGCCCACGGCGCTGACGCAACGATGCCTGCAGCGCTCTGGCATGGACTCGGTGGAGGCGTTCGCAGAGCGCGTGTGGCGGGCGCGGATCAGCGATCTGCTGCCGACGGACGTGTGGGAAGTAGCGGCCGCCGGCGACGCCGAGGCGTTGGCCATCGCCGACCGCGTGGCGGCGTCCCTGGCTGCGGCTGCGACGGCCGTCGCCCGACGCCTTGGCGTGGACTCCACGCAAGGCCCGCCCTTTGACCTGGTGCTGTCGGGAAGGGTGCTGGTCGAGCGGCATCCCGTGCTGCACGACCGGCTGATCGCCGCGCTACATACGAAACTGCCCCACGCTCGGCCTGTGCTGCTGCGGGTTGCTCCCGTGGTGGGGGCGGTGCTGATGGCAGCCGAGGCGGCGGGCTTGGACGGCGAGCCGTTGCGGAAGGCGCTGCTGCCACCGCAACGGCCCTGACTCCGCCCGCCCACCGCCTCGTCGCCTGGTCAGCGCCGGTGGACGCGCACCTGTGCGGTTCCGGCGGTAATGTGCTGCACGGCGGCGAACGTGGCGCGTGACAGGTCGAAGCGTCGGCCCGTCCAGCTGGCCGGCCCGTAGTCGTCGACCACGGCGTTCACCCCTCCTTCGGGACCGACCACGCGTACCGGGGTGCCGCAGGGCAGTTCCCGGCTGGCCAGCGAGTAGTCGGACGGGTCAAAGCGGTTCCCGCACGCTGTGGTGTTGCCCTCGAAGCCGGGGCCGTACCAGGAGGCCAGGCCGCGCAGCGGCGGGGGCGCGTCGTAGGAGAAGCGGTCCGCCAGCGCGCGGTTGCGGTCGGTTAAGCGGGCGCGGCTACCGTAATGGTTGGCCCACAGCGGCTTGGTGCCGCGCAGGTGGACCGAACCCCGCTCGGTCGCCCCGCGGCCGCTGTGCAACTTGACCCGGCCGTCGGGATGCAGGCGGTAGGCCGGCAGGGTGCGGGTCCGACCCGAACGGGACGCGTGCAGCCGCCAGCCGCCCAACCGCACCCCAACCCGGCCGGTGTTGACGACCGTCACGCGCTCACGGTTGAGATACCGGTCATCGGCGCCCGGCGGGTTGAAGCGGATACGGGCGATCCTGAGGCGGTACACATTGACCCGCCCTGCGCGTTGAGTCGCGCGCAGGTGGCCTCGGTCGGCAGGGCGCACCACGCGGTAGTACGCGCGCACCGACTTCGACGGGTGCACCCGGAAGTTGAAGCGGCTGCGTGGCGACAGCCGCTGCCTCGCCGTCGTCTGCCAGCTGCCGTCGCGGTGGCGCTGCAGGATCACGACGGCTCCGGGGCGGACGGGGCGAAGTTTGCCGCGGACCCTCGTCGCCTGGCCCACCGGCATCGCCCCGCGTGCCAGCGCCGCGCGCAGGCGCGGACGCACCGCCACCGCGTGGGCCGTCGTCCTGCTGGCGACGGTGGTCGGCGAGCCAGGATGGCGCAGCCGGTAGGCGGTGTGGCGGCGAGGCGCGACCCGCCATTGCACTTTGCCGTCGTTCGCCGTGCGCCGGCCGCTCACGACGGAGAACCCCTCGTCGCCGGCGGCCTTGGCAAGCAACTCGACACGCCGGGAGCTCATCGGGGTGTTCCTGCCGGCGCGAGTGAGCCGCCCGGTCACGGTCACCTGGCCGCCGAACAACACGGTGCGCCGCCATACCTTGACATGCAACGCGGTTGGCCGTGGAGCAGCGTCCGACGACGCCCGTGCCGGCTCGCCCTTGTCGACCAAGTTGCGGGCGCCGACCTTCGCGGTGCGGGTGGCTTGGCCTGCCTTGGCTGTCTGGGCCATGGCGGGGGTGGACGCCAGCGACGTCACCGTCGCGAGCGCGAGACAGCCCAGGGCTGCGCACGCCCGAGACCATGACGAGGACATGCGGGCACGTGCTGACACCATCAAGACTCCAAGGTTCGGGGGCGGCGGGCCGACGGCACACAATCCGCCCCGGTCTCCCCACTCAGGTGATGACTCAACCCCCCGCTAGGCAGGGACCGCTGCCACCGGGCAGCGCCGTAGCATCACGGCATGGACCTGGGCAGCCCTAACACACAGCGTGGGTTGGCGCTGGTGGTGGTGGCGCTGTTGCTGGTGTTCGCCAGCGTGGTAACCGCCCGCCGCCCGCGACAGCCGGTACCTGACCGCGACGGGTACTTCCAGCGGTGGCGGGACCTGCACGGCGGCTACGACCCCCGCACGGGCAACCCTTGGCTACGCGGCTGGCTGACCATGTCCTACGCGATCGCCCGGCCGCTGGCACGGCGCGGGATTCTTCCCGACATGCTGACGATCTGGAGCGTGTGGCTGGCGTTCGCGGTGTTCGTGCCCGCGGCGGCGGGTGGCTACTGGCCGATCCTGGCCGGCTGGACGTTGGTGCTCAGCGGCTTGGGCGACACCCTCGACGGGGCCGTCGCGGCGCTCACCGACCGGGCGACCAAGTGGGGGTACGTCCTGGATTCTGGCGTCGACCGGATCAACGACGTCATCTACCTGCTGGCCGTGGTCTCGGTCGGCGCGCCTGCCTGGTTGGCCGTCGTCTGCGGAGTGGCCTTCTTCTTGCTGGAGTACCTGCGGGCGCGCGCCGCCAACGCGGGGGGCGGCGAGATCGGCGCCGTCACGCTCGGCGAGCGGGCAAACCGCGTGATCCTGTGCTCGGCCTCGATCCACTTCGGCGGGGTCTTCGTGGACTCCGCCGAGCTGGTCGCTACCCTCGGCATGGCGGCGTTGACAGGCTTTTCGATTATCGGTCTCGGCCAGCTGGTGTATGCCGTGCACCGCCAGCTCGCCGGCCAGCCTTCCTGACGCCGGCGCTCTCCGTAACGCCGGCTCCGGGCTCAGGGGCCGGGCGCCGGGCTCCCCATGCCCACGCGCAGAAAGAAGGGTAGGTCACAATAGTGTGACCAACCCTTCTAATTGGCTGGTGCAGTCACGGAGTCGACGGGGGGGCGACGCGGTGAGGCCCGGGGCTGTGCGGGTCAGGCCGGGCCGATGAGGTCGGCGACGATCTTGGCCGACAGCGCCACCAGGGGCAGCCCGCCGCCGGGATGGGAGGAGCCGCCGGCGAGGAACAGACCCGGAACCGGTGATCGGTTCGCCGGCCGCAGGAACGCCGCGCGGCGGCCGTTGGACGACGTGCCGTAGATCGCCCCGCCCACCGCGCGGGTGCGCCGCTGGAGGTCGGCCGGGGTCAGTGTCTCGCGGAACACAGAGCGGCCGCGGATGTCGAGGCCTCGCTCGGCCGCCATGTCCAGGAGCCGGTCGGCGTAGCGCTCGGCAAGCCCTGGCGCGTCCCAGTCGACCCCTCGTTCCGGCTCGTGGCGGGGGGCGTTGACGAGCACGAACCAGGCCTCGCAGTCCACGGGTGCGACCGAGGTGTCCCGCGGCACCGACACGTAGAGGGTGGGGTCGACGACCGGCCGCGGTGCGGGACCGAAGATGTCGTCGAACTCGGCGTCGTAGCGGTCGGGGAACAACACGTTGTGATGCGCGATTCCGGGCGTCGTGCCACGGACGCCAAGGAGCACGACGAAGCCCGACAGCGACGCCGGTGCTCTGGCCAGCCGGCGCCGTGGCGCCGTCGCTGCCGGGACGGGCAGCAGATCGCGGTACATGTGCGCAGCGTCGGCGTTGGCGACCACCGCGTCGGCGGCGAGGCGCTCGCCGCCGGCCAGCCGCACGCCGGCGGTCCGGCCACCGGTCAGCTCGATGCTGGTCACGTCGGCGCCTGTGCGCACGACCGCCCCACGCTCGACCGCGCGGTCCCGGATCGCCTCGCCCAACCGGTACAACCCGCCGGGGACATACCACGCCCCGAATGCCTGCTCGGCGTAGGGCACGGCGGCCAGCGCCGCCGGGGCGAGGCGTGGGTCCGAGCCGGTGTACGTCGCGTAGCGGTCGAGGAACATCCGCAGACGCGGGTCACGCAGGTAGCGGCGGCTAAGGCCGCGCAAGGTCCGATGCGGTGCGATGGTGGCCAGGTCGCGCAGGCGCACGGCCTGGCGCAGCAGGTCGGCCGGTCCACCTAGCGGCCGGCGCAGGAACGGCCCCTCGACGGCGTCCCAGATCGTTTCCGCGCGCACCATGAATCGGTGCCAGTCGTCGCCGCTGCCCGGCGTGAGCGCCCCATCTAGACGCCGCGCGAACTCCGCGAGATCGCCGGTGGCGTCCAGGCGAGTCCCGTCGGCGAAACGGTAACGGGCAATCGGCTCGACCGGTCGGAGGTCGAGCACAGTCTCCAGCGGCGCGCCGGTGTCGGCGAACAGCTCGGCGAAGACCTGCGGCATCGTCAGCAGCGACGGGCCGGTGTCGAAGCGAAAGCCGTCCCGCTCGAGCAGGCCGAGCTTGCCGCCCACCACCGTTGCCTGCTCGCAAATCGTGACCGCGTGCCCGGCGGTGGCAAGGCGCGCGGCCGCGGCCAGCCCACCGACCCCCGCGCCCACCACTACGACGCGGCTCAGGCGATCACCCGGCCCTTCCAGGTTGCCGTCCCGGCTCGGTGGTGCCGCAGGCTGCGCAGCGTCAGCCAGGCCAGGGCTGCCACCGACACGGGATGCGCCGGCGAATCCAGCAGCCGGCCGCCGGTGCGGTAGGCAGCCACCATCCGGCCGGCAACGCCGGCGAGGTAGCCGGCCGTGCCCGTCACCGCCAGGCTCGGGCGGCGCTGCAGTACGCCGGTCACGGCGGCCGCCGGCGGCAGCACGTACAGCCAGGTCAGCAACGCGGTCACCCCGACCGCCCCGCCGGTGGAGCCAAAGGCCGCCCACAGGCTCTTGGTGTAGCCGTCGCGCAGCTCGGGCCAGTCCTGGTACATCCGGCAGGTCGCGACGTCGGTCCCGTCGGCGACTGTCGCCCGGTAGCCGTGCGCCTTGAACCGGCGTGCCAAGGCCACGTCTTCGACGATCTCGCCGCGGACAGCCGCGTGACCGCCGGCGGCACGGTAGGCCGTCGCATGGCAGGCCAGCAGCTGGCCGTTGGCGGCGCACAGCGAGGGGGATCGGGAGCGCTCCGCTAGCCGCAGAGGCAGGAAGGTCAACCAGGACCACTGCAGCAGCGGCTGCAGCAGCCGCTCCGCGGCCGTTGCGACCAACTGACGCGGGTACGGCGACACCAGGTCGAGGCCGGCGCCGTCGAGCAACGCCACGGTGCGCGCGAGGCCGTCGGGGGCGACCACCACGTCGGCGTCGACGAAGAGCAGGACGTCACCGCCGGCTGCCTCGGCGAGCTGCTGGCAGGCGTGCGGCTTGCCGAGCCATCCGCGCGGCAGCGGCTGGCCTTCTAGCACCCGCACGCGCCGGTCATCGCCCGCGGCGTGGCGCACGACCTCGGCGGTCCCGTCCCTGGAGCCGTCGTCGAGGACCAGCAGCTCGAAATCCACCCCGCGCGACGCCAGCAGCGCCGACACGCACGGGCTTACCCGCTGCGCCTCGTCGCGGACCGGCAACAGCACGCTCAGCCGGCGCTGGGCCTGGCTACTGGTGGGCGGCACCAGGGCTGGCGGGCGGCGCAGCAGCCGGGCGTTGACCGCCGCGTGGATCGCCAGCGCGGCCGAAGCGAAGAACGCCGTCACCACCACCCGGCTCACCGGCTCACCGGCGCAACACGCGCAGCAGCAGCGCCACCACGATTCCCATGCCGACGCCGCCCAGCAGCGCCGACCCGGGCAACCCGAAGAAGGCGGCGTGCGCCAGCACCGACGAGGCATAGGTCCAGAGGTACAACGCGAAGGGCACCCGGTCGGCCGTGCGCACCGCCGCCCGCTGCGCGTCATCCACCACCCAGTAGCCGCGGGCCGGCACCCGCCCGAGCACCGCCATCATCGCCGTGGCGATGACGAACCAGGCGACAAAGTTCAGGATCGGGATGCCGAGCACCTCGGGTCCGCTGCCGCCCCGCCACAACCAGTGACCGGCGTCGACCATCTGCGGATCCAAGAACAGGTCCCACGACGCCAGCGCGGCTCCCGCGACCAACGGCGTCCACCAGCGGTCCCGCCCGATGCGCGCCCCGACCAGCAGCGCCGGGTAGCCCATCATTGTCCACGCCAGTGGGATCACGACCGGCACACCAAGCAGCTTCACGCCGAGGCTGTCACCGTAGGTGTAGGCGCCGAACGGCACCCCGGTGGTGACACCGGCGGCCTCGACCAGCAGCCCGCCGCCTGCGGTCACCGCCACCAGCACGGCCGCGAATCGCCAGCCGCGCCAGACGGCGGCATGGCTGACCGACGCGGCGAAGAACAGCACCACGCTGATGACGGTGACTGTATCCCTGACGCTGCCCTGCACCAGGGGATAGAGGATCTGCGAGCAGACCGTCGCGGCACCAAGGACCACCGGGACGGCGCGCGGACCCTGGTCGGGGAGCGCAACGGCCCTCCGTTCGGCGGGGACCGTCACCGCCACCAGCGGCGCGCCTTGGTCCGGTCACCCAAGATGACGTTGGCCGCCGACCGCCCGCTGGCGCCGAACACCCCGCCGCCCGGATGGGTCGACGCACCGGTCAGGTACAGCCCGTCCAACGGCGTGCGGTAGCCGGCCAGCTCCGGCAATGGCCGCCAGGCGAACATCTGGTCCAGCGACATCTCGACGTGCATCACGTTGCCCCGCCGCAGCCCGAGCTCTCGCTCCAGGTCCAGCGGCGTCTGCACATGCATGCGCTCCACGCTGGCGGCGAAGCCGGGAGCGGCCGCGTCTACTGCCTCGACCAGTTTGGTGCCCTCGCGCTCGGCGATGGCGTCCCAGGTCTCGCCGTTGCTCAGCTCGTAGGGATGCCACTGGCCCCACACGGTCACGTTGTGCTTGCCGGGCGGTGCGATGGTGTCGTCGAACGCCGAGAAGGTCATCGCCAGCGCCGCTGGCTCCGAGGGTGGCAGGCCGGCGCTGAACTCGCCGTGGGCGCGGCGCAAAAAGTTGCGAGACGGCGCCAGCAGCTGCAGCGCTCGCCACGGCTGTTCGCCGCCGGCGCCGGGGTAGCGCGGGAGGGCGTTGGTGGCAAGCCGCACGACCATGCCGATGCCGTTGCCGACGCGGATCGTGCAGGCAACCCGCTGCGCGAACGCGGGCGGCAGGTCGTCGACCAGCTCGAACGCGGTGAGGACGTGGCAGCCGGCGAGGACCGTCGTCGCGGCGATCCGCTCGCCGGAGTCGGTGGCGATCCCGCGCGTCTTGCCGTCGCGGACGTAGATGCGCGCGCAGCCGTCGTTCAGTCGCAGGGTGCCGCCGAGGGCCTCGAAGCGGCGGGCAAGGGCCACCGACAGCATCCCGGAGCCGCCGACGGGATGCCCAGGAGGACATCGGTGCAGCAGGGCATTCCAGCCGACGAGGTCGGCGGTCGCGACCTCATGGGTCGGCGGTCCGGACTGCGCGCCCATCCATGCCAGCGCCGTCTTGAGGCGCTCGTCATCGAAGTGCTCGTCGAGCAGCGCGTCACCGCTGGTCAGGAACTGCCGCGACAGCTCCATCCCGTCCAGGCCTGTGGATCGTCCCACCGACCACAGGTGACGGCCGAGGTTGGCACCGGTGGGCGGTGCCTGGAAGGCCTCAAAGATCCGGGTGTTGCGGTCCCCCCAGTCGTCGACGAACCGGTGGTAGGCCTCGGCGTCCTTGGCACCGCAGACCTTCTCGATCGAGGCGCAGGCGGCGTCGATGTTGCCCCAGAAGGTGATGGCCTCGTCACCGAACGGGGCGAAGCCCCACGGGTCGAGATCCTGATAGACCAGTCCCATGGCCGCGAGGTCGAGGTCTTCGACGATGCCGGTGTGGCGGACCATGATGTGGGCCGAGGAGCCGACATCCATCTGGTAGCCACCGAAGCGCTCGACGGTGGAGACCGCCCCGCCGGCGACCGCACGGCGCTCGACGACCTCGACGTCAAGGCCGGCGCGCGCCAGGTAGCAGGCGGCGACGAGGGCGTTGTGCCCCGCCCCCACGATGACGACGTCGCGCATGGCTGCCGAGTCTAGGTGGGGGCAGGTCAGCCGAGCGGATCGACGCCGTTGACCGTGCCCTCCCTGGCCAGCACGGCGAAGCGCGAGAACAGCTCCTCGGCGTACCAGCCCTCGTCGCGGGTGCGTCGAATAGCCTGACGGTGTGGGTCTCCGCCGTAGGCGTAGGCGGTCAGGTCGGCGGCAGAGTCCCACACGCTGAAGGTGGCCTGCAGGCCGACAGGGGCCTCGCCGATCCCGATGGCGTAGCGCAGGCCCGGCTGGCGGTGCAGGTCCGCCGACACCGGCGGGACCGCACGCCAGAAGGCGAGGCTGCGCGACGACCGGATCCGCGCGCGGGTGAGCACGGCGACACTGGCGCCCGCGGGCGGCTGAGTCCACAGCGCCGAGGCCAGCGGGTCACGCCCGGCCCAGCGGCCGCGCGACCGAACTGGAGCCAGCTCCGCCCGCCAGCGCTCGTCGGCGATCCCCGCCCAGGCTCGAGGCACCGGTGACCCCGCCTCGAAGGCATCCAGCGCGGCCGCGTCGTCCCAGACGCCGAACAGCCCCCAGCGGCGGGGGTCGGCGTCGCGCAAGGTGAACGTGCGCCCGCTGCCGGTTCCCAGCAGCTTGGAAAACCGCAGCCCTGGGGTCGAGGCGAGTGGGGCACGGTCCAAGCCCATCCGCAACAGCGCCCGTGCGACGCCTGCTCCCGAGACGCCGAACAGGTGCAGGGTCGCCACCGGCGCGCCGTCGTACCGCACGACCGGACAGTACCCCTTCGTGCTTGCCCGCAGCGTCAGACAAGGCACCCGTTGTCGAAGCTGGAGGTCAGACATCGACCTCGGCGTACTTGCCACAGGGATCGACCCGGTCCCGGATGTCCCGGCAGACCCGGAAACGCCACGCGTCGATCCCCATGGCGTCCACGTCAACGGTGCCACGGTAGTGGTCGGTGACGGGGTAGCCCGGCGAGACGTTCTCGGTCGAGTGGCAGGCACAGCGAGCCCGATCAGTCGAGCAGGTCGCCGGTGCGCACGACGGTGGCGAACTCCTCGTCGAGGTTGGTGGCGGTGACGTGCGCCAGCAGGTCGGCGGGGACGGTTTGGCCGTCGGGGCCTCGCCGGTCGAACGTATGCGTCGCGTCGAGGGCGAACAGGACGCGGTAGCCGAGGTTGCCCCCGACGCGCGCGGTGGTCTCACAGCAGTGGTTGGTGGTGATGCCGCAGATCACCACGCCGTCGAGTTGACGGGTGCGCAGCCAGGCGTCGAGATCAGGGGTCGCGTGGAAGCACGAGTTGACCGTCTTGCTCAGCAGCAGGTCTGGAATACCCGTGATGATCGGTTTGAAGTCGTTGCCCGGTTGTCCGGCCCGCAGCGGTGAACCGGGCTCGGCGGAGTCGTGGCGGGCGAAGATGACGGGTCGTTGGGCCGCACGCCATGATCCGAGCAAGCTGGCGATATTGCTCTCGCAGGCCGGGTTGTTGCGCCTGCCCCAGTAGCCGGCGTCGTCGAAGCCGCGCTGAACATCGACCACGAGCAACGCCAAGCGGTCCAGATCGGGCAGCGTCACCGCGCAACACTAACAACTCATAGCGAGTCGGGGAGACGGCGGCGGCCCATGAACCCGGTCGCTGCGGGGTGATACCAGCCGAGGCGAGTCTCGCCTTCCAGCCAGCACAGCAACACCGGCTCACCGTCGAGTTCGCTGGGCAGGTCGATGATCAGCGGGGCGACCCCCTTCAACTGGATGCCCCGTGCCGCGAACCAGTCGATGCGTTCCTGGAGGTGGGCCTCCAGGGCCTTCACCTCGGGCAGGCCGCCGGCTGGTTGGATCCCGCTGCGCAACGCCGCCGAGGCGTCGGCCAGGTCGGCGCGCAGAGCCACGATGCGGTCCGCGTTCGCCCGCAGGGTGGGTAGGAGGTCGCGGGCCTCGGCCAGGGTGAAGTGCGGTTGCATCGAGCCCGCGGTCACCTCTCGCCGCCGTCGCTGCCTCGCGCCTCGAGCCGGCGCACCAGCGTCACCGGCGCGACGCAGCGGTAGGCCTCCTCGACCACGCCGGCGACCTCGTCCCAGTCCACCGCGGTGTCCAGCCGCAGCCCGATCCAGCCGCGGTGACCGACGTACGCAGGCCGGAAGAAGCGCTCTGGGTCCGACCGGATCATCTCCTCCTGCACGCCGGGCGGCGCGGCGCACATGAGCGCGAGGCAGCCGTCACCGTGGTGGTCATCGGTCAGGTAACACAGCGTCCGCTTGCCCCGGATGAAGAACGTGACCGCCCCATGACTGACCCGTTCGCTGACCTCGGGCATGCCCGCGCAGATTTGCCGGAGGCGGTCGGTGGCCGACGCCACGTCGGTGGCGGTGTAAGGCAGCTGATCGCGAGGAGTCGGCTCCATGTCAGGCGGCGTGGTTGAGGAGCGCCTCGACCTGGGCCCGTGTGGGCAGACCGGGCTCGGCCCCGCGGATGGTGGCGGCGTGGGCGCCAGCGGCGCACGCGAAGCCGACGGCCTCGGCGTAACCCGCGCCCTCGGCGAGGGCGACCGCCAGGGCGGCGCAGAAGCTGTCGCCCGCGCCGGTCGTGTCCACAGCCCGCACCTGTGGAGGTCGCCCGCTGCCACAGTCCGTGCCGTCGCACCAGGCCGCTCCGGCGGCGCCGAGTGTCACCACGCAGCTGCGCTCCTCAGTGCCCAGCGCGCGCGCCATGGCGGCGCCGTCGCTGCGATCGGGTTGTGCTGGGCCGTCGGCGAGCAACGCTGCAGCCTCCACCTCGTTGGGGCAGATGACGCTGGCGGTGGCCAGCAGCGCCGGGGTGACGTCGTGGATGGGCGCGGGGTTACAGACCACGATCCCGCCCCGCCTGCGGATGGCGCCGCCGGCCCGCTCCGACGCGGCCGGCGTCACCTCGCCCTGCAGCAGCAGCACGTCGCAGTCCGGCAGGTCGGCGCAGTGGGCGGGTGGCAGCTGGCGGTTGGCACCGGGATGCTGCACGAACCCGACCTCGCCGTCGGGGGTGATCAGCGGCACAGCGACCGCGGTGCTGACGCCACGCAGCTGCACCACCCGCCCGGCGTCGATGCCCTCGCGCTCAAGGGCTGCGAGGAAGCCGTCGCCGTAGGGATCATGGCCCACGGCGCCGACCATCGTTACCTCGGCCCCGAGCCGCGCCAAGGCCACGGCCTGGTTGTAGCCCTTGCCGCCGCGGAAGGTGCCGAACTCGTCGGCAATGATGACCTCGCCAGGGCCGGGTCGTTGCGGAATCTGGAACGCCAGATCCTGCACCAAGGATCCCACCACCAGCGCGCGCACCATTGTCGTGCTCCTCGGTCCTGGTGCGCGCGAGCTTTGCGTCAGCGCAGCGGTGCGCCGTTCTCCATGTCGAAGAAGTGCAGGTTCTCGGTCTTGAACGCCACGTCGATCTTCTGCCCCACCTTGGGTGCGTTGCGCGGTTCCATACGGGCGGTGAAGATCTGTCCGCCGGACTCGGCGGCGCGTTGCATCTCGGCGAACGCCTCGGCGTCGTCGACGGCCTCTCGCATGTCCTCGGTGACGATGGGGGGCGCGCTCATGCCGAAGTGGACGATGAGCTCGGAGCCCAGGGCCTCGACCAGCGTCACGTTGCGCTGCGGTAGCTGCAGGTCGTCGGGCACCGACCCGTCCGGGCGGAAGAAGTGCTCGGGCCGCATGCCGACGGCCACCTTCTTGCCGATGTAGTCGCGGACCCTGGGGTAACGGTCGATCGCCTCGTCGGGCACCCGCAGGGCGACGGTGGTTCCCATCTTGAGGGCGACCCCTCCGCTATCGCTGTGTTCCAGCGTCCCCTCGGCGAGGTTCATGGCGGGCGAGCCGATGAAGCCGGCGACGAACAGGTTGTCCGGGTTGTCGTACAGCTCCTGAGGACTGTCCACCTGCATCAGCTCACCACGCTTGAGCACCGCGACGCGGTCACCCATCGTCATGGCCTCCACCTGGTCGTGGGTTACGTACAGCGTGGTGACGCCCATGCGGGTCTGCAGCTCGGCGATCTCCGCGCGCATCTGCACGCGCAGCTTGGCGTCGAGGTTGGACAGCGGCTCGTCCATCAGGAACGCCTTGGGCTCCCGCACGATCGCGCGGCCCATCGCCACGCGCTGACGCTGTCCACCGGACAGCGCCTTGGGCTTGCGGTCCAGGTACTCGGTGAGGCCGAGGAGCTCGCCGGCCTCCCGGACCCGCTTGTTGATCTCGTCCTTTGGCACCTTGGCCAGCTTGAGTGCGAAGCCCATGTTGTCGGCGACCGACATGTGGGGGTACAGCGCGTAGCTCTGGAACACCATCGCGATGTCGCGTTCCTTGGGCGTCATGTTGTTGACGACCTGATCGCCGATGATCATCTTGCCGTCGGAGATCTCCTCGAGTCCGGCGACCATCCGCAGGGCCGTGGACTTCCCGCAACCCGAGGGCCCGACCAGGATGACGAACTCACCGTCCTCGATGTCCAGCGTCAGGTCCTTGACGGCCTCGGTGCCGTCGGGGTAGCGCTTGTACACTCCGTCGAACTGCAGCTTGGCCATCTTGCTCCCTCGCGTCGCCCGGCGTTCCGGGGGGTTTCCTGCGCTCCTCGCGGGCAGCGTAACCCCGACCGCAAGGGTTCGGCAGCATGATCCCCCTGTTCCTGCTGGTCAACCTACTCCTGATGCTCACTGCTGGTGGTGGGTTCCGTTGGCTGCTCCGGCTGAGCTACCTGCGCGACCTCGGCGCGCAGCGCCTCCAATTCGGTCGTCAACCGTCCCAGCTCTCGCGTCAGGTCGCGCTCGGTAACCAACTGCGCAACGGCCAGTCGCACCGAGGTGATCTCGCGGGCGAGAAACTCGGTGTCGGCCAGCGTCCTGGCGGTGACCTCCCGGTCGCCTTCGACCTGCGCCCGGTCACGTTCGGCCTGGCGGTTCTGCGCCAGCAGGATCAGGGGTGCGGCGTAGCTGGCCTGGGTGGAGAAGAACAGGTTGAGCAGGATGAACGGATACGGATCCCAACGCAGTCGCACCGCCACGACGTTGACGATGATCCAGACGATTACCACGATGGTCTGGGCGACGAGGTAGCGGGCGGTGCCCAGAAACTGCGCGATGGCTTCCGAGAAGCGCCCGAAGGCGTCGGGGTCGTAGTGGACACCGAAGCGGGTGCCACCACGCGGACGGGTCAGGTCGCTTGGTCGCCGGCTCACCGGTGGGCCCGCCAGTCGGTGGGCAGCACCCGGTCGAGCACGTCGTCGACAGTGACCGCGCCCACCAGCCGGCCCGCCGCGTCGACCACGGGCAGCGCCAGCAGGTTGTAGGCGGCGAGTGTCTCGGCGACCTGCAACTCGTCCAGATCAGGCGCCACCGGCTCTGGCTGGGAGTCCACGCAGTCGATGACGCGCACGCTGGGCGGCTCGCGCAGCAGGCGCTGGATGTGACAGACGCCGCGGAACCTCCCGGTGGGCGTCTCCAACGGCGGGTCCACCACGAACAGCTGTGACGCCAGGGCAGGGGTCAGGTCGGGTTCCCGCAGCAGCGCCAGCGCCTCAGCGACGGTGGCCTGCGACGGCAGCAGGACCGGTTCGGGGGTCATCAGCCCGCCGGCGGTGTTGTTGGCGTAGCGCAGCAGGCGCCGCAAGGGGGCGGCCTCGTCGGGCTCCATGGCGGCCAGCAGCTCACCGCGCCGCCCGCGCTCCAGCTCACCGAGCAGGTCCGCCGCGTCGTCGGGTTCCATCGCCTCCAAGACGTCGGCGGCGCGCTCCAAGCCGAGCTCGTCGAGCAGCTCGGCCTGCACCTCCTCGGGCAGCTCCTCCATGACCTCGGCGAGCTGATCGTCGTCCAGCGTCGCCGCCGCCGTGGTGCGCTCTGGCGCCGGCAGGTCCTGCAGCTGCTCGGCGATGTCGCGTGGGTGCAGGTCACGCAGGTCGCCGTAGACGTCCGAGCCCTTGGCGAACAGCGGGCGGACCTGCTCCCACGGTTCGGTGCGACGGTCACGACGCCGCCCGCCGAGCAGGCGCCGGCCGGGTGGCACCAAGTCGACGACGGCCACCTCCCAGCCCCGCAGCCGGCCACTGGCCGCCCGGATGCCGACGTCGTTGACAACGCGGTCGCCACCGGGCACGGGCCGGTCGATCAGGTCGTGCAGCAGCGATACCTCAGAGGGTCGTGGCACGAAGCGGCGCAGGTTCAGATCAGAGGAACGCAAGCGCAGGCCGTCGGGGTCCAACGACACGACGCGGCCCGCGGAGACGAAGATGCGGCGGCCAGGCACGGCGATGACGAACCCGATGACCGGCGGCCCGTGCCCACCGATCGGGCCGCCGACAATGACGTCGTCGACGCGGCCGAGGGTGGCTCCGTCGGGGTCGAGGACTCCAAGCCGCGCGATGCGGGAGGCGTAGATGATTGCGGCCATAGCTGCACGATAGGTCAAGGTTGCGCGCTACCGGCCGAAGGGTGCGTTGACGACGTTGTGCCGACGGCTGCACACTTGCGGGTGCCGCCGGCGGTGAGCCGCCGGTGGCCGCCGGAGGCGGGCCGAACGTCCGGTATGTACCGGGTTATGTGTGCCGGTACTATGGTGACGCTCGGTGATGACAGGGGTGCGCTGTGATGATTGTTGGGTTCGGTCGCCGCTTCGGCGGTCTGCTTGCGGGCGCAGTGATCCTGGCCACGGCAGCAGGTGCTCCCGCCGCCACGGCGTCGCCGTTCGTCACCGGGGCCGCGCCTGTCGTCACGCCTGCTCCGCCGGTCACCGGAGCGGCGCCTGTTGTCACCCCGGCTTCGCCGGTCGCGTCCGGCGCCAGCGCCGTTGCCGCCAGACGGTTCCGAGCGGCTGTCATTCCCGGTGAGGTGCTGGTGCGCTTCGACGAGGCCGCGAGCCGCGAGCCGCCGGTGCTGAGCCGGGTGAGCGCCACGGTCGGCGCCACGGTGATCGGTCGCCCCTTGCGCGGCGTCACGCGGCTTGCCGTACCGCGCGGCCAGGAGTTGTCGGTGGCCCGTCGTCTGCAAGCCGCCCCCGCCGTCGCCTACGCCGAGCCCAACTACCGCCGGGAGGCCTTCGCGGAGGAGGGCTGGGGGGTGCGCGCCGTCAAGGCCGACCAGGTCTGGGACTCCACGCCGGCACGCCAGGGCGTCACCGGGGCCGGCGTGCGCGTCGCGGTCCTGGACTCCGGTGTGCAGCGCGATCAGGGACAGCTGGCACCTCGGGTCACGCCCGGAAAGGTCTTCGGCCGCTACGGCGACGACACCGACAACTGCGGCCATGGCACCGCCGTCGCGGGCGTGGTCGCCGCGGCGCGCAACGATGGCGTCCCCGTGGCCGGTGTGGCGCCACAGGCCACGATCGTGCGCGGCAAGGTCTTGGAAAGCGACCCGCGTTTCGAGGGCTGCGGTGGCAGCGACACCACCATCGCTGCTGGCATTCGCTGGGCCGCTGGCCGCGCCGAGGCCGACATCATCAACATGTCGCTGGGCGGGCCCGGCTACTCCGCCACCTTGTGCGACGCCGTGGCAGCGGCCGCGCGGTCGGGCGTCCTGGTTGTGGTGGCCTCGGGCAACGCCGGCGACCGCGCCCCGAACTACCCGGCGGCCTGCCCTGGCGCGGTCTCGGTCGGCGCGCTGCGGCGCTCGTCGAGCGGCCTGCGGCCGGCCGAGTTCTCCTCCTTCGGCAAGGTCGACATCGCCGCTCCAGGCAAGGCCATACCAGTGCTGGGTGCCAGGTCGGTGTCCCCGGCCATCTACTCCGACTGCCCGGACCCCGGCTTCCGCCGCTGCCTGACCGGCACGTCGTTCTCGGCACCGCATGTGGCCGGTCTGGCGGCGCTGCTGTTCGAGCAGCACGCCGGACAACTGCGCGCGGCCACACCGGCGGGGCGGCTACGGATGCTCCGCCAATGGCTGCTGGGTACAGCCCACGAGGTCGGCGGCACGGGCGCCGGGGTGGACCTGCGCACGGGTCACGGGCTGCCCACCGCGCCGGCGGCTGCGGCGGCCAGCGTCGATCCCGACCGGCTGCTGGCCACCTGGCGGACGTCCACGCGCGTGATCGCGCCAACTCGTGATCTGCTCAGCGAACGCACTTCGGCTCCGCTAGCTGCCGTGCTCACCGACGGTACGGGACGACCCGTCGAGGGCGCCCGGGTCGTCTTCGAGTCGCCGGCACGCGGTTCGGCGACCCCAAGCGCCGCCGACACCGGCGGCCGTGGCGAGGCGCGCACGGCGTTGCGCTCGACGCGTGGTGGGTCGATCGTGGCGGTGACGATGGGTTACCTCGACGACGGCACCACCCGCCGGCTGCCACTGCACTTGTACGTGCTGGCGCGCGACGACAACGTGCGGGGCGTGGCCGGCAGGCCGTCGCAGTACGCCGACGAGGTCGACCCCGTCCTGGACGTCGACGACGTGCTCCGCTTCCGCCTGCGCGACGGTGAGACGCTGCGCGCCCGGGTCCGGGGTGTCAGCGCTGTGTCGGAGTACGTCGAGCTGTTCGGCTTCGGGCCTTCCACCACCGACGTCACCGACTTCTCGCAGCCGATCCTGCGTGAGGACACCCTGGAGGCCGACTACAACCCGCGCTCCTTCGTCTTCACGGCTCGCAGCACCGCCGTGCGCTACCTGGACATCTTCGGTGACGGCAGCTACCGGCTGACGCGGTCGATCGAGTCGCCCGGCGCCATCGGCGCCTTCTCGGCGAACCCGTCGCCGTTCACGCCGAACGGCGACGGCCGGGCCGACACGACCCGCATCGCCTGGCGGCTGGCGGCGCGTGGCCGGGTGCGGCTGGTCATCCGCGAGTATGGAGGCAACGCCGTGCGCAGCGTCGACTTCGGCGGCGAGCCGGTCGGTGCCGAGTCCTTCCGCTGGAACGGCCGTGGCGACGGCGGGCGTGCGCGTCCGGCCGGTCGCTACACCGCGGTGCTGTCGTGGGCGGACGGCGAGGGCCGTGTCGCCAGTGGCAGAACCGAGATC
>JACCTL010000084.1 GCA_013812395.1 Euzebyaceae bacterium
GACACGACCGCCGCCAAGATTGGCAGCCCCCCCCCGGCTGTAAGTCCGATTGCGACGTTGACCGAGGCCGCGGCCAACACCAGGGACTGGCCTGCGCCCAGGGCAAGGTGCAGCCAGAAGCGGTGGCGGACGCCGTCGGTGAAGTGGCGAAGACGCACGGCGTCACCACGAGCGGCGCGCCCGGCGATTCGGGTCAATCCGCAGGTGACCGGCACCAAGAGCAGGCCCACCACAAGCGCGGGTGGGTAGACCGTACGGGCGAGCGCTGTCAACCCCGCCACCAAGGCCCACACCAGGTTCGCTACGACGAAGGTGCCAAGGTCGTCGACGAGGCTTGCCCCGGCACCGCGCAGACTGCGCCAGACCGACGGTCCGGGCCGCGCGGCCCCACTGGCAGGCGCCGGACGGTCGCCCCTCACGGCAACGACAGCCAGACTCTCACCCGGCCAGCGTATCGACCAGCCGCCAGACCAGAGCCAGCAGCGGAGGCGTTGACGGCCATTCAAGCGTTGTCGGCGGAGTGAATGGCTGTATCACGGTAAGGGTTGATCGTGATACGCTTCTGGGATGAAAAGTCTTCGGCTGGATCCAGAGCTCGAGGGTCGACTCCAGCGGGCGGCCGCGATCAGGGGTGAGTCGCTGTCGGAATTCATCCGCCGGGCCGCCGCTGAACGCGCTGACGCAACCTTGGTGGTTGGCCACGTTGCAGATTTCGATGACGTCCTGGGTGTCATACATGGGGGTGGCGGCCGGGCGCGACGGACTGCAGCGGCGTTCACCGACATCGTGGCCGAGCGAGCAGCGAAGGCGTGACCCTCACCGACGCCGGGCCACTCGTCGCTTTGATCGATGCCGACGAGGCCGATCATGAGGTGTGCCGGTTGGTCTTGGCTGGCCTTCGGCTGCCGCTGGTGACGACCTGGCCAGCGTTCACCGAGGCGATGTACCTGCTGTCTCGAGCTGGGGGGCAGGTGGGGCAGGGGGCCTTGTGGAAGCTGACGTTGAGCGGCCGTTTGGACATCGCCGCTTTGTCCCGGTCAGCCCTCGAACGCAGTGCTCAGCTCATGGCGAAGTACGCGGACCTGCCCATGGACCTCGCGGACGCGACCCTCGTGGCCCTGGCGGAGGAGCGGGGAGACCGGCGTGTGTTCACACTGGACACCGACTTCCAGATCTACCGCCTACACGGCCGGCAGCGGTTCGAAGTCGTCCCCGGCTGAGTGTGAATACTCTTTCGGCGCCGGCGAATCCGGCTGGCGTTGACCTTGTGGTGTACGGGGCCACCGCCGGCGGTGTGGTGGCGGCGATCGCCGCCGCCCGTCAGGGCCTGCGGGTGGCGTTGGCGGACCCAACCGAACATGTCGGTGGCATGGTGTCGGGCGGGTTGGGTCGGACCGACGTCGAGCGCCAGGAGACACTGATCGGCGGGCTGGCGCGAGAGCTGTTCGCCCGGATCGGCCGCCGCTACGACGCGACTATTGCCTGGCGATTCGAGCCCAAGGTCGCCGAACTGGTCATGCGTGAATGGCTGGACGAGGCGGGAGTGACGCTCTGGCCGCAGTGGCGGCTGGCCGAGGTGGAGCGGTGTGGCGACCACATCGAGGCCATCGTCTCGGACAACGGTGACCGGCTAGACGCCCACTGCTTCATCGACGCATCCTACGAGGGTGACCTGCTCGCCCACGCCGGCGTCAGCTACGCGGTCGGGCGCGACGGGCAGTCGCGGTTCGGGGAGTCGCTGGCCGGAAGGGTCGAGCTCCTCCCCAACCACCACCAGTTCGGGGTGGCCGTCTCGGCCGCGGCGCAGGGTGGTGGGCTGTTGCCGTACGTCCAGCCCTACGCAGTGATCGGCCCGCCCGGCCACGGTGACGGCAAGGTGCAGTCCTACTGCTACCGGATCTGCCTGACCGAGGACCCCCCGCACCGGCTTGCGCTGACCGAACCCGCCGGCTACGACCCCGATCGGTACATCCTGGTCCGCCGCTACCTCGCCGCGCTCGCTGACGCCGCCGATCTTCGCCACTTCATGGGGATCGGCCAGCTTCCCAACGGCAAGGTCGACGTCAACAGCGGCGGCCCGGTCTCGACCAACCTGCTCGGGGCGAGCTGGGACTATCCCGAGGCCGACGCGAAGCGCCGAGAACAGATCGCCACGGAACACCGGACGTGGGCGCAGGGATTGCTGTACCTCCTCGCTGCCGACACGGCTGTGCCGACACGGCTGCGCCAGCAGCTTGGCCGCTTCGGGTTACCGGCCGACGAGTTCCCCCGTACGGAGCATTGGCCACCGCAGCTGTACGTGCGCGACGCCCGCCGGATGCTCGGCGAGTACGTGCTCACCCAGCACGACCTGCAAGCCGACCGCTCCCAGCGCGTCACGGACACCGTCGGGATGGGTGGCTACAACATCGACATCAGGGAGGTGCAGTGGGTGGCGGCCCCGATCTCCCGCTTTCCGGACGTGTTCGACGAGGTGCTCACGGAGGGCTACCTGAGCGTGCCGGTGCCGCCCTATCCGCTGCCCTACCGGGTGCTCCTGCCGCGACGCGACGAGTGTGCCAACCTGCTGGTGAGCACCTGCGTCTCGGCCTCGCACATCGCGTTCGCCTCATTCCGGATGGAGCCGCAGTTCATGATCGCTGGCCACGCGGCGGGCGTGGCCGCGGCGCTGGCGGTGGAAAGCGACAGCGCCGTCCACGACGTCGACATCGGGCGTCTGCAGGCGATCCTACGGACCCAGGGCCAGATCCTGGAGCCCTGAGCCTGAGTCCTGAACCAGGGCAGGCGCCGGGCAGCTACTTGCCGGTGGAGCCGGTGGTGGCGATGCCCTCGATGAAGTAACGCTGGAAGGCAAAGAAGATCAGGATCATCGGCACCGTGACGATCACGCTGCCCGCAGCCAGCAGCTCCCACTGCTGCTGGCCGCCGATCTGCGGGTTGTCGATGATGGCCTTGAGGCCGCGCGGCAGGGTGAACAGCTCCACATCACGCAGGAAGATGAGCGGTCGGACCAGATCGGTCCAGGCGACCTTGAGCTCGAAGATGAACACGACGATCAGCGCCGACCGGGTCAGCGGCAGGGCGATCGACCGCCACATCCGAAAGTAGCCCGCGCCGTCGACGTTGGCGGCCTCGAACAGCTCGCGTGGCAGGCCAAGGAAGAACTGCCGCAGCAAGAAGATGTAGAACGCCGACCCGAACAGGTTGCCGGCCCACAGGGGGAACAGCGTGTTGTTGAAACCGAGGTAGTCCCAGATGAGGAACTGCGGGATCATCAGCACCGCGCCGGGCAGCATCATCGTGGCCAGCACGATGGAGAAGATGACGTTGCGATAGGGGAAACGGAAGTACGCGAACGCGAAGGCCACCATCGCCGAGCTGATCGTGACTGTCGATGCAGCCAGGAACGACACGATGACGCTGTTCCAGGTCCACGTCAGCATCGGCGCCATCGCGAACAGGCGGGTGTAGTTGTCCCAGCGGATCTCGCTGCCGATGAAGTCGGAGCTGAATACTTCTGCCGCGGGCTTCAGCGACGCGGACAGCAGCCAGATGAGGGGGTAGACGAACAGGGCGGTGGCGGCGAGCAGCGTGGCCAGGAAGAACGCTCGGGTAGCCAGGTTGGCGGCCCTGGACCCTGGCTGGGTCGCCTCCTGCGGGCGATCGATGTCGGGAATGTAGGAGCGGTCGATCTCACGGTCTTTGACGGCCATGTTATTCTGCTCCTTCGTAGTACACCCAGCGCTTGCTCGCCTTGACTTGAACCAGCGTGATGAGGCCGATGACCACGAACAACAACCAGGCCATGGCGGACGCGTAGCCCATGTTGAAGAACTCGAAGGCGTTGCTGAACAGGTAGATGACGTAGAACAGCGCGGCCTCCCCCGCGGCCCCGGACTGTTGGGAACCGAAGAACATCGCGTACACCTCGGTGAACAGCTGCAGGGAGGCGATGGTGTTGATGATGAGGGTGAAGAAGATCGCCCCGCTGATCATCGGCACGGTGATGTTGCGGAACTGTTGCCACGCGCTGGCCCCGTCGACTCGCGCGGCCTCGTACAGCACCTGCGGAACGTTGCGCAAGGCGGCGTAGTAGATGATCACCGTACTGCCGACGCTCCACAGCATCATCATGATGATGCCCGGCTTGATCCAGGCGGGGTCGTTCAGCCAGCTGGGCCCTGGCAACCCGACCGACCGCAAGATCTGGTTGACGATGCCGTCACGCCCGTTGAGCAGCAGCAGGAACAGCGCGCCCACCGCGACGGCGGGCGTGATGTTGGGCAGGTAGAAGGCGGTGCGGAAGAAGCCCGCCGCGCGACCGACCTTGTCCAGCAGCAGAGCGAGGACCAAGCCCGAGATGATCGTACCGGGGACGTTGAAGATCGTGAAGAAGACGGTGTTCCACAGACTGGTGCGGATCTTGGGATCGGAGAACAGCTCCTGGTAGTTCTCCACGCCGATGAAATTGGTGACAGGGACGAGGGGGTCGTAGTCGGTGAACGACAGCCACAGGCTCCATAGCATCGGCCCCGCCATGAAGATCAGGAAGCCGAGAATCCACGGTGACATGAAGATCAGCGCCCACAGCAGCTCCCGCCGGCGGTTGGTCATCCGCTTGCTGGCAGCCTTCGGCTCATCCGCGGGGCCAGTCGCGTGTTGCTGAGGGTCAGTGCTGCGAATGGCCATTGCCGGCCTCCTGTGGTCACCGGGTCACGTGGTCAGCGAGCGGCGGCGTCGATGGCTTCCTGTGCCTCCTGGTCGGCCGCGGCCAAGGCCTCGGCCGGGTCGTCCCCCCCGGTCATCACCCCGTCGACCGCGGAGATCCAGGCAGTCTCGAACGCCGCGGCGGCGGGAGACGGCGGGATGCTCCGGGCGTTCTCCTGCACCTCCAGGATCGTCTGCACCGCCTGCTCGAAGCTCGGCCACTTGCCGAGGCCGAGGTCTTCAAAGATCACCTCGTCGGCTTCCCGGTTCCCGGTGTAGACGCCCAAGTTTGGCTTGTTCTCCTTGTTGCGCATCTTTGCCCGTGCCTCGCCGGCTTCGACCCAGGTGTCCTTGGCGGTCATCAGGGCGATGAAGGCACAGGCCGCGCCGGGGTTGTCGGCATCGGCGGTGATCGCCCAGGCATTGCCGTCAGACCAGGTGAACGGCTCACCGTCACGTGTCTCGAACGGTCGCACCGTGATGTCGACGTTGGGTGAGACGTCGGCGAGGACGTTGAGGTACCACTGCTCGAAGGGGTTCGCTCCCAGCTGGTCGGCGGCGAACTGGTTCTCTTCGCCGAAGAAGTCCCAGGTGTCGCGGAAGTCCAGGAACTTGGTGCGGCCACCGGCTGCCTCGTGAATGCTGTTGGAGTACTCCAGCGCCTCGGCGACGCCGGGAGTCTCCAGTTGTGAGGTCAACCCGTCCTCGCTGATGATGTCGCTGGCGTTGGCCCATGACCACAGCGGCAGGAACTCCGGCAGCTTGGGGTCGATCCCGATGCGAGTGAGCCGGTTACCGTTGGTCTTGGTCAGCTGCTCGTTGGCTTCGGCGATCGCGTCCCAGTCGGACACGTCGAGTTCCTGCGGGTCCAGGCCCGCATCCTTGAAGGCCTTGTTGCTCATGATCCAGATGCGGCTGTTGAAGAACTCCGGCAGCGCATAGGTGGTGCCCTCGACGGTCACCTGCGACACCGCCGCGTCGTAGAAGACGCCCATGTCGATGCCCTGTTGGGCGATGCAGTCGTCCAGCGGCGCCAGGACACCACGGGCGATGAAGGTGCCGATGGTGTTGCGGGGCAGGTTGACCACGTCGGGCGGCTCACCGCTGGCCAACGCGGACAGGAACGGCTGCTCCTCGAAGCCGCTCTCGCTGAAGCTCACCTTCGCGTCCGGGTACTCCTCGCGGAAGCGGTCGACGCGCACCTTGGCGATCTCGTCGCCCGACTCGTAGCCGAAGCCGAAGGCGAACAGCGAGCCGCTGACCTCGGTGGCGCCCTCGCTGCCGCCAGCCGAGGCCGGCGGTGTCTCCTCGCCGCCGCCACATGCTGCCAGCAGCAGCGCGACGACCATCAGGGCTACAAGCGGCATCCGTCGAGGCGACATCTCATCTCCTGGTTGGGGCTCCTGCGCACCCCGCGGGGCCGCCGTCGGTGTCAGCATCG
>JACCTL010000066.1 GCA_013812395.1 Euzebyaceae bacterium
GTGCGCCTCGAACGGGCTGCGCAAGTGCACCTGGGCCATCGGTGATCGCCGGCTGCACCGCCAGCAGGTCGAGGATGCGCCGCGTCGAGGCCATCGCGCGCTGGTACAAATCGAACGTCTCGCCCAGTCGCGTCAGCGGCCACAGCAGGCGCTGCACGATGAAGATGCCGACGCTGTAGACCCCGACCGCCAGGCCACCTTCGAGGATCCGCAGCCCGCCCAGGACCAGGATGAACGGAAAGCCGATCAGGATCGCCATGCGGATCAGCGGTACGAAGAGCGACGACAGCCGGATGGCTTCGCGGTTGCGTTCCCGGTAGCTCTGGGACTCGGCGCCGATCCGCGCGTTCTCGCGCTCCTCGGCCGTGAAGGCCTTGATGGTGGCGATGCCAGACAGGTTGTTGGCCAGCGACTTGTTCAGCGCGCCGACCTGCTCGCGGACGGCGGCGTAGCGCGGCTCCAGCATCCGCTGGAAGCGAAACGACCCCCACAAGATGAACGGGATCGGCGCCATCGCGAACCAGGCGATGCTCGGCGCCACCACGAAGAAGGCGCCACTGATGATCACCACGGACGTCAGCACCTGCAGGATCTCGTTGGCCCCGCGGTCCAGGAAGCGCTCGAGCTGGTTCACGTCGTCGTTCAGCACCGACAGCAGCCCACCGGTGGAGCGGTCTTCGAAGTAGCCCTGCTCCAAGCTCTGGACGTGGGCGTAGGCGTCAAGGCGCAGCTCGTGCTGGACGGTTTGGGCAAGGTTGCGCCAGCCCAGCTGGAACAGGTACTCGAAGACGCTTTCCAGCACCCAGATAACGGCAGTGACGGCGGCTAGGACCAGCAGCTGGTCGCGGAGGCCGGCGATGCCCATGGACGCCAGCAGCGAGTCCTGCCGTTCCACGACCGTGTCCACGGCCACGCCGATCAGCAGGGGCGGCGCCAGATCGAACACCTTGTTGAGCACACTGAACACCGAGGCGACGACCACATCGCGGCGGTGCCCCGTTGCGTGGTGCCAGAGGCGCGCGAAGGGATTGCGGTCGGCGCCTGGCGGCCGTGATGGCTGCTCGGCGGTGGAGCGGTCGATGGTGGCTGCGGCAGGCATGGCCCGCCACAGTAACGCCCGGTGGCGGCGAACCCGGGTCTGCAACCGGGCCCTGCTGGGCATGACCTAGGACGTGCACATCTCCCTTGATCGCCTGCTGGCCGACCTGCATGAGCTCGCCACCTTCGGCGCGACCGTTGACGGTGGGGTCGAGCGCACCAGCTTCTCGCCAGCCGACCTGGCGGCGCGCCAGTGGTTGAGCCAACGCTGCGACGACGCGGGACTGACCTTGCGCCGCGACGGCATCGGCAACCTGTTCGCTCGGCTCGGCGACCAGCCGGGACCCGCCGTGTGGACCGGCTCCCACCTGGACAGCGTGCCCAACGGCGGACGCTTCGACGGTGCGCTGGGCGTGCTGTGCAGCCTGGAGGCGCTGCGCACCATCGCCGAGAGCGGTACGCCGCCGCCTCGCCCGCTGCAGCTGGTGGTGTTCGCCGACGAGGAGGGCTGCTACCACCATCTGCTCGGGTCCACCGCCGTGGTCCAGGGTTTCGACGCCGACATCCTGGCCGAGATGGTCGGGCGCGACGGGCGGCGGCTGACCGACGCGCTGCGCTCGGCGGGCATCGATCCCGCGGAGGCGACCACCACCACGGTTGACCCCGCCGACGTGCACGCCTTCGTCGAGCTGCACATCGAGCAGGGGGTGACGCTGGAGGGGGCTGGCGCCCAGATCGGGGTTGTCGAGTCGATCGTGGGGCTGGGCGGCGGCGCGCTGACCTTCCTCGGCCGCGCTGACCACGCGGGTACCACACCCATGCACCTGCGCCGCGACCCGATGCGGGGCGCCGCATGCTTCCTGTCCCACCTACAGCAGGTCGTGGCCGAGGCCGGCGACGGACGCTCGGTCGCCACCTGTGGTCGACTGGCCGTGGCCCCCGGAGCCGACAACATCGTCGCGCAGCGGATCACCGTCTTCCTGGACTTCCGCGACCCCGACCGTAAGGTGCTCGAGGCGCTGGAACAGGCGATGGTGCAGCGGGCCAGGGCCTGCGCCGCCGAGCACGACGTCGAGGTCAGCTACGAGCGGGGCAGCCTGACCGACCCCGTGCCCCTCGACGAGGGGGTGCGGGCCACGATCGCAGAGGTCGCCGACGAGCAGGGCCGGACCCTGCGTCACCTGCCCTCGGGCGCGGGCCACGATTCGCAGCTGATGGCCCGCATCGCGCCGGCGGGGATGATCTTCGTGCCCAGCCGGGACGGGCGCAGCCACTCGCCGGCCGAGCACACCGCCGCCGACGACATCGAGGCCGGCGCCAACGTCTTGCTGCACACCCTGCTGCGGCTGGCGGGCACATGAGCGCCACCTTTACCACCCGCCCGGAACTGCTTGGCACCTACGGGATGGTGTCGTCCACCCACTGGCTGGCCTCGGCGGCGGGCATGGCAGTCCTCGAGCGCGGCGGCAACGCCTTCGACGCTGCGGTCGCCGCGGGCTTGGTGCTGCAAGTCGTCGAGCCGCACCTCAACGGGCCCGGCGGCGAGGTGCCGATTCTGCTGTACAGCGCCCCCGAGGGCGCCGTCCGGGTCATCAGCGGCCAGGGGCCGGCGCCACAGGCGGCCGACATCGCGACGTTCCGGCGGCTGGACCTTGACCTCATTCCCGGCACCGGCATGCTGCCGGCCTGCGTGCCCGGCGCCTTCGACGCGTGGATGCAACTGCTCGGGCGGTACGGGACGCTGCGCCCGCGCGACGTGATGGCCTACGCCATCGGCTACGCCGAGCACGGCTACCCGTTGGTGCCGCGCATCAGCGAGGCCATCGCCAGCGTCGGGGACCTGTTCGCCGAGCACTGGCCGACCTCCGCGGCCACCTATCTGCGCAACGGCGGCCCGCCGCCGGCCGGCACGCTGTTGCGCAACCTCGACCTGGCCCGGACCTACCAGCGCATCGTCGCCGAGGCCGAGGCTGCCGGCAGTGATCGGGACGCTCAGATCGCCGCAGTCAGGGACGCCTTCTATCGGGGCTTCGTGGCCGAGGCGATCGCCGACTACATGCCGACCGAGGTGCTGGATTCGTCGGGGCGCCGGCATGCGGGGCTGCTCACCGGCGACGACCTCGCCAGCTTCCGGGCACCGATCGAGGAACCGGTGTGCCTGGACTACCACGGCTACACCGTTTGCAAGACGGGTCCGTGGGGGCAGGGACCGGTGTTCCTGCAGCAGCTGGCGCTGCTCGACGGCTTCGATCTGGCAGCTGCCGGGCCCGACAGCCCCGACTTCGTCCACACCGTGGTCGAGTGCGCCAAGCTCGCCTTCGCCGACCGCGAGGCCTGGTATGGCGACCCCGCCTACGTCGACGTACCGATGACCGACTTGCTGGATGCCGGCTACACAGAGCAGCGGCGCACCCTGGTCGGCGCCGAGGCGTCCCGCGAGCTGCGGCCGGGCACGGTCGCCGGCCGCCCGCCGCGGCTGCCGCCGCCCGGGCTGCTCGCCGGAAAGC
>JACCTL010000068.1 GCA_013812395.1 Euzebyaceae bacterium
GCCAGGACCGCATCCTCGACGAACGAGCCCTCGTCGAGCAGCATGTCGATCCGCTCGCGGGCGGTCATCTTGTTCTGGCCGCGGAGCTTCGCCAATTGCTGTTCGTCGGGCGTCAGCGCCCGCTCGACCGCTGAGGTGATGTCGTCGGCCATGGCTGTCGCGAGGCTAACCACCCACCCGGCCGAGCAGTGCCCGCCGGGATCAGCCGAGCGCCGCGTCGAGCGCCGACTTTGCGGACGAGGCGCCGCGCTCTGCCCGCTTGTGCGCACGCGTGGCCTGGTCGTGCTGCTTCTTCGCTGCGGCCAGCGCGCTGCGCGCCCCCGCGAGCTGTTGCTCCAGGTCTGTCACGAGCGTCTCGGCCTCCTGGCGCGCCTGCTGTGCCGCCGACACGGCGGCTGTCGCCGACTCCAGCCGCTCTTTCGCTGCTACGGCCGCCTGCTCCGCTGCAGCTCGTCTCGCTGCGTCCTCTCGGTCCTCGCGGTCCTTGGCGGACTCTGTGTGCCCTCTCGCGCGCTTGTCGGTCGACGACGCCTGCTCGGTCGACGACGGCTTCTTCTGGTGTGGCGGCTGCTTCGCGGACGACTTCTGCAGCGGCGTCGCAGTGGCGCCGGAGACGTCCACCTCACCGAGCCCTGCGTACGACAGCGCCCTGGTGAGCTGTCCGCTGGCCACCGCCTCGGCGGCGAGCGGGTCGACGACGGCCGCCCGCAGCGTCTCTTCGAGATCGCGCTCGACGGCACCCGTGACCTTCTGACCCTGTGCTTCACCGAGCTTGCCCGCCTTGCCGCTGAGGTCCTCAACGAGCGTGGTGCGTTCGGCGGAGAGCTGCTTCATCAGCTGGCCGTCAAGCGCCGACTGCGCCTGGCGCAGGTCCTCGCCGAGAGCCAGCAAGCGGTTGATGTCGTCGCCATGCTGACGCACGAGAAGGTTCACCAGCCATGCCGGTGCTGTCGGCCGGCGCAGCCCCTTGACCGTCTTCGCCGTCTCAGCGTCCCCATCGCCCTTTGCCTGCTTCGCAAGAGCGTCCCGTCGAGCGGTGAACTCGTCGGGCAGCAGACCGTAGAGCTCCTCGGTCGCAGCCTGTACTCGCCCGGCGCTCATGGCTTGCGCGGTGTGTGGATGGCTCGGTGTTCCACGTGTTGCACGACCGAGCCGTCATCAGCGTCGACCATGGCCACGTCGAGCACGACGAAGCGGTGCCCGCTGCGCTCGTATTCGTCCCGCACGACGGCCCGCACGTCGAGCACGTCTCCGTCGTGGACGGCGCCGCCGAACGTGACGTCTGACGACACGTGGATCCAAGGTCCCAGGCGGACGTTGGCGGCCAGCACGGTGTTGGCAAATCGCAGTAGCCAACCGGGATGCGCCAGCTGCTGCAACTGGTACAGCTCCAGCGGCTCACGGACCGCCGAGAGGTACCCGGGTGCGGCAGCGGCATCGAACGTCGCCGTCACCGATCCCAGCAAGGTTCCCGGCGCCAGCGCCTCGGCGTCGGCGTCAGGCGGAGACTGCGGCCGATCCCGGTGCTCGGGCGTCTCCCGTTCTGACGCCGGCACTTCCGCGACGGCCCTCGCAGCACCGCTGGCGCGCTGGCCGCCGTCAGGCCCGGCGAGTGAGAGTTGCAACAGGCCTGAGGTCGGGTCGTCCGACGACGTGATCGACAGCAGCTCCCCGTCGTACACCGGCCGCTCGAATCGCGCCGACATCGACCCACCGTGCAGCCATTCGACGCCCCACTGCTCCGCCGGGAGGTGAACGAGGTAGGCGTACACGTCGACTCCTGGCACCAACCCGCCGCCGAACCCGTACGCCTTGGCGACCTCGTCGTCGTGGATGCGATTGCTCGACGCGGTCGCCGTGTTCACCGCCTGCACGTCGTACCGGATCATCGCCCCGAGGCTATGGGCTCGGCTCGGTGAAGTGCTCGACCACGGCCTGCGTCGCCGCCCCGAACAGTGTCCACTCACTGCCAACACCCTCGCCGAGATCTGGACGGTTGAAATGTTGGTGCCGGCCGCCGAGGTCCTGGATACCGAACCCCTCGGCGAGTGCTGCCAGCACTGACGCCAAGTGGTGGGTGGTGTAGGGCGGTCGGGGCCGCCGTCCGAACATCGCCATGAGTGCCTCGTACAGCTCGGCGTGCTTCTTCAGCCCTTCTTCGACACGAGCACGGCTGGCCTCGACGAGGTCGCCGCTGGCGTAGACGGCACTCGCCCGCAGCGCCAGGGTGATGAAGAAGTCGGTCTCGCCTGGGAAGCGGTGCACGTTGGCCTCGGCGCCTGTGCGCAGCACCTCGAGCAGTGGGGCACCGCCGTCGACCACGGCGCGGATGGCGGCGATGGTGTCGGCGATGGAGGAGCGACCGCGCCACTCCAACGCGGTGATCGCCAAATCGCGATGGAAATCCTCCTGTGCCGGCCAGAAGCGATAAGCGGCTCCGGTGGTGTAACCGGCGCCTTGGCCACCCTGGCCAGCTGATGTGCGTCACCCGGTGATGACGCCAGTCTCGTGCAGTCTCGCGACGCCCGCCTCCAACATCCGCTGAGTTGGGCCGAGCCTGTCACGGCGGCGGATCGCTAACGATCTGGCGACGATCCGTCAAGGGTCATGACGGAGGTCGACGGTCACCTTGACGTCGTCGGGCTGGCGCTGCAGCGCGTCGATCCACGAGTCGAGCGGGACCCGACGGGTGAGGATGCCA